>NZ_LMVP01000521.1 GCF_002287235.1 Methanosarcina spelaei
TATATATCTTATCCTGACCAGTGAAATAACTGAACCTGACCAGTGAAACAATTGAACCTGACCAGTAAGATTAAGCCGATTCATATAAAAGAAACAAGAAAAAGAAGGGAAATCTTTCAGATACATTTCCTAATTCATTTCGTTATGAATTTCCTACACATTTCCTTACACATTTCTTATTAATACTATTTTAGATTCCATTACAACTTCAAGAACAGAATCAGGGTATTTTATATGACAATTGTCGCATTTGCAGAAAAGAATAAGGCAGCAGCCCAGATTGCTAGCATCCTGGGCGAGGGGGAAGTTGAGAAGATAACAGTTGAAGGGCTGCCAGCATACGAATTTAAGTGGAAAGGTGAAGAGTGGCTGGTAATGGGACTTTCCGGGCATATTATGAATTATGACTTTCCGGAGCAGTATAATAAATGGAATGAAGTCAATCCGGGTGTGCTTCTTGGAG
The DNA here is from genome assembly GCF_002287235.1 of Methanosarcina spelaei. GTDB lineage: Archaea > Halobacteriota > Methanosarcinia > Methanosarcinales > Methanosarcinaceae > Methanosarcina > Methanosarcina spelaei. The sequence continues at coordinate 464 of NZ_LMVP01000521.1, forward strand.
TAGACCCGCAAAAACTTGTAACACGAGCTGATTACGCTGCCGCAGTAAAAAAGCTGGCAAAAAGGGCAAACAAGATTGTCCTTGCCTGCGACTATGATAGAGAAGGAGAAAACATAGGATTTGAAGCAAAAACACTCTCAGAGGAAGTAACAAATGTGCCTATTGAAAGGGCACGTTTTTCGTCTCTCTCCCCAAAGGAGGTAAAAAAAGCTTTTGAAAGCCTGATAGATCCGGACTATAACATGGCAATGGCTGCAGAAACCAGACAGATTCTGGATCTCAAAATGGGGGCGGCTTTTACCCGCTTTGTTACGCTTTCGGTCAGGGAAAGAGCAAGAACAAAGGACATACTTTCTATTGGCCCCTGCCAGACTCCTACCTGTGGGTTTGTATACGAAAGGGAAAAAGCAATCCGGTCTTTTCAGGCAAAAGATTTCTGGAAAATAACTGCAATTTTCTCGGCAGAAAGTGGAAAAGAAGGAGATGACTTCGAAGGTACTCACAGGGCAGGAAATATTCACAATAAAGAAAAAGCTGCTGAAATCTTCAAACGGCTGAAAGGAGCAAAAGAAGGGTTAGTTGCGAAAAAAACAGTAAAAGAAGCAAAAACCAGTCCTCCTAATCCATTAAATACTACCGAATTCCTTAAACGGGCTTCCAAGTTTCTCGGGATAAGCCCTGAACTTGCTCTTGAGGTCGCAGAACAACTTTACCTTGCAGGGTTTACCAGCTATCCCAGGACTGAGACAAACAAATACGCAGACGACTTTGATTTCAAGTCCCTTGTCTTTGATTTTGCACGTCAGAAGGAGTACAAACCTTTTGCAGAATCTATCCTCATAGCCCCAATCGTCCCGAAAAACGGGGAAAAAGATGCGCATGACCACCCTCCAATCCACCCGATCAGAGTGGCTTCAAGAGGAGAGGTTAGCTCTGCAGTAAATATCCCTCAGGCACCTGAAGTCTACGACCTTATAGCAAGGCACTTCCTGGCAAACCTCATGCTTGCAGCAGTTTTTGAGAAAACTCATCTCCACCTGCTCGTACAGGAAGAGCCTTTTGACTCTTCAGGCACCGTGCTCAAGGATTCTGGCTGGCTCGAAGCTTATCCCTTCGAAAATAAAAAGGATAAACTGCTCCCGTTTGTAGAAGAAGGCCAGAAAGTGGGCATAAAAAAGCTTAGCAATACAAAGTCCAAAACCAGCCCTCCAAAAAAATTAACCGAAGCCGAACTTCTGACCCTTATGGACAAAAACAGAATCGGAACAAAGGCAACGGCTCCTACACATATTGAAACAAATAAGAAGCGAGGGTATCTTGAGACAAAGGGAAAAACAATCTCTATTCTCGATATAGGCTTTACCCTTATGGAAGGGCTCTCTCTGACCGTTCCGATTCTAGTAAGGCCGGAAATAAGGGCAAAGATCGAAGCCCTTATCCAGGAAGTAGAGGACGGAAAAAAAGAATTTGAAGCTGCCCTTGACGAAGGCACAGCCCTGATCAAGGAGATGTATGCCCAGCTTGAAGCAAATAAAAAGGATTTAACTTCAAGCATAGCAGGCACAATCAAGGATGAAGCCGCCCTCGAAGACAAGAAAAACTATATCGGAACCTGTAAAGCCTGCGGGCACGTGCTCAGGATTGTGCAAACGGACTCAGGCCGTTTTGTGGGCTGCACAGGCTATCCTGACTGCAGAAACTCATATCCTCTACCAAAATCCGGGGCTTTGACCGTACTCAGAAGCAAAGAATGTAAAAAGGAAGGGGTAGCTGTCCTGAAAGTAGGAAATAAGTATAACTGGGCTGTTGGCATAGGTCCCTGCTTTACCTGCGACCTTGAAAAAGAATGCTATCCTCCGGAAACGGTCGGTCCCTGTCCTGAATGTGACGGAAGCATGTTCCTGATAACCTTTAAAGACACCCGATTTCTGGGCTGCACGAAACGCTGCGGGTACACTCATTCAGTCCCAAAAACCGGAAAACTGACCCTACTTGACAAGACCTGTGAGACCTGTGGCTGGAAGCTGTTCAGGCTAAAAGAAGAAGGTGACAGCCCTGAGGAAGAGTTCTGCGTAAACCGGCGCTGCGCAGAAGGCAGAAAATACTGGAAAAAGCCAGGCAAAGGAGCCGAAACCAGGATCAAGGAAAAAGCTTCTGTAAGCCGCTCTGCAGCAAGTTCAGCAGCAAGTTCAACAGCAAGTTCAGCAGCAAATCCGACAGTAAGTTCAGCGACAAATTCAGCAACAAGCCCGGCAACAAGACTAGCAGCAACTCCGGCAGCAGAAAAAACTTCAAAAGTATTGACTACAGGCCTGAAAAAGAATAAGGAAAAAACCTGAAACTCGACAATTAGAGAAATCCAATTTCCTTTTCGTTCAGTCGCTGCCCCAATCTCCTCCCAGGGAGTACAGAACCCTTTTCACTCGTTTTACTCGAGAGAGCTGTTTTAATGGAGATACTAAGCTGAAAAAGGGCCAAACTATAAAGTTTCAGAGTTTCACCTTTTTTTCTGTGATTCGAGAGTTTTGAGTGAGTCCTTTGCACTTATATTGGTTACACAATCTAAAATTAAAAAGAGCTTTAGAGAAACAATTGCATTAGTAAAAAAGAATAATTATAGCAAAAACAACAGTAAAGAAGAACAATTACAACAGTAAGAATAAGAAATTTGTAACTAAAAAGAACTAAGAAAAGAGATAAGAAAATCCTTTCGGATTTTCCCCTGCCTCTTGATACTAAACCAAACTGAATTACGCTGCTGCAGGTTCTGGTGCAGCAGGTGCAGTTTTTGCTGGTCTGGCTTCGACCTGGGTTTTCCGGATTTCAACCCTGCGAAGTGGATAAATAAATTTTGCCTGCCTGTAAATAGCTGCTGAGAGCCTGCCAAGGATTGCTTCCTGCATAAATGTCTCGAAATCGGCATCTGATGCACGCTTTGTGACAATGTCGACCATCATTTCCCTTATGGCTTTGATCTGGCTTGAGCGTGCTCTTTTAATTGTGAAGCAGGTAGGCTTTACACGGATGACATAGCCGTCTTTGGTTTTAACGTCGATATTCGCATCAATCCTTGAGGTCTGCCTCTTCACGATTGAACGGATATAGTCGGTTGTAAGTTCGTGGCCCATGAGGTCAGTAGTTGCGACGTCTCCGACGACGTTGTTAATCCTGAGAATGACCTTAGTGTTATTTTTGGTCATATCGTTGGTAAGTTCCCCAACAGTGGTTTCAATATTGCGCCCTACAAGAAGAGAAGGGTCTCCTGCCATCGTGTTACCGACAATAGCTCTATTTAAGTAAGCAGGAGCTTCAATATTATACCATTCCTTGGATTTCCATCCGTCAAGCTTTCTCTGTACTTTCTTTCTTGCCAAGTGATTCCTCCGAAGTAATGTTCCTTTTTATGGTTTTATGTTGTTTCTAGTATTTTGTTGAATTTTGTATGCTGCTGATTTATCCTGCGGCCCTCAAGCCTTTCAGTTTCTTATTCCGGATGCTCGAGTTGAGCTTTCTCCTTAATCAATGAGCGTGAATGACCTTCAGCGCTTTTACACAGACTTTGCGCTGCCAGGCGCAGTTTGTGGTGCTTTTAGCACTAGCGTTTCCCTTTCAAGATGAAATTTCCAAGCTTTCATAGGCTTCCGAACCTGGATCCGTCCCCTATATTCCGACAGCTACAGGCTCCTGATAATCAAAAATACGATCCGGAAAATCGCCAGAAGTTCTCAGAAATTAGCGGCATCTAACTAGTTAATGGCTCACTATACATATCATATCAGTATATAAACAAATCGGTCAGAAACGCTTTCTGCCTATCTGCTAAAAAGAAAAATAAAAAAAGTTTGAAGAAAAAGTATGAAGGAAGTGTATAAAAAAAAAGATTTAAGAAAAATGTAAGGGAAAAGGTTTAAGGGAAAAAGTTTAATGAAAAAAGTTTAGAGAAAAATTCAGGAAAATTCAGGAAAATTCAGGAAAATTCAGGAAAATTCAGGAAAATTCAGGAAAATTCAGGAAAATTCAGGAAAATTCAGGAAAATTCAGGAAAAAATCCAGGAAAAAATCCAGAAAAAAATCCAGAAAAAAATCCAGGAAAAATATAAAGAAAAGTTTAAAGGAAGCGTATACCTTTCGGCATTTCACCTACTCTTTTTCTAAATTCCTCTGGCCAGTTTGCAGGGTCAAGCCCTTTCTGCGCAAGGAAGACCGCAGCCCATCTTTCAAGCCCGACTCCGGAACAGCCGGACCATAGTTCTTCTCCGGACTGGAGTTTTACATTGAAGCCTTTGGGATACTTGTCCCCGTTGATGCTCACATTCTGGAATTCGAGCCATTCTCCATCCGGCCCACGATAAGGCAGGCAGGCTTCGTAATCGGTTGTCCCGACAGTGTTTTCTTCGGCAAGCCCGAGCAGCCCCTCCTGTGCCATAAACCAGGGAGTAACTCTTGCTTTTCTCCACTCGATGTCCAGGATGTCGTTGAAGATATGCATATAGCGGTCATGCAGTTCTTCTGCGCACTTTAATACCTCTTCCTTTGTGCCTATCCAGACAATTTCGATCCTGTGGAACTCATCTACCCTTTCGATTCCGTGAATTCCGCCGCTCTCATATCTGTGAGAGGTCCCTGACCTGTCAAAGACCTTTACGGGAATTTCCTCATTCGGAAGAGTCTCGCCTGTCACGTACATCCAGAAAGGCGGGCACTGGGCATAGCACATACCTCCGATTGGCTCTGCGATTTTTTCTTTGATCAACTTTGTGGGTACTTCGTGAGTAACCTTGTAGTAATCAGCAACCTCTTCCCAGTAGTCTGGGTCCCTTGTCTGCGGAGGACATACATAATATATCTCAGGGTAGACGCCCTTTGCATGCCCGGACTTCATCCAGACTTCCCAGGTTACCAGTTTTGGAAAAATCATTTCCCTGTATCCGAGAGGTCCAAGGAGTTCTTCAAGGACAATTTTCTCGAAAGTTCGAAAGACCCTTGCGGACTGGGGCCCGTGGATCCACTGCCCGCGGCTTGCCCCACGCTTGAGCCAGCCTTCTTTCATCATGGCCTGGGTAGGGTCTTCCTTGAAGGGATGCTCCATTGGCTCTCTCTGCCAGAGCAGGTTCCAGTGCTCGGCCTTTGCCCCGTACCGGGCAGCTTCGATTTTCTCTTCGAGGAGCGTGAGAATCCTGTCCGGCACCCGGTTCTTCATCTCAGCTTCTCCGACCTCAAGCTCGAGCTCAATCCCGCCTTCAATGTTTTCCATACTTTTGATATAGGGCACTTTGAGCATCCGGAGCTCATGGTCAGCCGGCACCTTAATGATGAAAGACTCAACCTCGATTCCACGAATCCCGATCTTGAATTTCTTACCTAGTGACTCAGAGAGCTGTTTCCTCAGCCGGAAAATTGCATCGTGCACTCTAACATACCTGCCGGACTGGAGCGAAAGCTCGATCCTGTCCTCCCCGAGCTTCCATTCCGTAACCTTTGCTCCCTGCCCTTCAGGCGCCCCTCGGGTGAGAAGGGTACCGTTTGCCTCTTCAAAAAGCGCAGCTATAACATCCTTTGCAGGAGTGGGGTCTGCACTTGTTTTAAAGTAAGCTTTGAGATTGAACTGTAATTTCAAAGTTTGAGCCTCTTTTACTTGGTATGGAATAAGGTATTGTGAATTGAGGTAACGACGTAAACAGAGTCTAAAATTCTTTTTCTGATATAAATGCTTATTCTATAGCGAATATTTATAACTCGGATGAGAAGATCAAGTCTTGAAACATTATAATTATACTTTGATAGTAGATACCGTTAATCAGACGCAGAATAGGGCATATCGAATAGGGCATATATGTCTATTATCCGATTATGTCTATTATCCGATTATGTCTGTTATCCGATTATGTCTATTGTCCGATTTCTGGAGCTGAAACTTTAACCTCGCTACGGGAAAGAATTAACCAAAAACTTGACCCAGGCTACATTTACGGTCACGTAGTGACCGGCCTTTCCGAAAAAAAATGGAAGCGGAAAAAGGAGTACAAATTTGTAATACAGCAGATTATATTATGCAAAGGACACAGTACTTTATACGCGGGAAGATCACTCAAAACGTAGATTAACTTAAAAATGGGTAGAAACAAATATTGCAGGATATAGAGGAACATATAGGGATATTAACCAGATCCGGCTCCTTATCTTAGAAAGAAAGGACGAAATAAAAGGAGAGTTCAAAGCTGAAGTCCTGGGGTTTTCGGCTCGTACGCACGTGGCGAAGAAAAAAAGAAAGTGATATTGACGTCCTTGTGAGGTTTGGAGAAGGAGCTACCCTCTTACACCTTGTAGGACTTGGATATTATCTTGAGGATTTATTTGGAGTTCCAGTTGATGTTGTTTCAGAGAGAGTTCTCCACCCGATGACGAAAGATGACGTGTTAAAAGAGCTGGTACCGGTATAAGGCAGACCATTCGTGCAGGTACCCAGCAATGAAAGAATAAGGAAGAAAATAAAAATGACTTCCCAACAACTTAAAAATGCTGACCATTTTATAAGAATACTCAGGCAACACCTGCCTGAGATCAGAGAAAAATACAGCATGAGCTATCTCGGAGTTTTCGGGTCATACGTTCGTGGGGAACAAACAAGTGAAAGCGACCTTGATGTTCTGGTGGAATTTGATGAAACACCTGGCCTTCTGAAATATATTGAGCTTGAGTATTACCTTAGTGATCTGTTAGGAGTAAAAGTAGATCTGGTAACCAGAACCGGACTCAAGCCAAATGTTGGAAAACATATTCTCAATGAAGTGGTTTCTTTATGACTTACAGGAAAGATGAAAGAGACTTCACTCAATTTTTGCAGGATATCCTTGATGCCATTGATGATGTTGAAGGGTTCATCAAGGCGATGGAGTTTAATGAGTTTTCCGGCGATAAGAAAACGATATATGCCGTAATGAAATCCCTGGAGATTATCGGAGAAGCGACAAAAAAACCTTCCTGATACCTTGAAAAACGATTATCCAGAGATTCCATGGAAGTTTATGTCAGGAATCCGCGATAAAGTAGTCCATGGATATTTTGTAGTAGACCTCCCTATTATCTGGAGCACTGCAAAGAAAGATCTTCCTTCTTTAAAACCGTCAATTGAAGAAATACTGGAAGAAATTGAGAGCAACTAATGTTTTATAAATCTCTATTTTTATTTTTAGCCGTTCCTTTCTTGTTAAAAACTCTGCACAACCAGCGTCCAATTTACATTTCGACCCCCTCCAAAAAAACACAACTTAATTTTTTTTATTCACACAGTTTATTACTAATTTTGCTCTTGATTCCATATTAATTACGTATAATTCTTTATTTATCTTTGTATATGCCTAAATTTTTTATTTGTTTTCCAAATTTAAACTGGCTTTTTTTGAACATTGTGGGATTCAAGTTAAAATCATTGATTTTGTTGAGCATGTACTCACATCTAGTTCAATAAGTTTAGTCAGTTGTTGTGAAAATCACCTTATAAGTTTAGTCAGTTGTTGTGAAAATCACCTTATTTTTGAGAGGGGGTCGAAATGTAAAGTCCAAGAAAACATTTAATTGATAGACTAATTTCTCCTGCATCCTTTGGCTGCCGGCGAGTTGAGTTTTGATGAGACTGTTACATGATTTCGTATTTATTCCAACAGCCAACGGAGTTATGATCACAAAGGACTGATTTATCCTTAAGGAGTAAAGATGGATAAGCAGCAAATTATGCCCTGGTCCTGATCTCTCAGGAAACCAGGGGTCTCTTTCATGAACATCTTACTCCAGATTTGTATTAAGTTTTTCAGCCTTTGCGATATATTCCTCTGCTTCTTCATTCCTGTCAAGCTTTTTGAGTAACTTCGCATATTCCTCAAATGTCACAATTGCATCTCTTACGTACACGGGACTTTCCGGATCTTTTTCAATCAGTTTTGCATTTATGGACAGAGCTTTTTCAAAGGCTTCTTTTGACTTTTCGAGTTCATTGGCTGAAAAGTAAACAATGCCGAGCTGGAGGTATACGATGTTAACTTTTGCCTGGTATTCAAGTTTTTCAGTATCTGGCCCGAGATGTTTCGTAAGAATCGGAAATATTGATTCATACCTTTCAATAGCTATTCCGTAATTTTTCATGGATTCCTGTAAAATCCCTTCAAGGAGCCGAATATCAGAAAGATTTTTCCAATTTTTCGGGTTTTCAGGGTCATTTTCGTATAATTTTTCGTAGTAATCACGGACAAGGTCCAGATATTCTTTTGCTAAGTTGTGCTTTTTTGCATGGGTGAGGAGCGTTATCTGCATTCTGAGGTCCATAGCCAGCAGGTCTTTTGCTAGGGACTCTTCCTCTTCATTTTGCAGGATCTGCCTGAAAGCTTCTGCTGCTTTTGAATACTGTTGCTTTGCAAGTTCAGGCTTTTCTGCCCTTTCGAGAAGAAGCCCAAACTCACTGTGGGCATTACCCAGATCTTTTTCATACGCCGAGTCCCCCGGATTTTTTCGGATCATTTCCAGGTGGAGTTCTGTAATACGCTCATGAGCCTGAATCGCGCTTTCATACTGCTTTTGCTCAATATTTAAGGTCACAATATTCTTCAGGGTATAAATGAGCTCTTTCATGTAATCAGTACTTTCAGGATATAATTTTACAGCTTTTTCATTTATAGCGAGAGCTTTTTCAAAATAATGGCTGGCGGTTTCAGGTTCAAGAGAAGTGTATAGTTCTCCGATGTAATTTAAAGAATTTGCAATGCCGATTTCATATTCGAAATTTCCGGGGTCGGACTCAAGCAGCTTTTCGTATGTTTCAATTCCCCGCTCATAGTACTGTTTTGCAGGCTCTATTTCCCCACGGTTTGCGTGCAGATGCCCTATCTGGTCAAAAGTAGCGGCTATATTCGCTACACTTACCAGGTTTTCAGGGTCTTTTTCGTGTATGTTCCTATAGATATCGATTTCCTGCATACGGCACTCTTTTGCATGTTCTATGTCCCCAATCTCTCCAAACAGTTCTCCAAGTTCGGTGAAGTCGTCGGAAATATCAGATTGATAGTCCAGATCCTCAGGCTTTTTCCCTGGCAACTCTTTGAGTATTTCGAGAGCTTTTTCAGCATACTGACCAGCTTTTTCAGTCTCATTTTTCTGAGAAAAGAACCTGCTGAGAGTCTGGAGGATTTCACTCTGCTTCCTGAGAGTAGAAATGTCCCCTGGCTGTTTCCGGATTTTTTCGTCCAGGGCTTCGAAGGCTTTCAGGTAGGTTTCTTCAGTTTTCTCGATGTCCCCCACTCTTGAGTACAGGTCTCCGAACTCTTCATATAAGGATATGAGGCCCCTGAAGGCCAATCTGTTCACGGGTTCTTTTTCCAGGACCTTTCTGTAGACTTCTTCGGCTTGTGAGAAGATCTCTTTTGCCTCCTCAGGCTTCCAGAAAACAAAACAATAGGTTTTAAACTCTCCAATCAATTTGTCCAGTTTATCAAACAGTTCCTCTTTTTTGGACCGGATTTCAAATATTTTCCCGTAGTACTTCACGATCCTGCCCATGACCGGAACCTGTTTTTCAAACTGCTGGGCTCTCATGTAATAGCCCCGGACGTTTTCCAGCGTTTTCAAATAATTTACAATATATTCAAAATTATCAGGCTCCTTTGCAATCAGCTTTTCAAATGCATCAAAGGTTTTCCCGAAGTATTTTTCATTCCTGGAAAGGAACTCCTGTGTTTTTGAAATATCTTCAATTTCTTCAAGGGTTTTTACAGTAAAACCTGTAGAATTGTAGACAAAGTACTGGGAATCGGTATCTTCTGGATCATCTAAAAAGAGAGGGATGGCAAGCTCCATCATTCCCTGGAACTCGACCAGGGCTTCTTCCTGCCTATTCAGAGCAAGCAGAGCCTTTCCTTTAAACATAAGGGTCTGGCATAATAATTCCGGACGATTTGCTTTCTCCGAAAGCTTTTCGGCTTTTTCAATGGTTTCAAGCGCCTTTTTGTACTGCCCCTTCTCAGCCTGCGATACAGTTTTATCGAAAAGTCGGTCTATCAAATCTATAAGCTGCTTGGACATAAGAAGTAGATAGGAGAGAGGATATTATAATTTTATCCCGAATTATAACATTACTTTTTGATCCACTCAAGAGAGAATATTAAAACTCTATTTTTATATTTATCTGCCCGCCTATTCATTACCTCCACACAGCCAGCGTTTTGAAAAACAATTAATGGAAAAACACATACTCAGGATAGATCAAAAATGAGACCTGGCAGGCGCAGTTTTTGTGACTCTTCGCCATTCCCTGTGGATAAGATGATTCTCAATTCAAAACCGCATTGGTTTTCATGAAGACATTATGAGGATAGCCACACAAAACAACGAAGAGCCGTTTTTGTAAAGACAAAGGAGAATTAAAAAATCGTTAAAAATATTCAATCTGCAGGCCAACTCCAACTTCTTTAAGCCTGCAAACCTTTGAAAGCTCTATTTTTGAGTTTAAGTCCGTACAGTGGCAGGCGTGGACGCAGCCGGGGTCAAGTTTTTTAAGGTATTCAAGGGTCCCACGCATCCGTTCTTCTGAGGGTTTCAGAAGATGAAAGCCACCTACTATATCAAGGACCCTGCTGTCTCCACAGACTTCCTTTGCATATTCGGCAATATTGCAGATTCCTGAGTGGGAACAGCCCGTAATAATTACGAGCCCTGCTTCTGCCCTGTATACGAGTGCCGTGTCATCCGGAAGATGGTCGGGAATTTTGTTTCCTTCGCTGTCCTTCACATATCCGACAGCTGCCTCTGCCTCAAAAGTGAAGTTCCTGGGAATTTCCCCAAGGAAAACGAGCTTTTCGCTCAGCCAGAGGGGAGTACTTGAGAGCTGCAGCCTGAAGTGTTCTGAAAGTTTTTTGGGAGTGAACAGACTTCCGATTTCCCCTATCTCTTCAGTTTTTTTGCTTTCGAAAGCCAGGGGATGGGCAACGAGAACCGGAGGTCTGCCGGGCAGCCTTTCTATCCCTGCTTCCGTGAATAAACGTATCAGAGGTCCGAGTCCCCAGCTGTGATCCAGGTGTCCGTGGGATAGGACCAGGTAGTCAAGGTCCAGAAGTGAATGCCCCATTTTCCGGGCATTTGTAAGGAAGATATCCGAATATCCGGTATCAAAAAGAACCCGGATGCCTGAATCCTCCAGCAGAAAAGACAAACCGGGCTCGGCAAAGAAATACCTGTCAATAAGGGTGTTATTGTCGACAAGGACGGTGAGTTTCATAAAGTGTTTATTTTAGCTGCGGGGTATAATAGTATTATCAAACATTTGAAAAATATTGAGAGTTGAGTTTACTACTGCATGTAATCCTGTAAGAAAATAAAAAAGTCATTAAAGATTGCCCCTGTCGAATAGCACATGTTGATTATTGTAAAAGTTACAGCGGTCACAATACTTTTCGGATAGGGTCTAAGTTGGGATTAAGTTTTAAAGGCCAGTACAAAACTAGGAGGAAAAGAATAATTCGTATCCCGGGATGAAATCTGATGGATTTTGAAGTCAGGCTACACCCTGATGAGGGAAAAATTCCTGTTCCGGAATTTAGTGATAGTCTATAATTTTGAGTTTTCAGGGGTTATTTGAAAAAAGAAGAAAAATTAGGATGAAATAAGTGAGCAACATTTTTCAATGATGTCTTCCACATCAGATGGATGGCGCGAAATATCTTCATGCCATTTTCCAAATCCACCATGATTGTTCACCGCTTCAACCCATTCTTTTAGGAATACTCTCTTTGTCCTATCCTGGTCATCGTCTTGTCCTTTAGTTTCTAGTACTAAAAGTTCTCCGTTTACTAGCTTTATTATGAAATCTGGATAGTATTTTTTGATGACTCCTTTATAGTTATATAAGATCGTAAACCCCAAGTGGTCATTTTTTACCCAGGAATCTACTAAAGGATGTTTATCTAATACGTAGGCTTCTGATGCTTCCCAGGTGCTATCCGCAACTATGAGGTTTATATGAGATTTTTCTGTATGTTCACAAGGCTTTGTGGTATACCATGTACGCATTTGTGCTGTTGACCTAATAGGGTTTTCCTTATCAAATACAGGCAGCAATTTTTCCGTGTTTTCTGCACGAATAGCATTCCAAATATGTTGTACGATTTTGTTGATGTTAACTGTAATTAATACCCTTTTTTTCAGTTCATTTTCCCTGTAATGACGGCTACTAATCACAATTTTCTCACTATTAATAAAATCACTTGTTATTTTTATTAGCTGGGCAAGGAAGAAATCTTTGTTTCCTTTTAGACTGTCCTTTTCGCTATTGAATATTCTTTTTGCAGTCTCAAATATGACTGTTTGAGTTCTGAACTTATCTGCAATTTCTTGCAGGTCTATTTCGGACAATGCTGCAAGACTAGGTTTGCTGGCAATAATCGCAGCCATTTCTGCCTGAGTTATACTTTCATAGGGATCCAATATAATTGGAGTTACTTTCTCCATGTCAAGTTTTAAAACAGGACAATATACGTGATCTATTCTCAATATGTTTGGCCAAGGGATTTCATATTTTTGTTTTTCTTTCACCGGTTCAATTGCTGTTCTAGGCTTTGTTGGTTTCGGAATTCCCTCTCCTCCTTCATGAGGAAGAAAAGTAAAAGGCACTCCAAAAATATTCACATATTCAGGCTCGAACAGTCCATCGTCTTCTACTTCATAAGAAGTTCGCCTAAGACCTCTACCCACGACCTGTTCACACAAGAGTTGACTTGAAAAAGCACGTAAACCCATAATATGGGTTACAGTCTTTGCATCCCAGCCTTCAGAGAGCATCCCAACTGATATGACATTTTGAACCTGCTCTCCAGGTTCTCTTATCTTTCCTATTGTATTAACTTTCCAGCGAAGCAACTCTGCTTGTTTTTGTTTTGTTAATTTAACTTCTTGCTCATTGATATCTGAAGAAAAATCAATATTTTCTTCTGAACTTTCAGCTTCGTTCAGAATTTTACTATCAATTTGGAGTGTTTTTTCAGGATCACACAACTCAGGAATGAGAATTTCTTTATGATCAAAAGCATGTTTGATTCTGGCAGAAGTCTCCGTTCTATTTGCAACAGTTATCATAACTGGAGGAACCTTATGACCCTCTTTCTCCCATTCTTCTTTGGTTTTTAGCCAGTCTTTGCCGAGGAGATAATAAGCGTTAATTACAAAATCGTGGAGAGGATAGGAAGGATCTTCTTTTAAGTTCAAGTCGTTTTGAATATCAGGATCCTTGTATATATGGTATAGTCGGGATTTGAGTTCCTCATTTTTCCGACCATCATCACGGATAACTATTCTGGGGGTTTTTACTAATCCTGATTCTATTGCATCATTTAACCCAAAATCACTTATAATCCATCCAAAAAGTGCTTCATCGGAAGCTTTTTTTCCTGAAGGAGCAAAAGGAGTTGCGGAAAAATCAAAACATCGAAGAATACCTCTTTTACGATTGATTCTATCTAATCCACCAACCCAGATTGTACTCTCTTCAATTTCTTCCTTTTTAACTCCTTTTATTTTGCTTTCAGCGGGGACTCGCCATGCGTGATGTGCTTCATCATTTATGACAACGATATTACTGGCATCTTTTAGTTCTCCAAGGACTTCTCTAACATATGCTTCATCACTCTTTGCTCCACGCTTGTCTACACTCTTTCTTTTTGCGATCCTTTCTTCATTTTCCCAAGCAAGTTTGTGCCAGTTAATAATCTTTACTTTACTCTGTCGTAACCTTTCAATCAAACCTGGAGGAACAACATTGAATTCTTCATAATAGTTATTAGGTTCGTTTGGACTGAGAACAGAAAGTCTATTTTTAACTGTTATTCCTGGTGATACAATTAGAATATTTTTAGAAAACCTTGAATCCTGAGGGTCAGCTACCTTATTCAATACTTGCCAGGCAATGAGCATGGCCATAACTACGGTTTTGCCTGAACCAGTAGCCATCTTACTACACCAGCGAGAGAAATCTCCGCCGTCTGAAGGAATTTCTACCCCCACTTTTTCTGATTCTGGAGCTTCGGTAAGCCAAATTAGAGTTTCAATGGCTTCAAGCTGACAGAAGAAAAAGCGGTTATTAGTACGCTCTTCTTTATCTTGCCAGTATCTCAGTAATCTTTTTGTTATTCCTGTTACTCCAGGGTAATCATTATTCCTCCAGCTTTTCACTTTCTCGCGTATTTTTTCAACGAGCTCTATTTTTATAAAAATCCCAGGATCATCGAAAGATTCGCTTCCCTGAGTGGCGATTAGATAACCTGGGGGTCTTCTACCGTCTCTTTTTTCAAAAAGGCGTCTTTCCCTAAGATAAAACCAGTGTTGCTTAGGTTCTTCGTAGGGGGAGTTGATAATCAGCTTGTCTATTACTTTTTTTACTTCCATAAACAATTCCCCCTTATAGTTTGAGAATTCTCAAACTTTCGATTCCACGATCATCGATTATCTTGACAGCAATTTTCCAATTTCGACCTGCTTCGAACGGAATCGATACGGTGCTTCTGAACTTTTCTAGTTTTTCAGTGTCAATATCAGCTTTAAGGTTCTTGGCAAGCTTTGCCCATCCATCCTTAGCTCCAGCCATAGGTAAAAAGACCTGAGACGGGAAAAGACTCCTATCATCATAATCTGTATCCAGCATCCACATAGCTATATTACTTTTTCCGCCACTCTCTACGTCCCCAGTTTTAGGATTATAGTAATCAAAACCAAGCACTTCTACTTCGTATTTTCCTGCATAATCGCCTTCGGAAATACGTCTGAGTTCAATATCTGGCTGCCCTACCAACCAGAAGCTTTCATTGCCAGATTTTTTCTTTTTCAGGTCTTCAGTAAAGAGATCAGCATTCATCTGTGCCTTCAAGAGCTGCATCCCTGCAATTTCTGGCTTCAACTCATCGATATCTTTAGCAGCCTCTTCTTCAAACTGGAAAGCGCAGAAAAGAAGGATATCCGGTCTGAGAGCCCGAGCTTCCTGCCAGGCATTTTCTACTGTCCGCTGCTCAAGAGGTGCGTGTTCCGGCCCGAATACTATAAGGACTTTTTTAGGTTGATCTTCCTTTGTTTCTCCCTCAGCCTGAATATAACGAGTTCCAGAAAGTGGCTCAACTCTGGTGAACTCAATCTTTTTTCCACCCTTAGCTCTTACTCCCGCCCTTAATAATTCATCTCTCCACTCTTCCTGCCTTAATGTCTCACCCGAGCGAGACACACTTAAACCAAATCCACTATTTTCCTGCTCAATTTCTTCTAGAGATTTAGCTGTCATTGAGGGTACTGCTTCCACTGTAAAAGGACCTGTGACACGAGTTTTTTTATTGTCAATCAAAGGCTGATCATAGAGAGTTTCTTCTGCTGGAGGCTCGTTATTTGCAATAGACTTAAGCGTGACATGTGGGACTTTTTGATATAATAAACCACTACCTACACCCTCTTCTGGATGGGCAAGCTGATAATAATCAAAAATAGCTGTCATTAATCTTTGTTTAGCGAGAGTTATTGCCACTCGAGAAGTATCGCAGGTGATCCAGCGGCGACCCCATTGTTCAGCAACATATGCTGTAGTGCCAGATCCGCATGTGATATCGAGAACGAGGTCACCTGGATCAGTAGTCATAACAAGACATCGTTGAATAACTTTAGAATAGGTTTGAACAACGTAAATATTTTCAGTTGAAAAAGTACTTTGAACTGTATCTTCCCACATATTTGTGTAAGAAGTCATTGGAAAATCATCTGCGTATCTCTTGTAACATAACGTTTTACCAAAAGCAATTAACCTATTAGCAGCGCATAAACTGTCTAAGCCCTCTTTATGCGTTTTCCAATGGTTCCCAGATTTAGGAGAATAATCATTACCTTTAAAGAGATAAGGTTTTGATCCTTCTTTGCTTTCTCCCTTTGAAGTTAAATCAGATGCACGTAATAATCTATGTTGGACATCAGTGTCTTTTATTTTATTTGCTCGAATTATCTGACCGTCAGGCAATTCAGCCATATCAAAGCTCTTTAATATTTCGTCTAATCCACGAAAACGATATAACTTATGAACTTTTGTTCTATTTTTATCTTTTCCGTACCATATAATGAGATCTGACACGCCTGCTAAATAATTCGTTTCTTGATAGACGATCTTCTTAAAAGTGATTTGACTTATGAAATTCTCTTCTCCAAAAATTTCGTCCATCAAACAACGGATTCTATGAATGTTCTCGTCAGAAATTTGTACAAAAACACTTCCACTTTCATGCAGTAATTCCCTAGCCAACAATAATCGATCTCGCATGTAAGTAAGATAAGAATGAATACCCAACTCCCATGTATCTCGAAAAGCTTTGACTGATTCAGGTTCGCTTGTTAAGTCTTCGTCCCGTCCGTCTCTAACATCTTTTTTATTTACAAAAGGCTGAAAATTAGAGCCATACTTAATTCCATAAGGTGGATCTATATAAATAGTCTGAACCTGACCACCCATTCCTTCTTTTTCCAACAAGGAATTCATAACGAGCAAACTGTCCCCAGCTATCAAACGGTTGGTCCAGCCTTCCTTGTGTTTATAAAATTCGATAGCTTCTCTCAAGGGTTTCTCATATACATCGAAAAGTGAAGCTTGTACTCTTTTTTTACCTTTTTTGAATGAACTTATAATTGTTTTCGGATCGATTCTTTCATGCACATGTAAGGAAACGGTCGGGACCTCAAAAGAAGTGTGTTCTGTTTTTCCTGACCACTGAAGTTGAGGGTCAATATGAGGATCATATTCGTACTGTTTCTTTTCACCGGTATCAGGATCAGTTATTGGAGTTACCAGTCCTACTTGAGGGTTATTTATCCTTTCTTTACCTAGATGATCATATTGTTCAATGGATATTTCTTCAGTGTTTGCCACGAAAACACCTGTCTAATCTAATTGGTTAAAAAATTAATTTTCATATATAATGAGTGAATTTGCCAGATTATAATAAAATACATTAAGATATTGATAAAACGATGTTTAAATTTATAAATATTTCTAAAATGTAAAATTTATTTTGGATTCCATACTTGAAATTCATACTCTAAACTTACCCATTAATCATAAAATCTCATTTCAACTCTCATAGAATCTAGTTTCTCACTCTTTCCCTTCCCCAAAAGCTCCAGTAAGCAAAACCCGTCTACTAAACCTTTATTTCTCCGATTTCTTTCTCTCCAGAACCTTCAAAACATCCTCAAACTCCCCGATCCCGGCAAGTTCAAACGACCTCTTTCACATCAACCAGTTCCTCAACAGATATTCCCAGTAAACTCCAGAACTCCCTCCTTAATCATTTAACAAGTATCTCAGGAATTCCCGGTCGCTATCAAAAATTTTGCGTTCAGGGGTCCAGGAGAATTTCACGATCTAGAGATTCTGTCGCGGATCGGTTTGGTGAAGGATCAAAAACTAAAAAACGGTAGGTGGGGAAGAGGGGAGCAGTACGCGCGGGAAATATATTTTTACAGAAATAGATCTGAAGATCTCTTTGAAATCAGCTTTTCCATATTCCTCTTCCTGAAAACAGACCTGCAAAGAGTAAACGAGAAAGTTAACACAGCTATAAATAAAATCATTGGAATATGATTTATATCTGAAAGACGAGGTCAATCAATGAGAGAATTTACTGTAGTTATTGAACAGGACGAAGATGGAGTTTATGTAGCTTCTGTGCCTGAACTTCCAGGATGTCATACACAGGCAGAGAGTCTTGACGAATTAAACAGAAGAATAAAAGAAGCAATTGAGCTGTACCTTGAGGTTGAAGCCGAAGAGGAAGAAAAGAAACATCTTGATTTTGTCGGGATACAGAAGGTCAAAGTTGAGGTTTGAATGGATAAAATAATGCCTCTTCCCAGCAAAAAGTCATAAAAGCACTTGAAAGTATGGGTTTTGAGCAGATAAGGCAAAAAGGTAGTCACTTATTTTTACGGCATCCAGATGGAAGAACCACTATAATCCCTGTACATTCCACAAATAAGTGTGATTGTAAACCGCATAAAAATTAATTTGTAATTTGATATTTAGTATACTCTACCTCTGATGATTTTAGCATTGTAGATACACGGCAGACTTCCAGCCTTTACCCTGAAAAATCAAACAATAACACCTATTATATCTTTTCTTTTTCCTTGTTCAGCGCATCAATTTTTGCCTGTATCTCATCCTTCTGCTGCTTGTACCTGATTTTGATTTCTTTAACTTCTTTGTAGACAAGCATGCTTTCGTCACTTATTCCTTTCATTGACTCGATATGTATTACGAGTTCATCTACCCCTTCGTCTAATCGCGGTTCTACTTCCCGCCATTCTGCATACTTAGCCTCTAATTCTTCCTTACTTTTGTCGTCAAGATCAAAGATCTCATCCCAGAGGTCCATAATCTGGCTTTCTATCTCTTCTTTTGTAGGCATTATCTTCCCTCCGGTTCGGTAAATCTCTGTAGGTTCGGCAAATCTCTGTATAAGGATATCTCTATAAATTCCCTTCAGAATCCCTTTGAGTAACTTTTTTCTGGCAGCCGTCAAGCCAGCTTTTTAACCAGTGCAATGGAATCAATAGTATTTCTATTTGCATAAATGATAAATTTGTCGTGGGGAAAAATCTCAGGTGTTTCCGGTTCTATTAAGAATCATCGATTCCGGGACCCTGTTTGAGGATTTTGTGATTTTGGAAAAAAACGTAGGTCGGTGAGGAGAAAGGAGCAGTACGCGCCGAAAATATATTTTTGCAGAAATATTTAGTCGGCTTTTTAAAGACATGTATTCTGCCTTGTTTTGTCTGAAGTAATGAAGATTCCGTACCAGTAAATAAAATCTTGCATAAAATTAAGCTGTTCAAAAAAGTCACTTAAAACTAAAGATGACCAAGCAACTCCTCAAGTGAAACATCAGCCTGCTTCAAAATTGCGTTTAAAGTAGATTTTTGACAGGATCGTGAAGAGGAACCGTGAACAAGTTTGACCCTTTTTGTAAAATCACATGGCTACCTTTTTGCCTGACAACAACAAAACCCAGTTTTTCAAGAGCTCTTATGAGCTTTTTTCCGGAAACAGAAGGCAATTTAGCCAACAGAGACCTCCACTGTGGCAATTTCACCTACCATCTGAGCCTGTTCTCTAGTCACTTCCAGAACAAGCTGAATAGCTTCCCTAATGTTTTCAAGAGCCTCTTCTTTAGTATTTCCTTCGCTGATAGCCGCAGGAATCTCAAGGCATTGGGCTGTATAGCCTCCATCATCAGATTCTTCAAGTTTAATTGTGAACTGCATAGGTACTAATTGGTGATTTTAATATAATATACTTCTTGATTCCAAAATTCGCATCGCTTACTCCAATCCTTAATCTCTGGAGAATCGAAATTGAAAATAATTATTGTATGAAGTGAGGATGAGTCTGGTGAGAGAATTCACTGTCGTTATTGAACAGAACGAAGACGGAATTTACGTAGCCTCTGTACCTGAACTTCCGGGATGCCATACGCGGGCAGAGACACTTGATGAAGTAAACATAAGAATAAAAGAAGCAATCGAACTCTACTTTGAAGTTAAGCCTAAAAATAAGAGACAAAAAGCGGTAGCGGTTATTCTCTCCCTTCTCTCCCCACATCCACCAGCCTCTCGTTTGCGGTAAGGATCTCGACTCCGAGTTCACTGAAATCCTTGTCATGGGTTACGAAAACCATATTTTTTGCGCGGCATATCTGGGCAAAGAGAAGGTCATTAAAATCATATTTCCCCTGCTCGAACATGTCCATGATTTCAGGAAGGTCTATCGCCTGCATTTCAGGGTCGCAGGCAAGAGTGCTTTTTAGAATTTTTCTCACATTGTAGGCTATATCCTGAGCAATTGCCCGAAATGCCAGAGAGTTTCGAAATTCCTTGAACCTCGTAAATTCGGTCTGCTGCTTGAACTCGATTCTGGAGAAGGCGTTTATGAATTCTGAAATTATCATGCAGTTTATATATATTGTGCCGTCGGAATTCCTTATTTCTTTCAAAGCCTTTGAATAGGCGTCCGACCGCTGGTCAGACCAGCCAATTGGGCCGTAGATGTACAGCCAGATGTTAGTGTCAAAGAAATAGCTTTTACCTTCGGGAAAATCATATTCCTCTATGGAATGCACCTTTACAGGAATAGGCTTTGAGGGCCTGAGTCCTCCGGCACGAAGCCTTGGACGGCGCCTGACAGGAAAAACGGTTGCCTGGTGAACGCTCTTACGCATCCTCTTCTCCTCCAAGCACATCCTTGAGTGCCTTTCTGCAGAGATATGCATGTTCGAAATAGGTTTTTGCCCGCTCGATAACCCTCTTAAGGATAATCTCATCTTCTTCAGAGATATCCGTGAATAAGAGGCTGCTCTCAATCTGTTCTGCAGGAAAACAACCGTAAAGCTGCCCTATTGCCGAGTTCAGAAAGGCAGGCGTCAGCTCATTCACGTCTGCAAAAGATATTTCGATCTTCTTATCTTCGCAGAGCTCTGCCGTAATAATATCGTAAACTTTCTGCCCATCACATGCGGCAACGCAGCAGTTTTCCCCGGCAGTTTCAAAAACATTAATCTTTACTCTTTCTTCCGTAAGTATCCCCATATGCTTATACTCACAATGGTTTAAAAAGATCAGGGTCTGACCCATGTCTCACTCTTGAGATATAGCTTGCGAATTCGGAAGTACTAATTTATAGTCCACTGTTAGCTTGCCTTTTTAAAGAAAAGCCAGCCTTTTTCTCCTTTACCGTACTTTGTCCGAACCAAAACGTAAATCCCTTTCAATTCTTCTCCTTCAAGTTCCACGACAATTTCTTCGTCCTCACGTTTCAAAAGATCAAAAGTTCCTCTATCCCAGATCTCAACTTTGCCGGCACCATACTCTCCAGCAGGGATTTCCCCCTCAAAATTGGCATATGCCAGTGGATGGTCCTCAGTCTCGATAGCGAGCCTTCTGGTACCTGCCTCCTTCGGGGGCTCCTTTGGCACAGCCCAGCTTTTTAAAACTCCGTCCATTTCCAGGCGAAAATCATAATGAAGCTTACGAGCATCATGGCGTTGAACCACAAATATTGGTTTGTCGGGGCTTTTTTTAAAGCCGATAGACGACGGTTCAGGCGTTTTTTGAAAGTGTCTTTTTTTCTTATATTCTTCAAGCATGGAGGATCAATAGAAAATATGATTTTGATGAGATAAAGGTTAATTGTCAGTTAACTTAGTTATGGCAGGCTAATCCAGAAGGACTGGCAGAAGTAAGAAAAAAATGATAAAAAACAATTGCGTAAAAAACAAAGAGAACAAAGTTTATTTTCTACTTCTAGCCAGAGCATAGTCCGAATAGATTTTCAGAAACTCTTTGTCAGTTTGCAGGAGCACGGTTTCAAACATCGCTACATGGATTTTTTCTTTTCTGGCAATATCAAGCAGGATTTTACGAATTTCTTCACTTTTTGTCAGATTTGCCATTTGCTCATAAACGTTGATAGCATCCAGTTCTGCAATCATGGCAGCTCTAAGGATCTCTTTATCAAGGTCTTCAGGTCTGGTTTTTTCAAGCTCTACAAGTGCCTCCGAAAACAGGTCTCCACCCCCTTAAAATATGCTTATAAGGTATTGAAGGACAAGAGTAATGTTTCTTTCTATTGGGAATAACAGCTTCAATACATAGTTTGTAAAAATTAAATTAATGAAATAAAAACTAAGTAGATGAAACTAAAGATTTGAAGATATATAACAATAAAATTATTTATATTCATAAATGCATTCTGGTAAGAAGAAAATTTAAGATCATTTTAGTAATATATAACTTATTTTGGCCTAATGTAGAAAAAAATAGTCAATAAGATATAATAAAAAATTATACTCAGTTGGAAAAAGACTTATAGACAAATCTCATAAATAGTCCTATAAGTCAGTTATAAAATAATGATAAAGATATACATCCCGGCAAGCTCCGAAAAAGCTTATACAGGCTCGCCAGGAGACAATGTCACAGAGGCCAGAGATCTTGAAAAGAGTAAAATTTTCCTTACTTAAAAAAATAAAACCTTTTCTGGTTGTGTTTATGATTTTGATTTTGTGCCTGTCAAGCAGCCCAAGTTTTGCCGCCGAAAATGCTGAAGACCCTGAAATATCGCAAAACTGCACGCCTTCTGACGAGTCCGTGGTTGAACCCGTGATTAAAACGGCCCCAATGAACCCTGACTTTCTGGAAGACCAGCAGCCTGATTCAGTTGAAGCTTTTTCTTTTGTGGGTAGTTACGGACAGATTTCAGGAACCGGCTATAAACCCTCACCTGTTGACCTGTCAGGACTTGCAAGCTCTGAAGAAAGACCTTTGTTGGGTGCTTCAGGTTCAGACCTTCCGGCTGTTTATGATCTGCGCAAGGAGGGAAAAGTAACAGCCGTAAGGAATCAGGGAAAGGACGGGAGCTGCTGGGCTTTTTCAAGTATCGCTTCCCTCGAGTCTTATATCCTGGAAAAAGAAGGAAAGAGCTATGACTTTTCCGAGAACAACATGAAAAACCTTGTTTCAAATAGCTATTCACAGGGATTTGATCTTACTCCTGATGATGGTGGCAATGCATTCATATCAACAGCATATCTTTCTCGCTGGAGCGGGCCTGTAAATGATTCTGAGGATCCTTATAACGATTCATCTACTTATTCACCCACAGGGCTTTCTGTACAGAAACATGTACAAGAGACACTGTTTCTGCCCAAAAAGTCAGAATTCCTGGATAACGAGGTTATCAAGAATGCAATTATGGAGTACGGGGCTGTGTACACAACAATATACTGGAATCCTGGGTATTATCAGCAAAGAAACTATGCTTATCGATACCCAGGGAGCCTGTCGGTCAATCATGCTGTAACCATTGTAGGATGGAATGATTCTTTTGACAGGAATTCATTTCCGCAGGTTCCTCCAGGAGACGGGGCTTTTATAGCGAAAAATAGCTGGGGCGACACCTGGGGAGAGGACGGGTACTTTTATATTTCCTACTACGACACAAAACTCGGATACAATGAAAATGCCATATTCACAGCTGAAAGTCAAAATAACTATGACCATGTCTATCAGTATGACCCTCTGGGATGGATAGTATCAAAAGAATATGAAGGAAGCCTGGTTGCCTGGGGAGGTAATGTTTTCTCCTCGGAAAGGAATGAAAACCTCAGAGCCATAGGGTTCTATACTACGGATCTTAATACAGCTTACGAGATATACATATATAAAAATCCTGATTCTGGGCCTGTGAATTCTGGACAGGGATACCTTGTACAGGAAAGTGGCAGACATTCTTTTCCAGGATACCATACACATGTACTGAATTCGGCAGTGCCAATAAATGCCGGAGAGAAATTTTCAATAGTTATTAGATTCACTAATCCTTCGGCTTCAGGTCCTCTTGCAGTCGAAGAACCGGTAGCCCGTTACAGCAGTAAAGCCCAGGCCAATCCCGGAGAAAGTTATGTGAGCCCTAATGGCGTCAAGTGGGAGGATATATCAAGAAATTCGGAAGCAAATCTGTGCATTAAAGCTTTCACAACCGGCTACATAATTCCTGAGGCGGGTTTTACTTCAAATGTTACAACAGGAATGTATCCTCTTACAGTCCAGTTCACAGATCTTTCCAGCAATGCTTTATCCTGGAGGTGGGATCTGAACGGGGATGGAACAATCGACTCAATAGCCCAGAATCCAGTCTATACCTACGGGTCTTACGGGACTTATACTGTTTCTCTGAATATAGGTAATAGTAAAGGGTCTGACACCGAGACTAAAACTGATTATATAAAAGTGGCCCCCCTTTCAATTAACTCAGCCAGCCCAGTAGAGAATGTAGTAACCTACAAAGGAGAAAAGCAGGAGTTCAGTGTCAGTACAAATTATGCCTGCAATATAAGCTGGTATCTTAATGGGGAAAGTAGGGGTTCCGAATCCAGCGTTAAAGATAGTTCATACACGGAAGTCATCCGTTCCCCAGGCTTTTATAATATCACAGCAATTGCCCGAACCCGAGATGAAAACGTTCCACATAGCTGGAACTGGACAGTCCGCACATGGAGTCCCTGGGATAGTTCGGCTTCCCAGGAAGGGGAAAACATAAGCACTGAAGAGCTTCAGGAAGCTATTCATATCTACCGCAATGGTCTACAGATACCTGAAACCGGAGCAGAACTCACGGGTGAGAGGCTTAAAGAACTGATACAGCTCTGGCGAGAAGGTTCAAGAGATTAATGGCTCCTATAAAAATATAATTTAAAGACAAAAGTAAAGCAAAAAGGTAAAACGGGAAAAATGAGAGAAGGAAAAGAGAAAGGAAAAGAGAAAGGAAAAGAGAAAGGAAAAGACACGATAATAAAGAAGTAGGTAAAAGGAAAAAGATACGTAAAAAAGGATAGAGAACAAAAAGAGTAAAGGAAAGAGAATAAAGAAAAACAAAGGAAAGAGAATAAAGAAAAACAAAGGAAAGAGGCTCTTCGTCGTATAAAATGGGTAATTATTTATAATAAAAATATAATATAAATAAGTATTATATTATTTGATAAAAATAACTGCA
>NZ_LMVP01000522.1 GCF_002287235.1 Methanosarcina spelaei
TATTTATATTATATTTTTATTATAAATAATTACCCATTTTATACGACGAAGAGCCATTTTACTTCACTTTATTGGCTCTTCGTCATTCCTTATGGATAAGATAATTTCAATTCAAGACCGCATTGGTTTTTATGAGAATATTATGAGAATATCCACACAAAACAACGAAGAGCCACTTTATTTTACTTTACTTTACTTTACTTTACTTTAATGTGCGGCATTACAGGTCCATAAAATGGCCAGTTGATCCAATGTTAAGCTTTCAGTTTTTGTTTACAAGTAAAATAACATGTCGAAATGGATTGAAGCTTTGAATATGGCTAAAAAAGACAGGTCAAGAATCTAAGTTACTCCTAATCTTGATGAAGCTAATATCGATCAATTATTTGGGACGGTTCTAATAATATTACATTTCCCTCGGATATTTTGCCTTTTGTTTATTATTCATACATTTACATGCTTGTTCTGAACTTTTTGCAACTTAACCGATTCTGCCATTCTTGACCTTTAGCTAATTGTTATCCTTATAGGCCAGCTAGGAAGCAAACTTAAATTAAAAAGAGAATCCGAAACTGAGCTTATTATAAAATTTGCAATACCGGAAAAGGAACAAGAATTTTCTTAGAAACTCTCGTTACTCTTATATTTAAGTGGTACAGTAAATGGTATATCATTTCAATCTTAAGAACAGGTTAGGGTCACTAATATTTTCAGGTTGTTGAATCAACTTTTGAATAGGCAAGAACAACAGTGTCTGTCAGTTATTAAAAATCACATGTAAAAATTTCTCGATGTTTATTTAAAAACAACAAATCCACTCATTTTTTATAATTGATTGACAATTCACGGACATAACCTTAGAAAGATTGATTTTGTTACATTTAAATGGTGTTTAACAATGTCCAAAAAAACCTCTAAACCGGTATCTCGTAAAGAACATGATCAAATGAAACGTAACAGAATGAATAATAACAAACCAATGTCAGATAATAAGAATATAATTGAAAAATGCAAGAGTCTTCTCAAGAGAAAAAACTCGGAGAACTAAGTAAAAAGAGAATAAAAACTTAATTTACCATGATTTCAAGTTCACTATGTGCTTTATATAGGGAAAAAAACAAAGTTTTTGCTATCATTTGATAACTATTGATTATTTAGTTAGTTTTATTTATACTACTTTTACTTTTATTTTTCTTAATTTTTTTAATATGAACCTTTCTTCGTATTGTTTTCACATCTTACACTAGCTTTGAACCTTTTTTCATTCCAATTTTTACTTCTCGCTGTCAAAGGTGTTAAACTGTCAGCAGTGTTAAACAGGTCAGCAGACAGACAATTTATTAAACATAGGCGATTTTATTGAATTGGGGAAATATCATGAGCGAGATTAAAATTGGGGATAAAATTCAGGACTTCACATTAAGAGACCAGAAACAGAAAGAGGTACATCTCTATGATTTCTCTGGCAAGAAAGTTCTTTTATCATTCCATCCACTTGCCTGGACAAGCGTGTGTGCAGAACAGATGAAATCACTTGAGGAAAACCACGAAATGTTCACAAGCTTGAACACTGTAGCTTTTGGCATAAGTGTGGATCCCATACCTTCAAAAAGAGCCTGGGCTAAAGAACTTGGAATTACGCACATCAAGCTTCTTTCTGACTTCTGGCCTCATGGGGAAGTTGCCAGAGCATATGGGATATTCAGAGAAAAAGAAGGGGTTTCTCAGAGAGCGAATATTATTATCGATGAGGAACAGAAGGTTATATTCTTCGAAGAATATCCTATGCATGAACTTCCTGATATGGCAAAGATTGCAAAAGTTCTGGAACAGGGGAGATAAGGTTCAGCTCTCAAAAAACAAAGCAATAGATATAAAATAAGTAATAAAATCACAGGAAGAAAGAAGTGAAAAGTAAACAACGATCATAGAATGAAGGCGTGAAAGAAAAAAGGGTCAGAAAACTCATCAGTCCTAAAAACTTATCAGTCCTATAATTATTTAATTTTTTTCAGTAATTGTTCAAGTTCTTTCATTTAATTTACATCGAGTTATCCATTTATACCATTAGTTCATTGCAAGGCCCATATTATTTAATTCCGTATCAATTCCATCAAAGAGTTCTCTCAGTACTATTCTGAGCCTGCGGACTTCTACCTGCCAGATTCTTTTGCTAACCTGCTTATCTCCTCCGGCTTTAACAGCTGCCATCCAGGCATATTTTCTGGCAATTTTTATGTTGTTTGAAGAAGAATGGAAAGCTTTTCCAGTTTTCTGATTAGCGTACTTTTCGTTGATCAGGAACTCGTAAATCTCCTGAACTCTTTCAAGCATTTTTTTTTCACTTTCGGAACCAGACGATCCGAATAGTACAAGATTCCAGAGACGGAACTGCACATTATGAAGTTCGTGAGAAAGCTTCTTGGAAACCGAGATTTCCAGCATCTTCTTGAACTCAAGATAAATGTCAGTGTTTCCGGAACCTGAAGGCAGGATGTTTCCAAGCGAAATCATAACGTGAATACACTCGTGAAAAAGAATTCTGGCAATCAGGAATTCGACTCTCTCCTGTAAATTCCAGAATCTTTTCACAAGAGCCTCATCCCAGAGCTGGTAAGGATTAACAAGGATCATAGATCTGTAGACAATCCTTTTTTCTTTCTGTGATACCAGACGCTTGGGATAAAGAGCCATTCCCAGCATTTTTCCGAAAAACTGAATCCTTACAGCCAGATACCAGCAGTACTCCCACTCTCCTGAACTTACACACTTTACTCTGTAGTAGTTTCCATCAAAATGAACTTTCCCAAGCAACCGATACATATCTTTACTTTGTATCTTGATCAATGACTTTATCATGGGTTCCCTATAGATTCGAAGGTCAAAATAAGGTGCATTCGGGATAGACGCAGGAAGTGAAGTAGGTAGTGAAACAGGAGTTGAAGCAGGTGAGAAAATATTCAGATCCTGAAATCTATAGGACCATAAATTTGAGTTCCCATCCAAACCATTGACTTTCTTATCAACTGGCATGGTCTTCTTTTTCATCAAGTCCCCTCGTACAAGATCCCCTGTAATAAGATACCCTATTATATATTATTACTGCAGATATATATAAATTGGCCAATAGGCGGCAAGAAATTGAAATAAAGGTTTATCTTGATTTAAAATGGTAAAACCCTCATTTTTTTTCACTCATTGTCTCAAGAGTTCCGCAAACAGGACAATTATTTAGCTTCGAGAGTGAAATTTCGCTGAAACTTCCGGAAAGCCCGTTCCAGAACAGGAGACGTCCTTCCAGAAGTTTTCCCTGCCCTGTCAGGAATTTAATTACTTCATTTGCCTGGATGGAGCCGATAATCCCTGGGGTTGCCCCTAAAACCGGAAAAATTTCTTTTTTGGAAATACGTGGGAAAATACAGTAAAAACAGGGAGTTTCTCCGGGCACTATTGTTGTCACCTGGCCATCATAGCCGGTAACTGCTCCATGTATTAAAGGAATCCTTCTTTTTATGGCAAGCCTGTTAAGCATATGTCTCGTTTCGAGGTTATCAAGCGCATCAACTATAACGTCACATTCAGGAACCAGGGCTTCGAGATTTGATTCGGTAAGCATCTCTGCTGTGGTTTCAACCTCAATATCCGGGTTCATAGAAAGCAGTTTTTCTTTTGCTGACTCTACCTTGAGCCTTCCGATATCCTTTTGATGGTGAAGGAACTGCCTGTTTAGGTTGCTGGGATCAACTGAATCGAAATCTGCAAGAATTATTTTTCCGATTCCTGCTATTGCAAGATAGGTAGAAACCGGACTTCCAAGCCCACCTGCCCCGGCAACCAGAACTTTTGCGTTCTTCAACTTTTCCTGTCCCTCTTCCCCAAAAAGAAGAATTTGCCGGCTGTATTTTTCACGTTCGAAATCATTCATGCAAGGACTCCGGAGTTCAGTCTATTTATGGATATTGATCTGTTTAGGATATAATTGATCTGGATATTGATCTGTTTAGGATATAATTGATCTGGATATTGATCGTTTCAGGATATAGTTTCTATTTTTCGTCACCAGGAGTATTCTCATCCAGGTGAATTTGAATCATTCTCATTAGTCATTATCTTCCTTATGCATAATCTCTTCGGATGGTAAAGGCAGATTAGCGGATTGGAGTAATCGGGAGTAACTTATCAAGGTGGATGTCAGAATAGGGCATGAAATTCGATAAACTCCGGGTTTCAGCATAAAGTAGAGAGGTATATCACTGAATGTAGAAAGGTATATTACTGAGAAGAAGCATAGCCAGCAGTCATATCGGTGGTATGGATAAGAATTTTCAGAAAAATTAATTAAGGCAAGGCCCATAAAAATAGAAGTCCATTTTTTACATTATCTAACCGGCTATTGCAGTTCACTATTGTAGTATCTTTCTCATATACTAAAAGACGGGATGCTGAAAAAAAGAAATTTATAAAGGTCTTGGAATTTATGAGAGTGCTGGATTTAAAAAATACGGTTATCAACATCAAACAGGAGTTTTCAGGCTACTTTAAAGAACGGGACGCTGAAATCAACGGGTCTCTTCTTGCACTCCTTTCCGGTGAGCATGTTCTTTTACTTGGTCCACCCGGAACTGCAAAAACCCTGCTTGCAAGCAAAATCTGCGAAACTATAGAGGGGGGAAATTTTTTCCATTATCTTCTAACCCGCTTTTCCACACCTGAAGAGGTATTTGGACCGCTGTCTCTTAAGGCGCTTGAGAGGGACGAGTTCAGCAGGCGGGTAGAAGGTTACCTTCCAACTGCCCATATAGCCCTGCTTGATGAGATTTTCAAGGCAAACAGTTCCATCTTAAACAGCATGTTGACTGTACTGAATGAGAGGAAATATCATAACGGCAAGGAGCTTATTGAGGTGCCTCTTTTTACGGTTTTTGGGGCTTCCAACGAGCTGCCGGAAGAAGATGAAAGTCTCGAAGCTCTTTACGACCGATTTTTGTTCCGGTACAGGGTGGATTATATCCAGCACGAAGAGAACCTTGAAGACCTGATCTTCAAAAACACCGAAGACTTCGTACCCTTTACGAAACTTAGCATAGAAGATATAAAGGAGATCCAGAAGAGATCAAGAGACCTCCCTGTTGATCCTGAGGTCAGGGCAATTATAAAGGCCCTCCGGAGAGAACTAAGGAACTCAAATATTTTTGTTTCGGATAGGCGCTGGAAGAAAATTGTAAATATACTCAGGGTAGCCTCAGTAGTAAACGGGCATACAAGCGTAGACCGAATGACTGCTGTCCTGCTACAGCATGTGCTTTGGGAAGTGCCGGAACAGAAGGAAGCGATAAGGAAGCTTATTCTGGACAGGGTTGTTTCAGGAGGTACGGATACCGGCAAACTGAAACTGGATGTCCTTGACCTGAAAAATTCCATTTACGGTTGTTTGCAGCAAGACCTCCCGGATCTTGTAGCCTGTAACAAGTGCTACGAAGAAGAGAGAAGGACAACAGGCAGCCTGAAAAGCTCACGGTTTTCAGGTGCCAAAGTGCAGAGAAGCCTCACATTCGACAATGCCCTTGACCTGCTGAAACACCATACTGAGTTTCCGACCCATACCTACAGTTTCGGGCTCGATTACAGCAATGTCAATAGCTCTCTGAACTTCGAATCCCTGGCCGAACAATTCCGCAGAAAATATGGTTTTGAATTCAAGATCAGCCTCGATTATGGAGATAAGAAGCTCTATGAGAAGGAATATGAAAATCTGGAGGAGAGACTGAACTATTTCAGAAGGCAAATCCAGGAAGAAGAAAAAGCGCTTGAAAAAACCCTGAGGGAAAATATCTGGGTTTCAGGGCAGGATAGCCAGGAAATCCTGATGAAATATCGTTCCAAAAATACCGATGTTTACGAGGTTGCAAGTAATCTAAACGATGTAAGACTCCTGCTCGAAAAACCCAGGGTATTTGATGTAACCATTGAAAAAGCAGGAGAAGTAGCTGAAACTTAAACATTTCTAAAATATAACTGGAAAATCTCTGAAATAGGACTAAGTTCTCTAAATATAGAGTCTATAATATAATAAACAAAAACATAATTATAAATAGATAACTCTTTAAACTTCTAAAAAATTCCTGAATTTGATTAATAACTCTTGAGGCTCATCAAAAGTTTTAAAACTCATTAGTAATTGTTGAAATTCATCAAAGACTTTTAAAACTAGTCAAAAATTATTAAAACAAATCAGAAATTCTTGAAGCTCATCAAAAACTCTTAAAACAGATCAGAAATTCTTGAGACTCATCAAAAACACTTAAAACTCATCCGAAATTCTTGAAACTCATCAAAAACACTTAAAACTCATCCGAAATTCTTGAGACTCATCAAAAACACTTAAAACTTTGGAATTTCCGGAAAAGGAAAAATATGCAGGAATTAAAAAGGCGGAAGGAAGATTTTGATGACACTCCCGGATCAGGTTCATCTTTATCGTTTAGTCGTGCCTTTAATCCTTCTACAATATTGAATCTTGAGCTCAGGGAGGTTCTGACAACTCCCCGAAAGATACCAAGGCAAGTCAGGGAAGAGATTGCAGAAGTTCTTATTTATGAGCTTTTTTCAGAAAATGGGTACGAAATAAAAGATGAAAAGTTGTTTATGAGTAAATTTGGAGCTTTTTATCCGATCTTTCTAGGTTTAAGGGACTTCGGAGTCTGGGCTGAAATAAAAGCTCTTGCCGGAACCAACAATCTGGCAGGTATTTTTATACTCCGTGCCCTGCTTGAAGAACTCTTTATACTTCTGGATGACTACGGAAAGATGGAATCCAAATTTTCAAAAAAATTTGCAAGAAATCTCGAAAAAAGCCTTAAAGCTCTGAGGAAGCTGATCGATGAAACTCAATCGACATGGGAAAGAAACAGAATAAAAGATATTGAGAAAAATTTCCGGTTTCAGGAAAATCCGAATGTACCCTATCAACAGGAAACTCAAGAAAACAAACAGGAAAATTTTCTTCCACAGGAAAACTCTCTTCCACAGGAAAACTCTCTCAAACAAGAAAACTCTCTCAAACAAGAAAACTCTCTCAAACAGGAAAGTTCCCTGCAAGATGTCGAGCATGAGACCTGGGAAAATCCAGACCTGCAGACTGGAAATATTGCGGGTTCCGAAGAACTTGCTTCAATAACTCTGAACTTCATGTCTTCAGAGAAGGCAGGAGAAGCCCTTGATTCTGTTATAGAAGAAAGCATAGCTGCAAAAATTGGAGAGCTTATCCCTGTGCTTGAAGACCACCTTGAAATGCTGGGTATTCTCTCACTGCTCTTTCCGGACAGAGCCTGGGATCATTCCTTGAAGGCCCTTCATAGAGAATACCTTGGAAATCTTGAAAAATATGCTTCATTTCTTAATAAGAGCTCGGATATTCATGAAATTCTTGAGCTGGTAGGAAGAATCGAACTTGAGTACGGTTCAAAAAAGCTGAATTTATCTCCTTACAGTAAAAGTGAAGTCCATTCGGTTACCTTCTCGGGTGATCTTCAGACATTACTTCCAGCAGAAACCGTAAAGCTAAAAAATCCTCTCCTGAAGCGTAAGTTCTATGCTGATATGCTGGAAGGAAAACTCCTGACCTACCAGCTACAAGGGGAAAACTGGAACTCGGATGCTGCAGGAAAAAAGAGAAAAGGGCCTGTAATCGCTCTTGTAGATACCTCGGCGTCAATGCGGGGAAGCCCGGAGCTTCTTGCAAAAGCCATAGTTCTGGCAGTTACTAGAAGAATGTTAAAAGAAAACAGGGATGTTAAAGTGATTCTCTTCTCTTCTAAGTGGCAGATCGTTGAAATTGAGCTTACAAACAAAAAGCGTATGGGTGAGGAGTTCCTGGAGTTCCTGAAACTTACTTTCGGAGGCGGCACCGATTTTAATACCGCGCTTCGCTCAGGTCTCAAGGCTATGAAAAACGAAAAAGCTTTTGAGGGAGCTGATCTACTTTTCCTTACCGATGGTTATTCCGAACTCTCGGAAAAACCCCTTATTCGGGAATGGAATGAGATAAAAGCCGAAAGAAGAGCTCGGATCTTTTCCCTTATAATAGGAAATTATGATGCTGGCGGACTACAACAGATTTCTAACCACACATATCTTATAGGAAATGCCGAAAAATGGGATGTCGGAGAAAGTCCTGCAAGTTTTATCAAGGCAGTAAGTAAACCTTACAGGTTTTAAGTTCCAGGATATTTTTATTCTGGAACATTTTTGGTCGTGGAATATTTTTTAAGATAGTTTCAATTCTAATACTTCAATGCCTACGCCTTAAAAATTTCTGCAGACTTTCTCCAAAATCTTCCAGGTCTTTCCGTGATGGAGTCTGGCGCCTGGATATACTTGACAGGACAGCAAAAGCAGCTTTTTTACTCCTGCTGGCTCCTTTAAGCAGCCCTATTTCAATCACTGCAACAATTAATTCGGAAATCATTTTGCGATCTCTGGGACTCAGGTTATTCCATTTTTCGTTTATCTTCTTCGAAGAGTCCACTATTGACTCTTTTCCTTCGGATGCTATTGTTGAAGCTTTTGAAGAAGCTACTTTTGAGGCGTTAATTATCTGCTTCCTTCCATAAGAAGCCGTTTCCAGAAAGACTTTAAAAGCATTCTCTGAGATCTTTTTTAGTCTTGCTCTTTGATTAATAGGGATATCCTCTCCGGACGCCTTACGAAAATCACTTTCATAGCCTCGGCTCTCCAGAATTTTACGGACTTCTCTAAAGATCTCCGAAATCTCTTCCTCAGACCTCGTTTTAAGGTATTCTCTGAGTTTTTCCAGAAGGTCCGAGTCAATTGACTCTGAATTCTCTTTATAAAAGGGGTCCGGATCGTGGAAAAAGTCCTCCTCTGCCTCTACGTCATTTACTTTAACATTATATACCTCAATGAAATCAGCATCAATTATAGGACTGGACCCAAAGATAGCTTCACGTGATGAGGCCTTTCTGAACTTGGATTTATTTCGTATCCTGAACCCTGCATCTGAAAGTCTGTCTAATACTCTGTCTTTAAGCAAGAAAATGCACTCCTTCTTGAAAATAAATGCCTTCCTTCTTAAAACAAAAAACTTTATTTGTACGGAAATAACTCACATCTGGCACTTTGCATCAACCAGCTGTTAATATAAGATTAATTTAACTACCTGGGTATTAATTTAATTACCTGTTTGTCAATTTAATCATCTGTAAGAAGTTTAATTTTAAAGCTCGATGTCCTTTTCCATTCATTTTTTCCAGCAAAGACTGAGTTCCCATATCTTGCTAGGAAATACCTGAGTCAAGCGAATAATCTCCTGCCTTTTTTGAAGTCAAACACATAAAAAGATGGATAACGAAAATTGAGTTTCATAAACTCTTGTTTTCTAAAAATAACTGCAAATCGATTCGCAGTTTAGGGAATTCTTTTATAAGTTTCACGCCTTAGTAAATAATGAGCGAGGTTAAAAATATGCATATACTGGATACTAAGGCGTTAAAAGGAATCATGTGCGGACTCCTTGTCGTAGCAATTCTTTCGATTGCCTGTACAGGAGCAGAGAATAAGAATAGTACCGTGCCTGCAACAGAAGAAGTGCAGTCAAAAGTCGGGGTCAGTGCTGCAAGTAGTTCATCTTCTTCGAGTGGGAGTAGTGCTGCCAGAAGTTCATCGTCTTCGAGTTGGGACAGTGCTGCTAGCAGTACATCATCTTCGAGTTATGCCGGGGGTTACTTTCCCGAGTTTCAGAAACTTAAGATTGATCCGACTTATAAACACCTGGAACTTAAACCCGGAGACAGTACAAATTTTACTGTAACCGTTGAGAACAAAGACAACAAGACAATTGAATTGAAACCGAAGCCTGTAATTACTCCTTACACGGAAAATTTCATAAACGAAAGCTGGATTAGCATAGATCCTTCCAAAGGGACTTTGAAGCCCGGAGAAAAACAGGAATTTCAGGTAAAGGTAGACATACCTAAGGATGCTGACCTTGGAAGTTATGCCGTACTCATCGCTTTCACGGAAAAAGTGCCTGAAGGGGATGTAATCGGTTCTTATCCGAATTTCCCTGGCACTATGCAGCTCAATATACAGGTTTGGATCAAGCCATCAGTCCAGATTTTTACACCTTATGTAAATGACCTTGTCGAAGTCGGAAAGAATTACACTTATGAAATAAAGCTCAAGAATACAGGTAGTAAAGATATCGCAATTTCTCCTGAGCTTACCAAAGACGCAGTTTACTCTATAGGAATGCCGGAAAAGGCATTCGGAGACGACGCGATACGCGTAGAAGCTCCTGACAAAGTAAAAGCCGGACAGACAGCTATCGTAAAACTTGAACTTGCGGTTCCTGCCGATGCAAAAGGCAGCTATATCGGCAGCCTTAACCTGAATATTGACGATCCCGGGATTCGTGAATATGAAGGAACAGTTTCCCTGAACTTCCGTATTCTCCCGGTACCTGAGAAACCTTATGAAAGTACCTTTGAAGCCGGGACAGATAGCCCAATTACCCTGGAAATTAAAGCTAACCAGTATGGGTACAACCTGTATGCTACCGGAGGAAACCAGAATCTTACGCCTTCCTTTAATGTGAGCCTGATAGATCCTTCCGGAAATGAAGTTATCCCTACCCCTGTAGATACGAAATATAGCGGCTCGATAACCATAGTAGATGATACGTACCCGCAGCTACTGTACTCTCTTCCATATATGTCCTCAAGAGGTGCGGACAGTGTGGAAGCTGGAAATGTGGAAACTAAAAATCAAGGCAGTTACCAGGGAGGAACTACAACTTTTATTAAGACCTATACCGCACCAGGAGCTGCGGGAAAATGGAAGCTTTCTATCTTTCCCGAAAATACAGAGAACTTTGATTATACTGTAACAATCGGAGCTGCTGAAAAGTAAGCGGCTTCCAGTTTTTTCTTTTAATTTCAGACATTCTGGATAGAATAGATGTCTGGGTTTCATATAATTGTGAAAAAGAGGAAGTTTAGACTACTTTAGGGTTTTAAGACTCCTCAAATCCATTTTTTCTCTTAATAGCTTTTAATTATTCTACCCTTTCTTTTTCCTGTATTGCTACAATCTCTAAAAAACACATGCTAAGGGTCAGTATCTTAGGCTAGATGTAAATCAGTAATTTTTATACGGGCTTATATAATTTAATTATAGCACAATTCTCGGAGATTCCGGAAAAGTAGAGGGCAACATTTCAATGAGAGCAAACTTTTGTATGTAAAAAGGGAATAGTAAACCCGAAGAAATAAAATAGTCTGAAGAGATGATGGGGCTTTCACATGATAAAGAGATTCGCATGATGAAAAAGTTCGCATGATGAAAAGATTCACAAGATAAAGAGAAAATCTATAATATCATAATTTTAATTTCATATTTCTGCTGGAGGTAAAAATATATGAGAGAAGGTCCGGACCCATTTGGGGTAAGAGACACTATTGAAACAGCTGCCGGAAGAGCTACGATTTACAGATTGGGCAAACTGGAAGAAAATGGCTTTAAGGGAATTTCCCTGCTTCCGTACTCCGTAAGAATCCTGCTGGAATCTCTGCTAAGGCATGCAGATATTGAAAGGCATATAATAACTGCTGAGGATGTGGAGGCTCTTGCCCGCTGGAGCCCTGAAAATGTAAGTGACAGGGATATTCCGTTCATTCCGTCAAGGGTAATTATGCAGGATTTTACAGGTGTTCCAGCCATAGTAGACCTGGCAGCCCTCCGTTCTGCAATGCAGCGTTTGGGAGGAGATCCCACGAAAATAAACCCTGTTATCCCTGCTGATCTTGTTATTGATCATTCGGTCCAGGTCGATTCCTATGGCACGGCCTACTCCCTTGAAGAAAATGAGAAAAAGGAGTTTAAACGCAACGGGGAACGCTATTCTCTCCTGCGCTGGGCCCAGAAAGCTTTTGACAATTTCAGAGTCGTGCCTCCTGGAAGGGGAATTATCCACCAGGTAAACCTTGAGTACCTAACTCCTCTTGTACACCTCAAGGAGAAAAACGGAGAACTGTTTGTATTTCCCGATACTCTTGTAGGGACAGACTCCCATACTACAATGATTAACGGGATTGGAGTACTCGGCTGGGGAGTAGGAGGCATAGAAGCCGAAGCCGTAATGCTCGGGCAGCCTTACTATATGCCTGTACCTGAGGTCTTGGGCTTCAAGCTCTACGGAAAACTTGCACAGGGGGTTACTGCCACCGATCTTGTCCTGACAATTACTAAGATGCTTAGAAAAGAGGGAGTTGTCGGCAAATTCGTGGAATTTTGCGGGCCCGGTTTAAACTCACTCAGTCTTCCGGATAGGGCGACGATCTCCAACATGGCTCCTGAATATGGGGCAACCCTTGGAATTTTCCCGCCTGACGATGAGACTCTTGATTACCTGCGAAGAACTGGCAGGAGTGAAGATCAGGTTGACCTTGTGAAAAAGTATCTGGAAGCCCAGGATCTTCTCTATTCGACTCACAAGCCTGATCCTGTCTTCAGCACTACCCTTGAACTTGATATGAGCACGGTAAAGCCTTCTCTTGCAGGTCCAAAACGTCCTCAGGACCAGCTCTTCTTAAGTGAAGTGCCTGAAAACTACCGTGAAACCATGCGGCAGACATTTATCCGAAATAAAGAGTCAGGACTTGAACTTTCCCAGGATCCTGCTTACCAGCGCTGGATAGAAGACGGAGGAACACCTGTAGAGGAACCTGAAACTCCTGGTGCAGAAGATGAAAAAGTAGGGGCTCTTGAAAAGGCCCTCAGGGTAACACATGGCTCCGTAGTAATTGCAGCAATTACTTCCTGTACCAATACCTCAAATCCCTCAGTTCTGATAGGAGCCGGACTGCTAGCAAAAAAGGCTGTAGAAAAGGGCCTGCACGTCAAGCCTTTTGTAAAAACAAGTCTATCACCAGGCTCAAGAGTAGCGACAGAGTATCTGAAAGCTGCAGGCCTTTTGCCCTATCTCGAAGCTCTCGGTTTCCACCAGGTTGGGTACGGCTGTACAACCTGTATAGGGAACAGTGGGCCTTTACCTGAGAAAGTCTCACAAGAGATTCGGGAAAATGACCTTACTGTCGCAGCCGTGCTCAGCGGAAACCGAAACTTCGAAGGAAGAATTAATCCGCTTGTCAAAGCAAACTTCCTTGCTTCTCCGCCTCTTGTTGTAGCTTATGCAATCGCAGGTACTGTGAATATCAACCTCGAAAACGATCCTCTTGCTTATGATCCCAACGGGCATCCAGTTTACCTCAAGGATATCTGGCCTGCAGAGGATGAGATAAAGAATGCTGAAAAGAACAGCATCAAACCTTCAATGTTCAAAAAAGAGTATTCAGGCGTTCTGGAGGGCCCTAAACGCTGGAAAGAACTGGAAGCCCCTACAGGTACTCTCTATGATTGGAACCCAATGTCCACATATATTCAGGAGCCTCCGTACTTCATGGATTTCCCACTTGCTCCACCTTCACCTGCGGATATAAAGAATGCTAGAGTTCTGGCCCTTTTCGGGGACAGCATTACCACGGACCATATTTCTCCTGCAGGAGATATTCCTTCAGATAGTCCTGCAGGCAGGTACCTGATTTCCTGGGGTGTGAGCCCAGAAGATTTCAATTCTTATGGGTCCAGAAGGGGTAATCATGAGGTAATGATGCGTGGAACTTTCGGGAATATTCGGCTCAGGAACAGGCTCGTGGACAGAGAAGGAGGGTGGACCGTATACCATTCTCGGAAAGAAGACTTCCCTGAGGAACCCTGCGAGGGAATTCCTATTTATGATGCATCTATGCTCTATGCGGAAAATAATACTCCTCTGATCGTTATTGCAGGAAGGGAATATGGGACAGGCAGTTCCAGGGACTGGGCAGCCAAAGGTACGTTCCTGCTCGGAGTTAAAGCAGTTATTGCCGAGTCTTTCGAGCGTATTCACAGAAGCAATCTTGTCGGGATGGGAGTTCTTCCATTGCAGTTCAAAGAA
The DNA here is from genome assembly GCF_002287235.1 of Methanosarcina spelaei. GTDB lineage: Archaea > Halobacteriota > Methanosarcinia > Methanosarcinales > Methanosarcinaceae > Methanosarcina > Methanosarcina spelaei. The sequence goes on from NZ_LMVP01000522.1 coordinate 14,015, forward strand.
GGCGAGAATGCCGACACTCTGGGTCTAACAGGAAAGGAAAGCTATGATATTCTGGGTATTGAATACATGGAGCCTCATGGAGAACTTACAGTAAGGGCAAAGGACGAAAATGGCGACGAAGTTCAGTTCCAGGTAACCTTGAGGCTGGACTCGGCTGTGGAAATCGAATATTACATGAACGGCGGAATTTTGCATAAGTTTCTGCGGGATTCGGTGAAGAAAAAATAACAGGTTACTAGTTCTTGAATTAGATGAAGAACTTTTTTGAAAAGGTTTCAAAAACTTTACATAAAACTTCCTGTTTTTTTGAAACCTTTTCTTTTTCCTTATCGGAAAGAGAGTTATAATAAGTTGTTTTAATTCTTGCAAGCTTTTTGAGGAAAACTTTCTTCTGAAAAGAACACATTTCATTTTTAATATAACCTAGAGGTTTAAGGCCGCAGCATCCTTAATATCAAAAAAATAATTATAAAGCTCTCAAGATATAATTTCAACAAATTTAATATACTTATTCGACGATAATAGGAATGCATTGTCACCCCTATTTTTGGGTCTTATAAGACCCTTCGCGTTGAATTTTCCACATATAAGCAGAGGATTCCCCAAACTTTAAAGTTTTTTGAAAATCCTCTTGGCATAACTGTGAGGTATAAAATGAGTAAAAATATCTGTTTCATAGATGGGTTAGAGGGCATTCTGAAATACAGGGAGATAGACATTAACCAGCTGGTTGAGCTTCCCTATGATGCCGTTTCCTATCTGCTTATCCAGGGAGAGCTTCCCGGAGATAAGGAACTTGCCGAGTATGCAGCCTGCCTGCATGGGGAGCGTGAAGTTAACAGGGAGGTGATAGACGTTATCCGTATGTGCAATTTCAATGTTGACTCTATAGAAGCACTGCGTACAATCGTTTCTTTTATATCACAGTTCGATCCGGATATTAACGACAGTTCTCCCGAAGGAAATATGAGAAAAGCTATAAGGTTAATTGCCAAGATACCAACCATAGTTGCTGCATATTTTAGAATCGCAAACGGGAAACAACCTGTACTTCCTGATCCATCCCTATCCCACGGAGCTAACTTCCTGTATATGTTAAGAGGAAATAAACCAACTCAGCTGGAGGCTGAGGTCATGGAGAAAGACTTCATTCTCAGTGCCGAACACGAATTAAATGCCTCTACTTTTTCTTCAAGAGTTACTGCCTCTACTCTTTCGGATCTCTATTCTGCTGTTGTTTCCGGACTCTGCACCCTTAAAGGTCCTCTGCACGGAGGGGCAAGGGCAGAAGTCGTGACTATGATCGAAGAAATTGCTTGCCCAGAAAATGCAGAAAATTACGTCCTCGATAAACTAAGTAAAAAAGAAAAAATTATGGGCTTTGGACATAGAGTTTACAAAACTTACGATCCTAGAGGCACGATATTCAAGCAGCTTGCTAAACAACTCGCAGAAGCAAAAGGGGATATGCACTGGTACAACACTGCCGAAGTAGTAGAAAATACTGTTATCCGTGAACTTGTAGAAAAGAAAGGAAAGCCAATCTATCCTAACGTTGATTTTTACTCGGGAGTTATTTACAAATATATGGATATTCCTCCTCAACTTGCAACGTCGATTTTTGCAATCGGCAGGGTTTCAGGCTGGATAGCTCACTGCTTTGATCAGTACGAAAAGAAAAAGATCATAAGGCCCAGGGCTTTCATGCTTGATGAATGCTAAAATTATCCTTTAAGGTTATCCTTTTATCTTTTGTCAAGCTTTTTTAAAAATGTTTTCGCTCAACCGTTGACCCGCAACCGTTGCGCCGTTTGATCAAAACCGTTGCGCCGGTTTATCACGCCTATAGTGATTGGGGATAAGTTTTTTCAAATCCAAATGTTACTGGAGTTTTCGCTCAAGCCTTTTTTGAAAAGGCTTGTGATCATGCCGTCGTGTTGTTTTAGATTTCGCAGTGTTTTCGCTCAAGCCTTTTTTGAAAAGGCTTGCAGGCAAACAATTTTCAAAAGCAGATTACAGAACTTGACTGACTTTTACTTGATTAGTGTACTTTAATTTTAAATTAGTAGCAACAAATTATAAATAGATTAATTACTTTATTACATATGGAAATATAAATGAAAGGTTCTCCCTAAAAAATTATGTTAGTATATGAGCCTCCTAAGCTCAAAGTATACATTCTAAACTGAGAATATAGTAAAAACTCAAAGTATTGTTTAATTAAAGGAACAGCCGGTAGCGCAAGATCAATCGAAAGTTCAGGACCAACAAATAAATTTATAAAGTTAAGATTTAGTCAAAATGAAAACTATGGATTAAAACTCGAATTCAGGTTATGGAGTTGATAGGAGAAAATAATAACAAAGTAAGAGTAGATAATATATGGTAAATTTCAAAAGTAAATAATTGATATATAAAAATAAATAAATAAATAAATAAATAAATAAATAAATAAATTGTGATCAAATGTCCCAGGGGATTTACTGAATCAAGAACAATGAGATTTGGTTTAGAAGTCGGTACTGAAATTTCAGACCGGCTTTTAACCTGATCTTAACTTGGCTTTTTTTCAATTTTTCTGTGTTTTTCCCAGTATCCTGTAAGTTTGCCCCCAAGGGCAAGCTTTCCAAGCTCTCGTCTTACCTGATCACTTACTTCTGAAGGAACAGCCGATGCATATGGAGTTCCGGGCAGGGGAGTTAGGTAATGGGCCCTTACAGTGCCTCCTTTCTTGCAAATCCAGCGAACAAGGTTAAGGCTTTTTTCCTGGTCTTCTTCGGTTTCGGAGGGGAGACCGAAGATGAAATCAACCGCCGGAACAATTTCATGCTCCAGACAGCACTCTACCGCTGAAATACTGTCTCCAACAGTATGCCCTCTCTGGATCTCCTTTAGAATTCGGTCACTGCCTGATTGAACTCCAACACTAAGGCTATCGTTTGCGCAGTACTTTCTCACGAGTTCAACCGATTCATCGGTTACGAATTCAGGACGCACTTCCGAAGGAAAAGTCCCGAAGAAGATTTTTTTATCAGGCAATTTATGAAGTGCGGAAAGCAATTTTTCTACTTTGTCAAACCTGGGGTGAATTCCGTCACTTCCGTAACCAAAGGCATTGGAGGCTATAAAGCGAAGATCATCATAATATCCTGCGTTTTTCACAATCGAATCTATGCTTCTGTGCCTTACTTCTCTTCCGAAAAGCCTGGGAGTCTGACAGTACTTGCAGCCCCAGGGGCATCCCCTGCTAATTTCAATAGGGGCCCGGAGTTTATGAGGGTCAAAACAGGGATAGGAATCAAGGTTCGCATAAGGTCTTTTCGGAGTCATAACAACCTTACCCGTTTCTGCTTCCCTATACGCAATGCCAGGTACTTTTTTTGGATCTCCCTTTTCCTGGACCGTTTTCACAAGTTCCGGAAGGGTTTCCTCTCCTTCCCCTATCACGACATAGTCAAAGTATTCAAGTGTCTCTTCTGGAGCACCGGATGGGTGAGGTCCTCCAGCAATAAAAACAGAATCAGTGCCTGCATTTTTCACTTCCATAAATACCTTTGCTGCCTGGCGCGTTGTAAAACTGTAGATCATGATTCCGTCCACAGGCTTGTCTACAAAACCGGCTTCCGGCAGTAAAGGCGAAAGGACCGCAAAGCTGTAAGAGTTTTTCTTACTATACCGGAAGTGCACGTCCATATTTTTTCCTCCGTTTTTAGAAATCCAGATTTTTCAGGGAATTGGTTTAAAAGGTATTAAAGTAAAGCAGAGTAAGCCCAGAATAAAGGTAATGATCCCTAATAGGATGCGTTTTTTGTCCAGTTCGACTTTATCGTGCAGAGGAGACGGATGCCCTACCGCAGCAAAAATCCAGAGGAAAAGGGCCCAGGATATCCATATGAATCCGTCTTCCTTCATCCAGTAAATTACATAAAGTCCTATCAGGAACAGGACACGAGGCATCATAAATGAAATCTTTTCCGCTTTCTTACCTAGCATAGCCCTGAGGATGTGCCCACCGTCAAGTTGTCCAGCAGGGAGAAGGTTGAGCAGGGTTACGAACATTCCTACCCAACCTGCAAAGGCTACGGGATGAAGGTTTTCTCCTGTAGCTCCGACAAGGTTCTGGATAAATACGAAAAGAGGAGGTAGGCCAAGACCAAGCATCATAGAATCCGATAGGGGGCTTACTGCAGGCGACTCAAGATTAAGTCCTATTACCGTAACCGCAACTGACATAAACAGCCCTACCAGTGGCCCTGCAACTCCCACGTCAAACAGTGCTTTTCGGCTTGGCACAGGCCCTCTGTAGCGAATTAACGCTCCCATTGTGCCAATAAAAGTTGGGAAAGGGATGAAATACGGAAGAGATGCTTTCATTCCATGGTATCTGGCCATTACATAGTGAGCCATCTCATGGGAACCAAGAACTGCCATTATCGCAAGGGTAAACGGTAAGCCTCGGAAAAGCTGGAAGGGCTCGCTTTCGAGGTCTGCTCCTGACATCCAGGCTCCGCAAACCATAGTTGTAAAAAAGGTTGCTATGAAAAGGGCAAGGTTTATCCAGGTCTTTTCCTTTGTCTTCTTTTCAGGAAAAATCAGCAGTACGTATTCTCCAAGCTCGTACTTTAGAGTACAGCTAAACCCACACTGCTGTAAAGGCTCCCAGAGTTCTCCCGTAATATTTTCATTACTGGTTCGAGGAGTTCCATAAAAGTAAAGCGCTTCTCCGGAATTCTGGACCTCATAAACGTCGAATACCCTGACTATGTAAGGATATAAACGTGAGACCGTTTCTTCGGCGTTGAATTTTCCTTTGCCTTTTTTATGATTTTCCTGGTTCATTTTGGAGTTCCCATATCCCAGCTTAAGATTTGTTTTTTAGATTTATCCGTTTTCAGCTTTATCAGTTCACTTAAGAACTTAAATTATCATTTTTCGAGCCTATCCCAAAACCTTGAATTTTGAATCATTGCTCTAATTTCTAAAAACCTTGAATTTTGAATCATTGCTCTAATTTCTAAACATGAAAAAGTATAGATTTGGGAATGAAATGGTTTTGGGATGAGCTCTTCGTTTGCTGATTATTTCTTCAATTTTAATTTCATTCAGTTTTATTTGTTTCCTGTTTGATAAGCTCAATATATCCTTTACTTCCGTTAACCACAACAAAGTCTCCATTATTTAATACTTCGTAAGGGTTTCTCTCAAGCATATCAACAAGTGGGATTTCGGAAATAATGGCTCCAACTGCAACTATGGGTTCGGTTTCCAGATTTATTATCGCTGAAGGAGCGACTCCGTTTTTCTTGAGTTGATATATAACATACGAGCCGACTGTAGAGCCTTTGCCGTAGGGAAAAACAAGAACTTTACCCTGAATTGATTTTCCTTCAAGGGCATGCTTTTCTTCAATTATAACCCCTGTTTTCGGGTTTACACTGCCAAGGAAAGAGATGGGATCTGTGGAGAGAAGTACTTCTCCTCTTGCACATCCTCTGGAAATTGTCCTGCCTTTAAGTTTAATTAGAACCACCTGCCTTCTTTGCAACCTTCTTTGTTGTCTCACCGATTGCTTCCTCAACACATGTTTCCATACTTCCGTATACTGCTTCAGCTCCACACATCCCTGGTACGTAAGCAAGCGCTTTTCCTGAGTTCACCATGACACAGGAATAGCTGTTGGTAGCAGGAGAAACTACCATGCAGGTATCACAGACAACCTTAGCTCCACTTTTTTCTATAGTCTTGATGTACTCAGGATGGAGCTTTGCAAGTTTTCTTGAGGTAAAGATCCAGAACTCTTTTAAAACCGTTTTTCCTCTCAGGAGTTCGGCTGCCTTTTCAAGCTCTGCTGCCGAGCAGTGAGGGCATCCTATGGTTATCAGTTCTGGCTCTTTGCAGGCTTTTCTCAGGCCTTCGTAAACCTCATCGAGCTGACTTTTCTCAATAGTTATTTTTTCTGTCGGCTCTTCAAAATCCATTCTGCAAATCTCAGGCGTGACTCCTTCAACGTGGTAAAGGGCAACTGCTCCTGACGCTGCCATTGCAGCTCCTAGCGCTTTTAACTCATCCGCATCCGGAGTACATCTTAGATGAAAAATAGGCACCTTGCTCCCTGCAAGTTTGCCAGCTACATAACCGAGTGCACCGTAATCCGATCCCTTTAGTGAATATCCTACATCAAATGAAATCTCAGGCATACGGTTTTCGTTCAGATGGAATCCATAATTTGCAGTTTTTCCAAGAAGTGCAGCAGAAAGGGCTGAAGGCCCACCTTCCCGGTTTGTCCTGGCCCCGAGTACGGAATTTGCATAGGAGACGGCTGATGACTCGCTCCATGCCAGGTGGTCGCCGTAACCAACGTTAAAACCTTCGAGATTATAGGGCGTACACGTGCACTCGCACTGAATTCCCAGTTTTTCATATGCCTGAACAATCAATTTCTGCTTTTCCGCAAACTCGGGTGAAATCCTGAGCCTTTTCCAGTCTTGCAGATCCATCCCTGCAGGGTTCAGAATCGAAGGGACCTTAACCTTGCCCTGCAGGTCTGAAATCCATTCAAGGCCTGCATCGCCCATGGTTTTATAGGAAACCCCTGCTATCTGAGAGCTTTTAATTGGAATTAGTCTGTCTGCACCGTAAATATCTCCAAGGGCTACCAGGATTTCGATAGCCTGCCTTAGAGTTTCCCCGGATTCTCCGTTCAGGATTTGCTCTTCTTCTTTTGTAAGATACATGAAATTCACTCGGTAATTGCCAGATGCTTAAAATAATTTTGTTTACTCTTCCGGAATTACTGCCCTTTCAAAATTTTCCTTTTCTATAAGCACTTTTGTAGCATCAATTCCCACTTTTGTTGTCGTTCCATCAGGAGCTCCTCGCGGGTCAAGGGAACTACCCCGAACATTGGGGATAATAAGAATGTCCACATCTCCTTTCACCCTCGTGGCAATCGCAAACTCGACATCGTTCGGGTCAAAAATATTTATATCTTCGTCCACAATCACTACATGCTTAAGGCTCGTATGTGCTGCAAAGGCTGCCATAATAGCGTTTTTCCCATCTCCTTCAGTCTGTTTTTCAATCTGAACGACTGCATGGAGATAACAGCATCCTCCTTCTGTCAATACTACGTTTTTGACCGTCGTGACCTCACCGACAGCCCTGTAAATTCTTGGCTCGTAAGGTACCCCCATCATCAGGAGGTGCTCAGGACCGGCTGGCAGAATTCCGTGATAGATCGGGTCTTTTCTATGGATAACTCGAGTAATATGAATAACAGGTTCCTTTCTTATAACATCGTATGTTCCGGTGATGTCTACAAAAGGTCCTTCATCAATCTTTTCTACGGGATCAATATAACCTTCAAGCACAATTTCGGCATGAGGAACTTTTACCCCGTTTGCGCACTCAAACAGCTCAACAGGAGCTCCTCGCAGAGCAGCTGCGTATTCGAATTCTTTTCCTACAGGAACCCTTGTGGAAGTTGCATAAATAATAGTAGGGTCGCAGCCAAGCACGATTGCAACAGGCAAAAGTTCGCCTTTTTCAGCGGCTTTTTTGTGAAGCAGATAAGTATGCCTTGGAGGAACCAGGCGAACCGCAAGTTTATCTTTTCCTGCTAGCATAAGCCGATGAATTGAAGCATTAATTGTGCCTCCGTACTCGGAAACAACAATTCCTGCCGTTATATAAGGAGCTCCGTCTTTTTCAAAATGCGTGAGGATAGGAAGTTTCGTCAGATCAACCTGATCTTCTATGACCTCAAGGGTTGGAGATTCTGACACCAGCCGTACTTCACCTTCAGGAGAAACTTCAGAAAGCCTCTTTATGATTTCTTCTTTAGGAACTCCAAGCACGGAGGCCAGTTCATCTCTTGATCCAAGCAGGTTCATTATGACTTTTGAACCCGAAATATTATGGAAAAAAACCGGGGCTTTTGCAGCTCTTGCAATTCTTGAAGCCTCAAACCTTGGAGACACAGATTGGAAAATCTCTACCAGTTTTCCATTTTCTTTTAACTGGTCAATAAAAGCTCTAAAAGTCATGGTATCTGGATATCAAAAAGCTGTCAGATAATAAAAAGATTGTCTGACAAGTTTTCTAATAATAGCTTTTCAAAAAACTGCTAGCCTGCAAGCCTTTTCAAAAAATTGCTTGACCGAAAACCTTTTGAGAAAAGGTTTTATCGAAAGCCCGAGAAACGTTTGGATTTGAGAACCTTAGCCCCAAACCCTATAGGCGTGATCACAAGCCTTTTCAAAAAACTGCTTGACCGCAAGCCTTTTCAAAAAAGGCTTGAGCGAAAACTTAAGTAACTTTTAGATTTGAAAAACTTATCCCCAAACCCTATAGGCGTGATCAACCGGCGCAACGGTTGCGGTCCAACGGTTGAGCGAAAGTCCTAAAGAAATCCAGGACTCATTTGGAAATTGAAGCTTTTTCTGCTCTTATGACCATTTGAAGGCCTTCCTGCATGAGTTTTTCGGCTCTTTCCTGCTTTTTTGCTTCGGCAAAGATTCGGAATATCGGTTCCGTGCCAGACGGACGGATCAGGACCCAGCCGTCTTCATACCAGACTTTGACCCCATCGATAGTGTCCATTTTAAGCCCAAGACCTGAGGCTTCATATTTTACTCTTTCCATTGTGGTCTGCGTGTTTACAGAGGGAACTTTGGTTTTTGCGTTGAAATACTGAGGTACACTCTTGGCGAGCTCGGAAAGTTTTTTCCCGCTAGCCAGGATTTCAAGTATTTTGGCACAGGCCATTGCTCCATCCCTGCAATACTGATGTTTGGGGAAAATCAGGCCTCCATTACCCTCGCCTCCGAATACTGCATTTACTTCCATCATTTTTCGGGCAACGTTGATGGACCCGACTGCTGTCCAGTAAAGCTCAACGCCTTCTTCTTTTGCTACGTCGGCCATTCGCTGTGAGGAGCTAACAGGAGTTACTATGGGTCCTTTTTCGCGTTCAAGCATATATTTTGCCATCATGGCAAGCAGAACCTCTTCATTTAAGAACTCGCCATTTTCATCCATAAAGACTATCCTATCTGCATCCCCATCATGGGCTGCTCCGAGATCGGCACCTGTCATTTTCACAAGTTCGGAGAGCTCGGTTAAAGCATCGGGGGTGGGTTCGGGATTTCGCCAGGGAAAGGTTCCATCTGGCTGAGCTCCAAGGGTCAGCACATTACAGCCCAATTCTCTGAGCAGGAAAGGAAGAGTGAGCGAACCTGCTCCACAACCTGTATCAACAACTACCTTGAGTTTACTGCTTTGAATCTTTTCGGCATCTACTGCCTTGATAACATTTTTGATATAGTATTCATTGACTCCCGGATCGATCCTGAAGCTGCCGGTTTTCTCCCAGGATACAGTAGAATATTTTCCAGAAGAGTATATTTTTTCGATCTCTCTTTCTCCATCTCTTGGAAACTCCGTACCATCTCCAGCAATTAACTTGATTCCATTATATTGTCTTGGGTTGTGGGATGCGGTAATAACTATTCCGGCATCGGCATAATCACGCACATAATACTGAATAGAAGGAGTAGGAACTGTTCCCACGTCAATTACGTTCAGACCTGTTGAAAGAGCCCCGGCGATTGCGGCAGACTTCAGCATCTGACCTGAAATTCGGGTATCGCAGCCTATAGCAACCGTGCCTTTTGAACCCATATATGTACCAAGACTTCTGGCTAGATTTGTAGCCAGTTCTGGGATTATATATTCATTGGCGATACCACGTACACCATTAGTTCCGAATAATGCCATGTAAAGTCTCCATCTTTGTAACTTGAATGATAATTCTGCCGTTCAGGCAAATCTACTCTTTAATTTAATATTATAATAAATAAGACTTTGATTGAAACAAAGCTTTGGTAATAAAAACATTATAATGATTTCAAGATACCGCTATTTGAGAAGATTCTCAAACTTAAAAATAGTGTCCGTTAAGTAAAACATAATTTTTTTCGGCTGTTTCAAGCTACCTGACCATAGGGCTGGCAAATAAATATATCTTATTAGCTAAAAACCCGTTAATAATGGTCACTGAAAAGATAGAACTTATAAAGAAGGCTATAAAAGCCAGAGGAAGTACGATCATTGCATTTTCAGGAGGAGTAGACAGTGCCACTCTTGCAGCTCTTGCTTTTGAGGTACTTGGAAAAAAGGCTCTTGCCGTAACCATAAATTCTCCACTTTTTCCAAGGAAACAACTTGAAATAGCTGTTGAGACAGCCCGTGAGATTGGAATTGAGCACAAGGTCCTTTCTTTCTCCCAGTTGAGCCTTCCTTATTTCTCCGCAAACACATTAAACAGGTGCTATTTCTGTAAAAAAGCCTTGCTTGAAACCCTGACGGACTTTGCGGAAAAAGCAGGATATGATGTTGTACTTGAGGGCACTAATTTCTCTGAAATACATGGAGAAAACCGTCCAGGATATATGGCGGTCCAGGAAGCCGGAGAAAAGGTTTTTTCTCCCTTCGTAGAATTTAACGTGACAAAAGAGGAAATCAGGGAGGTTGCTTCCGAACTTTGTCTTTCAGCAGCCAGCAGACCGTCTGCAGCCTGCCTTGCTACCCGTATTCCCTATGGTCAGCCAATAACTACAGAGTCTCTCCAGAAACTAGAAAAAGCCGAAGAATTTCTCTTTTCCCTGGGTTTTACTCAGTTCAGGGTCAGAATGCACGAAAACCTCGCTCGTATAGAAGTCACACAGAATGAACTGGAAAATGCTCTGCTGAAAAGAGAGAAAATTTCACGGCATTTGAAATCCCTGGGTTTTGATTACGTAACTCTTGATCTTGAGGGCTTTCGGAGTGGGAGCATGGATGAACCTTACACCTTGAAGAAAACCTGATAATCAGAAAACAAGCAAAGAAAACAAACATGATATTCCTTGAATAACATGCACAACTATATGAAAATGCATGCT
>NZ_LMVP01000523.1 GCF_002287235.1 Methanosarcina spelaei
CAGTTTTCTTCTACTCAGTTTTCTTCTACTCAGTTTTCTTCTACTCAGTTTTCTTCTATTTAGTGTCCTCCTGTTCAGTGTTCTCATGTTACTCTTTTTTGCTTGTCCTCATCAATTACTTTGACAAAATTACAGGTTTTTCAAAAATTACTATACTATCTTAAACGCAATAGTTTTTAAGAGATTTTCAGGGCTTTTCCTCTGTAGGGAAATACTTTGTTTTAGCTGTAATAACCTCGGAATAATGAGGATCTGAAAGATCTTCTTTTCCTGACCAAAAAATTGCCTTGTGATATTTCCAGACATCAGGATCAAGTTCAATAATTCCTACATGAACTATCAGTTCAAAGACAAACCAGTAAGCTGCAAATAGATGTAACAATCGGAGTAAACTCAAGGCATTGAAATTGAAAAAGGACGCAAAATACCAGGTTACGGAAAGTATCCATGACGAAACAGGGATTCCGAAAGGAGCCCAGTCAAGGCTATAGAGCACTATTCCTGTAACCGCTATAATGACAATTGCTATACTCTCAAGGACAATCAGTATCTTCATTACAGGATGGAGTTTGGTCTCGTAGTGACCAGTAGTTTCATCATAGATACTAAATGCCGGATACTTACCTTTTCCAAAAAAGTTCTTGATTATATCAATCAGACGTTCCGCATCAGCTTTTCCGAAAACGTAAGAGTCTTTGAAATGTACTATCCTGTCTCTGACACTGCATCTTTCTCCTTTGCAAGAAAAAAGATTGTATGGGACCAGAAGCCAGTTTGCAACCAGAAAAAAAGGTACAGCAATCATGTGCAGAGTTCTGGCAGTGTCAAAAGACATGAACTGCCATCCAGCATAAATTTTGAACCCTGTAATGAGAAGGATAAACATGGCAACAAGATGTACCAGATGAGTTCCTCTCTCAAGCCAGGTATAACGCTCAACAATTATTCTTCCGGAAGCAGGTCTTTCAGCTGATCGTACCATATTACAGCCTCCTTTAAACTATCTTGATAATGCTATCCGGGTGTTTTCCGGTTTTGTCAATTGTATGAACTGCACATGCAAGGCAGGGATCATAAGAACGGGCTGTATGCAGAATTCCGAGAGGATTTGAATAATCCACTCCAAGTGCATTTTCGGCAGCTGAAATTTTGGTGCCTATGAGAGCCTGCTCAACAGGGCTTGGGATCTCCTGCGAATTCCTGGGAGCAAGGTTCCAGGTACTCGGAACCACCGCCTGGTAAAGAGTTACCATAGAATCCGGTCCTGTTGCAACCCAGTGCCCCAGCGCCCCTCTTGGAGCTTCCCATAAACCCATTCCTGTGGAACTCTTTGCCATGGAAAGATCAGTGTGCACAGCAACCTTTCCTCCCGCCTGAAGATCCTGTGTAAGCCATTTCATAAGTTCGGAATATACTACAAGAATTTCCTGCATTCTTGCAATCATGCGAGTGTAATTATTGACAGGATAGTAGCCATTATCCTGAAAAGTTTTTACCAATCCCGTGACAAGGGGTTCTTCCATAATTATCATACGAGTAATAGGACCTACCTCACATGGAATCCCATCATAGTGAGGGGCTTTTGCCCATGAGTAGCGACTCTTCGATCCTTTTGTATAATCAATATTTTCAGGATTCCCTTCCGGAACTGTAACCCCATTCCAGGGAGGACGATCGTTTATATCATCAATGTAAAATGAGTGGTTAGTACTTTCTAAGATCTTCCTGTAGTCAAATTTATCAGACTTAAAATATCCGTTCATATAGCCGGAAGAAATAACTCTGCTATCAGCAGGACTTGTAGGATCATATCCATCTCCGTTCTCGGGCTTAAAGAAAACTCCGTAGGAAAGAAAGCCTATTTTATCGGGATCTTTATAAGTCCCTCCACGGTCCATTTTCATGCTGATAGGCAGACCGAGAAGTTTTTCTCCTATCAGCTCCGAGCCGAAAGCCGCAAAGAGCGGGACGTCACCCCAACCTGCAGAGTGTGAGAAGTCCTTACTTGTAAGGGATTTGTTCAGAAGTTCTTGCAGGTGTCCAATGACGAAATTAACAGCCTTTTCTGGGGAGGAAGCCCTGTAAGTATTTTCAATCCAGGTATCTGGAGATATTCCAAGAGTAGATGCTTTAACAAACTCCATAACCTTCATGACATAGCTTATAATTTGCTCGATATCAGCAATCGTAGGAGAATAAACAACTCCCCCAACATGCTGAAGAACCGGGTGAGGCATCTTAGCAGCTATCAAAGAAATGGCATCGTGCAACCGGCGAAATTCTACTATAGCGCCTAGATAGGATGAGCCAGCCGGATAACTGGTACCGTTAACCTGATAAATCAAAGGCGCAAAACGCCCCTGGAGTTCTTTCCATACTGCGTTTCCAACATCCCCGTATTTTGCCAGGATGTCATGGTAAGCCGGATTTGCAAGATCAGGGCCCCAAAGAAGGTAAACATGTGCTGCATGGCTGGCTATGAAATTCAGAGCCTGGTGGACATTTCGCATTAGAAGACCGGTTATTGGAACCTCACCTGCAACCCCAAATAAATCATCCAGGGCATTTGCTGCAGCTATTCCGTGGCTAACCGGGCAAACTCCACAGATCCTCTGGGACAGAAGTGACGCATCCCTGGGATCCTGGTGCTGTAAGAGACGTTCAAAACCCCTTAACTGCAAGCCATTACTCTGGGCTTCGGTGATTACGCCTTCATCATTGACTTCGGTATTGATTCTATAGTGTCCTTCAATTCTCGTAAGAGGATCAACAGTAACCTGTACCATTATTTTTCACCTCCTGTTTCTTCTTCGGTTTCCTCTGGAGTGCTTTCTTCGGCAAAGCCTTCCTCATCCTCAGGTCTTTTCATGGCAGTTCTCCTGACAGCATGAGCCCCTGCAGCAAGTAGAGCGGCTCCTATTGCTACGCCTGCTATAGTAGTGATATTCGTACCTAGAATTCCTGTTTTCTCAATTTCCACGAAAAAAGGCCTGGTACTATCCGGGAAACCCGGCTGAACGCAGCCAATACAGGGAGAGCCTGCCTGAGGACAGTAATTGAGATGACCGTTCCAGTTGCGAGTAGCACAATCTGCGTGGGTATAAGGCCCTTTGCACCCCAGTTTCCAGAGGCACTTAGGTCCACCTACTGTCAGCTCAAATTCTCCACGGTCATAGTACCCGCGACGAGAACAGTTGTCATGGATAACATGATCAGGAGGGAAGAAAACTTTTGGACGTTTCCAGTGATCCAGTACATAAGGCAAATCATCAGGTATCTTTATCTTTCCCAAAATAACTGCACCTATTGTCAAAAAAACCCAGTCTGGATGAGTAGGACAACCAGTCAGATTAATTACAGGCTTTTCGATGCCAAGAAGATCTAAAATCCCTTTTGAAGCATCTTCCATAGTAAAAGAAACCCCACGGGGGTCCATAAGTTCAACTATATCACTCTTAGCAGAGTTCACCCCACCATTAGTAGCACAATTCCCGATTGCAACAATTGCTAAAGCGTTTTTAGCAGCTTTCGCGTAAATCTCCTTATAAGTCCTTCCTCCCAGCATGAGATATTTCCCGGAACCTTGAGGTCCGTTCGAAATTGCTCCTTCGGAGACTAGGACATAACCTTTTTCCTTTCCTAAGATATCATCCAGCACGATCTCAGAATTAAGATCACTTGTATTTGCGAGCTTTCCATCTACGAAAATTCCCTGCTGCATCATTAAAACTTCATGATAGAGAAGTTTGAGATTATACTCCTGAAGGAATTCTATGATATCAGGAGATCCTCCGTCCAGCATTGATATGGTACAGCCACTATCCATTACTCCGTGAAGCCATACAACTTTAGTTTCAGAAAGCTCAAGAGCTTTTGCTATATCGTTTTTATATGTTTGTAAAAATAGTGAAGCCCCTAATACTCCGACAGCCTTTATAAAGGTCCGTCGATCCATTTTCGCGAAGTCGAGATTCTTAAACTTTTCAAGTAAGTCGTCATTATCCGTTCTACTTCCCCCATGTCACAAATAATTTTAGGCTCTTCGTTGTTTTGTGTGGATATTCTCATAATATTCTCATAAAAACCAATGCGGTCTTGAATTGAAAATCATCTTATCCATAGGAAATGACGAAGAGCCTAATTTTATATAAAGATATATAAAAAATGGAATCCAATATATTAAAGACTATAGCATCAACAATAACCCGCTTCTTAAGGAACTTACTATGTAACGCAGGAACCTGATAAGTACCTGATAAGCCAACAAATAAAAAGCCTTTACTTTGGAAAGTGGAAGATGAACCAAACTCTAATCTCATAGTGTTTTGTCCGTTTCAGTCTACTTTTGTAATAGGTGGGCATTTCCATTCTGCATTGATCACTGCAGGGTGTGGGATGTACATACGCAAAATGGTAAACCACGCTTCACTACCAGTTGGCAACCAGTTTGATTCTTTTTCTGGACCAGGAGACTCATTCTGTAAATAGAAAGTTGTCCCGCCATCTGCATTCTTTTTTACGCCCCGGGTACGGTCCCCTATAGAATAACGGTTGATATGGTTAGGGATAAAATTATAATCGGTACCGTAGACTGTCATTGACCAGAATGCATCTACAGGTGGCTCATACCCTTTGGGAAATGTTACCTCGTACTTGTGGATACCTGTCAGTGGCTCACCTGAATTATCCGTAAGGTTGACAAGGTAAACTGCCTCTACAGGGTCATTGGCAGTGATTCCGACCAGGGATTGGTCCGCAGCACGCAATAGAAACTCGTCCCCAAAGCGACCTATATTGATAGGAGGGTAACGCCAACCATTGACGAATTTTGCCCAGACCCCACTCATAAACTGTTGTCTAAGCAACGGTATGCCGATACTAAGCACGCGTTTTAGCGCATTCTTCACGACTTCTGGTTGCTGCTCCACATCCAGGCCTGACCCGATACCTATAGTTGCGAACTGCTTGAGCAGCACTTCATGATGAGCTGCCGGAGGATTCTCAAGCAGCATGGAATTAAGGGTTTTCCATGCTCCTAGCGGATCCTCTGTGCCAGCAAGTGCAATAGCAGGTTTATAGACTTCCCGGCTTTCGGGAAGCTGGACATCGGGTTTACCCCAGAAATTTAATGGTGTCAACTTGTACTGTGCCTGCAGAGCGTGCACAGCTGGCAGATCATCGACGCCGTCCACCAGGGTGCGGCCAAGAATTAATATCCATGGCGTAGGGGAAGAAGGTGTCACGGCAGTTACATCCTCCGGTAAATTACCATACCAGCCAGGACCAATGAGAGCATAATTTCCTACTCTTGAACCAACACGCCGACCTACATAGGCAAAATTGTCCGAAGTGAAAGTGACTAGTTCAAACGCCCAGTAACGTTCTTCTGATATCTCGGGTACGGTAAGAATCACTGGCTCTTTACCAAGATCTACCCAGGCAACTGAGTACAACGTGTCATTATTAGGGCAGCCACCGTCGCGGTATGTGGCGTCTATGAGCTCAGAAGCGTGCCAGAAATAGTTAACTGGCGCATAAGGAATTCTTTTTGGGTCCTGAGGAATATTCGTCCATTTATAGCGCGTGAAAGCATTGTAAACATACGGGAAACCATAGATAAATGCCTGCAAGCCCAGCGAATATGCGTATTCCGCCTGCCAGTCGAAGACAGAAGGTGCAGCCTGCAATGCTGATTGAGGGACTGCAGCAGCCTTGACTGCCAGATCGTTTGTACCTTCGGCTGCACCCAAACCTGCACCTATGCGCTTGAGATCGTCGGATGTAAGAACCTGGGCACCTATTTCCCTGATGCTGTCTTCGATCTTGCCAGCATACTGCAGATCCACGAACAGGCCAATAGCCACTGTGCCTGGGTTTAAAGCGTAACCCAGATGGGTCGCCTGCACATTTGACTCAGTTGGAATACCCACCGGCTTACCGGAAATGGTGTTCACATCCGCTGCAACACGCTCAACCAGAAAGATGCTGTTTGTTCCAGAAGTTGAACCGATATCGATGATGTTGATCTCGACTTTGCCTTTATTGTCCTTGGCAAGAACCAGGATGTTGCTTGCATTCACCTTCTGAAGTCGCGGACGAAGATCCTTAATCTTTTTCATAGCAGCGTCGGCAGCTTCCTTGCTAGCAAAGATTCCCGCTACCAGTCGATGCTTTTCAGGAAGCAGCATGTTTGCTTTCGAGTCTTGTATTTTCGGTTTTTCTACCACTGACATACCACCCATAAGTTTCCCTAAAACAGATATCCGTAGAATAAATATACAGATGATATTATATAAATCAGAGAGAAACTTTAATATATAATGGTTGAAATTATATCGAATGGTTAATAAGGAATAGTTAATATATAGGAACTCCTGAGCTTTCATATTCAAACGAAATAGTGTGATTTGTCTCACAATCTATTCTTTCACTTGCTTTTTACTTTTGTTTTTACTAATGATAGGTTAGCTGTGTGTCAATTTTTATGTAAATTATAAATATCAAAAATTTTAAGATAGAAAGTTCCATATCGAAAGAACAAAATCCCACACAATGCAAAAAATTAGCTTAGAATTTACAGCAGATTCGTAATACTGCCAATACTTTTTAATTTATTTAAATAATTCATATACACTTAAAATAAACATAGATTTTCTAAAAACTTATATATTTTAATATCATTATTCTATTTATTGAAATTTTACAGTTAGTAACATTTAGTAATAAGGCTGCATGTTTAAGGAAAGAGATTTGCAGCAAAATAGGGGGATAGAATATGACTATTGGGGATGGTCACGACTTAAGGTCATCGAGATTTGCAGGCGATGAAGTTCTGGAGGGCTGCAATGATAAAGAAAGAGTTCTCCAGAGAGGGGATAGTGGTTCTGCAGTAAGGAAAATTCAACAGGCTCTGATAGTTCTTGGTTTTCCTGTACCTGAGGTTGGAGCCAATGGCATTTTCAGTGGGGAAACCGAACTGGCAGTCAGAAGCTACCAGGAAGCACGGGGATTGAAGGTTGATGGTATTGTAGGGTCAGTTACTATAGGAAGTCTCGATGAAGAATTCTTTACGGGTACTCAAAAACCTTCGGTTTCACCGGTAACTGAGCCGCAAGTATCGGAGGTCCCAAGTCCGTTATTTCCGGAGTCTCCAGTTAGATCACCAAGGGCATCTCCTGTGGGGCCGGTAAGGGCACCTGAAGTTCAACCAGTATCGGCCCCTAAGGCTCCGAGAGTAGAGGCACCTGTAGTTAAAATACCTCAACCTCCGACTACACCGATAGCGGAACCTCCAATCCTTACTACACAGACCGTTCCACCTGAACAAACCCCGGCTCATGTGACCAGGCCAATAACTCCACCTTTGACCAGACTACCTAAAACAGTTGACAGTAAGGGACGCAAATTCCATACAGCAGGAACCTTGATTGGAAGTAACTCTTCTTTTGAAGCTGAAGCTGGAAAATCGATCCGTCTTGAGGTAAGTACCCTGAATACCAGAGAGTCAAATGTCACGATAAAGACAAACACTGGGGAAATAAAAGAATCCGTAATTTTACCTGATACCCCTGTAAATTTTGAATTCTATGGAGTAGAAGAACCCTTTATATGGCGATTTTACATCGAGACTGACATTGAAGACTCTTTAATCGAGTGGAAACTCTATAGCAACTGGGTACCGGAAGAATCCGAGTAACCAGTAAGCGAAATGAGCTCCATTGAATTAAACAGATTTTAAAAAAGAAAAAGAGCCGTATTAAAAGAAGCTTCATTATAGTTAACCGGATTCGAACTAAGAAAGAATGCTGTATCAATCATCAATCATAACTAAAAGATCCTAAACACTGGATAATATTCAAATTTAAAAACATATCGTGGTAAGGAATCGGATTTTTAGGTTCCTGACCGTCGATTGTAAAATTTTTATACATGAAGACCACCTGTAAAGCTGCCCTGAAACACAGAAAATAACTTCTTCTTTTCCAGAGTCCTTGACAGCAGGCTTTGAATATTTTTTACTTGGCAAGATCTTAAGATAGGCTTTTAACCAGTAAACTCAAAGGAACAAAATAGAAACTAAAAAGGTTAAAGCAGTAATTTAAAAAAGAAATAGAAACTAAAAAGGTCAAAGCAGTAATTTAAAAAAAATAGAAATTAAAAAGGCCAAAAAGTTAATAAAAAAGGTAAAACACAAATCAGAAAGAATAATAAAAACCCAGATTAAAAACCAGATTAAAATAACTTATGCAAATGAAATTAAAGTGAGGAAAAAACCTCTTCCTTAATGAGCTTTATGGCTTTGTCCACACCTTTAAGAACATCTGGACTGATTTCCTGCGTAGCTTCAGTAACAATCGATCCGATTTCAATCCCAATGACTACAATTTCCGGAAGCTCTTGGACCTGCTCTCCTATTTTCAATACATCTGTAATTGTCAGGTCATGTACTGAAACAAGAGGATGAAATTCAACACCATCCAGTAAGTCTTTTCCTTCTATACGGTGTACCGAACCCGGAGGACTGTTAGCCAGAATTGCATCAACTATAATAACTTTCCTGGCACCATCGAGAAGGTTTAGAAGATCAAGCCCACAGACCCCTGCGTCTTCAATATCGACATCTTTGAGGTCTTTAAGTTCGGTTTTGTGAAGAACTTCAATTACCTTGATGCCAACACCATCGTTTCCCATTAACGGGCTTCCGCAGCCAAGGATGCGTATAGGAGCATTTAGTATAGACATATTTTCACTCAAAAAGGAGTTAAAAAGGTATACAGGCTTTCAATATGCCTGTTACCCTAAAATTAATATTTTCTTTAAGAAATTCAAGGCCTTTCCTCTGTAGGAAGGTACTTTGGGATAACCTCTGAGTAATGAGTATCTGCGAGATCCTCTTTTCCTGTCAGGAAGATAGATTTGTAGTATTTCCAGACATGAGGATCGAACTCCAGGATACCGACATGCACTACCAGTTCAAAAACAAACCAGTAGGTCAGCAGCAGGTGAAGTAACCTGAGGAACTGCAGGGCAGACAGGTTGAATAGAGGTGAAATAAAACCTGTTACAGTCAGGATCCATGAGGCTATAGGAAGGCCGAAAAGCGACCAGTCGAGCTTGTAAAGCACAATACCTGATAATGCAATGAAGAAGATAGCTGTACCTTCAAGCACAATCAGGATCTTCATCAAGGGATGAAGTTTGGTCTTATAGTGGCCAGTAGTCTCATCATAGATACTGAATGCAGGATATCTGCCTTTCCTGAAGAAGTTACCAATTATACTGCCAAAGCGAGCTGCATCCTTAGGACCGAAAATATAATGGTCCGTAAAGTGTGAGATCTTTCCCATAAACCCATGGCCTTCAGAGAAAATATTGTAAGGGATAAGGATCCAGTTCACTGCAAGCAGGAACGGGACCGCTATCATATGAAGCCCACGGGCGGTATGGAAACTCATAAAGTCCCATCCCGTATAGATCTTTAATCCGGTGATGATGAGCACTAACATTGCAACAGCGTGAACAGTATGAGCTATCCTGTCAGTTACGGTATAGCGCTCAACAACCATTGACCGGTTGTCTTTGGATTTCATTGTGGGTCATCTCCTTGTACTGTATTTAGAGTATTCTTAGAGTATTTGGAGCGTTTTTCCCAGTCAGGTCAATGGTGTGTACTGCACATGAAATGCAAGGATCATAGGACCTGCCCATATGGAAGATGCCAACCGGATTGGTATAATCGACATCTCCTACTGGGTTGATTTTTGAACCAATGAGAGACTGTTCGAGAGGACCAGGAATGCCTTTGCTGTCTCTTGGGGACATTAACCAGCTACCCGGAACTATACACTGGTAGTTGGTAACCTTTCCATCGCTGCCAGCAGAGACCCAGTGACCAAGAGCTCCACGAGGTGCTTCCCATAGGCCCATTCCCGAATTATTTTTAGCTGCATTAAGGTCTATAGGCACGGAAATCTTGCCGTTGGGGTTGTAATCAACTGTTACCCAGTTGAGAAGTTCATATGCGAGAATTACAGTTTCCTGCATACGAGCCAGCATCCTGGTGTAAACGTTAGCTGCAGAATAACCTTTCTCATTGAAAGCCTGAGCAAGACCGGTTACGAGCGGCTCTTTGATATTTAGCATGCGTGCAAGAGGCCCGACTTCACCTGCAATTCCGTCGTATCTAGGAGCCTTGTCCCAGCTGTACTGGCTGTTCGAACCTCCTGTGTAGACGATTTTACTTGGATCAGTAAGCGGAACGGTTTCACCTTTTGCCGGTTCAAGGTCGTTGACACTGTTCTGGTAGAAGGAGTGGGCAGTGCTCTCAGTAATCTTTTCCGGATCAAATTTCTGATATTCGAGCTTTCCTGATACCACGCCTGATGTGAAAATACGGTCTCCTGCTGGGCTTTTCGGGTCGTATCCGTCCTTGTACTTGTAGTATCCACCATATGCAACGAAGCAGATCTTTGAGGGGTCCTTGTACCCGCCGATTGTATCATGTCCAAGACTTGCTGGAAGGCCAAGTGTTTCTGCGATATACTTGGAGCCAAAAGCTGCATAGAACTCTACATCTCCCCAACCTGCATCTTTGGAGAAGTCATTTGAACTCGTTGATTTGTTAACAAGGTCAGTCAGGTGTTCGGTAACAAAGCTTACTGCTTTTTGAGGAGAGCTTGCCTTATAAGTATTATCGATCCAGGTATTGAAATCAACTTTCAGGGTATGTTTAGATACGAAGTCCATGACCTGTAAATAGTAAGAGGCAAGTTTGGTAACATCTGCAACAGTAGCCGGATAGGTATATCCACCTGGATAAAGAGATGAAGGACCTGGCATTCTACCGGCAATAAGTGCAATCATCTCCTGAAGGCGTTTCTTTTCAGGAATTGCTGCAAGATAAGAACTTCCCGCAGGTACAGCCACACCATCCATCTTGTAGCTGATTGGGGCAAACCTTCCAACCATTTCTTTCCAGACTGCGTTTCCGGTGTCTCCCAGTGTTGTAAGTACCTTCTTGTACGCTGGATTTGCAAGGTCAGGACCAAAGAGGACATATATATGAGTTGCATGGCTTGCAACCATATTCAGGCCCTGGAAAATGTTCCTCATCATCAGAGCGTCTTTTGGAACGCTTTCGGCCACGCCATAAAGATTGTCAAGAGCGTTTGTGGATGCCAATCCATGAGAAAGAGGGCAGACGCCGCAAATTCTCTGAGTAAGAAAAGCTGCGTCTCTTGGATCCTGATTTTGGAGGATGCGTTCAAAACCTCTGAATATAAGGGAAGATGACTGGGCATCGGTAATAGTACCGTCAGCGCCTACTTCGGTGGATATACGCTGGTGGCCTTCAATTCTGGTTAAGGGATCAACTGTAACGTTTACCATTTTTCACTCACTCTCCTTTTCCCATTCTCCTAACAGCATGTACGCCTGCAGCAACTGCAGCTGCTCCGACCGCAACTTTGGCTACTGTGTCGATATTTGTTCCGGCAACTCCTACATCTTCACGTTCAACATATAGGGGCCTTGAGGTATCAGGGAAACCTGGCTCAACACAGGCAATACAGGGGCCGCCTGCCTGAGTACACATGCTTACTGAACCGTTCCATTTGCGAATTGCACAGTCTGCGTGAGAATAGGGAGCTTTACAGCCTAATTTCCACAGGCACTTTTCTCCACCAACTTCCGTATCGAATTCTCCACGGTCATAGTATCCGCGGCGTGGGCAGTTTTCGTGCACTGTGTGGTCAGGGGGGAAGAAAACCATTGGCCTGCCGTAATCGTCCACAATTGATGGAATATCTTCAAGCTTAATCTTTCCAAGGATTACCGCTCCCAGGGTCAAAAGGACCCAATCAGGATGAGCAGGGCAACCAGGAATGTTAATTACAGGCTTATCGATGCCGAGTTCCTTAAGCATGCCTCCCTTAGAATCTGCTTTTGCGAAAGCTACTCCTCTGTAGTCAGTATCCTTGGCAACCTCGCTATCTGCAGAAGTGATTCCTCCCCAGCAGGCACAGGCTCCGACTGCAATGACAGCAATTGCATTCTTTGCAGCCTCTCCAAGGGTTTCCTTGAAAGTCTTATTTCCAATAACCAGATAGCGTCCGGAACCATCCGGACCGTTTGGAATTGAGCCCTCAACGACCAGGAAGTATTTACCTTCTTTGTAAAGGTCTTCAAGGAGAATCTCAGAGTTAAGCTCGGAGGTGTTTACAAGCTTACCATCGTTCCAGATACCCTGCTGTGCACAAAGAGTCTCATGGAAAGCGAGATTGACATTGAGCTTTTGTAGTGCCTGTACAAGGTCAGGATTGCCTGCATTTAAGACCGATTCGGAGCAGCCAGTGCATTCAGAGCCGTGAAGCCAGACAAGCTTGGTCTCCGCAAATTCAAGCGCACTTACAAGATCAGACTTGTAGGTGCCCAGGAATGTAGCTGCGCCCATTGCACCCAGTGCTTTCATGAAAGTGCGTCGATCCATTTTTAAGAAGTCCACACTGTCCAGTGTACGGACAAGGTTTTTTATTCCAGTACTCATCTCTACCACATCTTGATTTTACCCAAATTATACATCCGAAAGAAAATTTTGAAATAATTGTCCACAGTAATTATATAAATGCATACATAAATTTACCACTAATGTTTTTCAATGAGGGAATAGTATATAAGGTTTTTTACACGCTCCGACAAATATATTAATTGGCTGCATTGAAGGTAAATGATTCATTGATAAATATAATAGGTTTTCAATATAAGCAACATAATTCAATGTACATTATTGTGGGTTATAGTACATATATGTAAGATTACGGCCTTTTAAGAGAGAAAAGAGTATCAAAAGAATTAATTAAATTTCAAAAGTTAAAAGTTACTGATGAAGTAGTAGTTCATATTTAAAAACTTATCTGTATTATGATAAAACGCATAAAAATAAGATAAAATGCAGAAAAGTTTTGAAAAGCAAAGAAAGAATCACTTATTTCGAAGGGATATTTTTGTAGATTGGGCTTTTCAAGCAGAATTAAAATTCATAAGAAAGAACTATATTGCCGTAGCTAATCCTGTTTTAACTCTAAGAGATCCAGGAGAATACTGATCTTACTAAAAACTGAAGAGTTTTTAATCCTGGGTTTTCTCCATTAAAACTATGATCTTCAGTGTTCTGAAAAGCACATTTAATGGAAACTTAAAATGGAAAAAAAGTGCTAAAAAACCTTATCTTATTAAACCTTATCTTATCATGTGAAGTTGCAGAAAAATGCTATCCACTTTCAATTATCCATATTTTTCAGAATCTGGAGTATTCCATCTCAAATAAAACGATTTTGGAACCCTCTCTAAAACATTTCTACAGCAAATCCAAAACCAGAATAAAGAACATTTTTAAATTATGCAAGTGAAATGAAAAAACAAAAAGAATATAAAATAGAACCATAGAGTTTTAAAAAATAATTTTCGACAATAGATTTATTTAAAATATGGAATTAAGCTCTTGTTTACGATATCTCCATTTTCCTATCTGCGGCAAGTTGCAAAAGAAAAAATGAACATTTAAAAGCAGCAGTAGAGAAATAAAAATAATTAAGGGGATAAAAACTGTTTAACCAGTTAAGGAAATAAAACTGGAGGATTTTTTTAATAAGTTGGGACCTGTAAATATATATACCTTGCAAATATATATCTTTTGTAAAATAATTTTTGTAAAACCCTTAATATGAGTTTTGCAAAACTCTTAATACAGGAATTTCCCTCATGAAAAATGAATAATATAAACTAATAGGATTTTAAAACAAAAGAGTTTGAGGAAACATGTGTATAGCTATTCCTGGAAAAGTAATATCCATTGTAAATGAGAATACTGCAACGATTGACATGGGCGGAATCTGCAGAGATGTGAATATGGACCTTATGGGAGGAGCTGACGAATCCCAGATAGGGAAACACTTTCTTGTCCATGTTGGATATGCAATATCCGAAATCTCGAAAGAAGAAAGTGAAGAAACAATGCACCTTCTCAGACAGATTGCGGGACTTGAAGAGATAGATACCCCAGAAAGCGAATCTATCTGAAAGCGGACGCTGATGAAAAATGGAAAACGGGAATTCACCTTCAAAGCTAGCGGCTCCTGAACTTGAAAGAAAGCTCCTGGAAAGAATTAGAGGCTCGGATAAACCACTTCGCATAATGCATGTATGCGGGACTCACGAGCGAACGATAGCAAAATATGGGTTAAGGAGTGTCCTTCCGAAAAATATTGAGGTAATAAGCGGTCCCGGATGCCCTGTTTGTGTGACTCCTGAAGAAGACGTTAATATTGCTATCGCCCTTGCGAAAAGTGGAGCAACCGTTGTCACTTTTGGAGACATGATGCGGGTTCCTGGCTCGGCCGAAAGTTTGCTGGATGCAAAGTCCGAAGGGGCAAATGTAAAAATGGTCTATAGTATTGATGATGCAATTGCCCTTGCGGAAAAAAAACCAGAACTTGAAGTAGTCTTTTTTGGAATAGGTTTTGAGACCACGGTTCCCGCAAATGCGGCCGCTCTTTTAAGAAAGACCCCTGAAAACTTCAGCCTCCTTACCTCACAGAAACAAACTCCTCCTGCAGTTGAATTCCTTGCCAGGGATGCAGATGTTGATGCCTTTATAGCTCCTGGACACGTGGCAACCATAATAGGCACGAAATCTTTTGAATCTCTTGCAGAAAAAGGCTTTCCTGTTGTCGTAAGCGGGTTTGAACCGGGAGACATCCTCCTTGGAATCAACCTGTTACAAATGCAGGCAGAAAAAGGAATCTCGAGAGTGGATAACGGCTACCCGAGAGCTGTAAAACCTGAAGGAAACCAGATTGCCCTTAAAATAATGAAGGAAATATTTGAGACTTCGGACTCTGAGTGGCGAGGCATAGGAAAAATAAAGAACTCGGGACTTGTGCTCAGGAAAGAATTTGAGGAAAAAGACGCCGCAAAAAAGTACGAAGACCTGTATGCTTCTGCCCTTGAGGATGTCCGAAAGAAAACAGGGAGAAAAGACAAAAAGCGCTGTATCTGCGCAGCTATCCTTACAGGGAAAGCAAAACCTTCCCAATGCCCGAATTTCGGGAAAGACTGTACCCCGAAAAGCCCTGCAGGTCCCTGTATGGTAAGTCAGGAAGGCATGTGTTATAACTGGTTCAGATACTCAAGAGAAGGAGGTAACAGGGTTGCATGAACTGTCCATTGCATGTGAAATTTTCGAGCAGGTAATGGCTACTGCCAAAGAGCACGGAGCCACGGAAGTTAAGCACGTAACCCTTCAGATGGGAAGACTGTCTCATACTAACCCGGAACAACTTAGTTTTTGTTTTAAAGTCCTTTCCGAGGAAAGCATTGCCGAAAATGCGGACTTTATTGTAGAAATGATACCACCCTCGCTTGAATGCGAATGTGGATACACGGGAACAGTAGACGAAGAAAAGATACGAGAAAACTGTGAATTCAAAAGCGAACTTCTGGCTTATGCGGCAGTTATGGAATGCCCAATCTGCGGAAAACCTGCCCAAATTACAGGTGGCAGAGAGCTGATAATTAAAAGCATCGAGATCGAAACTGAAGACCAGAATTAAAACGCAAAAAGGTAAAAACAAGAAATAAAATTTTCCAAGTGATGTTTATGTTGATGCACGTAATCGATATGGGACACGATGTCTACAAAGCAAATGACAAAGTTGCTGAAAAAAATAAAAAGAAACTTGACAAGTATCAGGTCTTTTCGGTAAATGTTATGGGTGCAATCGGATCAGGAAAGACCACTCTGATTGAAGAGGTTATTCGGCAACTTAAGGATAAGTATAAAATAGCTGTGATCGCAGGGGATGTAATCGCTGAGATGGATTCCTCACGTTTCAGGAAACTCGATGTCCCTACTATTCCTGTAAATACCGGGAAAGAGTGCCACCTGGATGCAAAACTGGTGGAAAAAGCCCTGGATGAAATTGACCTTAATAACACGGATCTCCTGCTAATTGAGAACGTAGGTAACCTGATTTGCCCTGTGGACTTTAAACTGGGAGAACACTTGAGGGTTGTAATTGTGAGCGTGACCGAAGGAGACGACATTATCCTCAAACACCCCATGATATTCAAGACCTCAAATCTTGCAGTAATAAATAAAGTTGACATTGCACATGCTGTTGATGTAGATGCCGAAAAAATGCGAGACGATATTCTTTCCTTAAACCCGAACGTGCCGGTTATCCTGACTTCAAAGCATGACTGGGAAAGCCTGGAAACCTGGATTAGCTTCATCGAGCTTGGAGTTAAAAAATCTCAGAATAGATAAGGCAAAGTTAAAGGAGTTAAGGTAGAAACCAGGTTAATAAGGATAAAGTTAAAAAATCAGGTTAATAAGGATAAAGTTAAAAAATCAGGTTAAAGAGAACTAAAGTAGAAACCAGGTTAAAGAGAACTAAAGTAGAAACCAGGTTAAAGAGAACTAACTCGAAAATCGGATTAAGAAGATTTTAAGTGGATTGAGAAGATCCAGCGGGTTTAAAAGGCGGAAAAAAGGAGACTTATATGAAATCCAATACCATTTCTCTTGAGCACGGTGCAGGCGGAGAAGTAATGCAGGCACTTATAGGAGAAATAATTCTTAAAAACTTTCGTAATAAAAGTGCAGGCTCGATAGGACTCGAATGTCTTGATGATGGATCCACGGTCAAACTTGAAGACTTCAATAAGGGATGCGAACTCGTACTGACTACTGATAGTCATGTGATTACACCTGCCTTTTTCCCGAATACTAATATAGGAAGACTTGCAGTTGCAGGAACTGTAAATGACCTTACTGTTATGGGAGCAAAGCCCCTTGCCCTTACCTGTGCAGTCATAGTCCCTGAAGGTTTTCCACTCAAGGAGTTTGAGGAAATAATTAAAACAATGGACGAAACGGCTGCAGAGGTTGGCGTACCCATAATAACAGGCGATACTAAAACCGTGGAGAAAACTGCGCTAGACTCGATTATCCTGAATACTGCAGGCCTTGGAATTACGGATAGCCCTGTAAGAGACTCAGGACTTCAACCTGGAGACAAAATCCTGGTTACAGGAACTATCGGCGACCATGGAATCTCGCTTATGGCTCATAGGGAAGGTTTTGACTTTGATACCGACCTTGCCTCGGATTCAGCTCCACTCTGGAAACTCATAGAACCTCTCCTGAAACTCAGAACTCCGGAAGGTGAACCCGTAATCACGGCAATGAAAGACCCGACCAGAGGAGGGCTTGCAAATGCCCTGAACGAGATGGCATCAAAATCCGGAGCAGGCATTCTTATTGAAGAAGACTGGATTCCTTTCAAACCAGCCGTTTCCGCAGCCTGTGAGATGCTGGGCCTGGACCCCCTTGAGGTTGCAAACGAAGGAAAAGCAGTTATGGGAGTCAAAGCCGGCTTTGAAGAAGAAGTGCTTTCAATCCTGAGGCAGCACCCTTACGGTAGGGACGCAGCTGTTATAGGAGAAGTTACTCCGGATAAGAATGAAGTAGTCCTGAGAAACCGTTTCGGCGGTATGCGTTTTGTAGATGTACCTGCAGGAGACCCGATTCCCAGAGTGTGCTAAAAATCATTAGACTTCAGTCGAGATTGATTCAAAGTAAAGGGCTTTGGAATTGAGTTTAGAAGTACAGTTGTTTCCTCTCATTTAATCGGATTTACTTTTTATTTCTCCTACTCATTTCATATTACATTTTTATCTTATTTTTTCTACTTTACTTTCGCAGTGTCTCTTTTCATTCTCTATTTTTATTTTCTCGTTCGTAGTCTCTTTTCAGTCTATATTTTCAATTTACATTTAGAAATATCTCAGCTACCGGCATTAAATAACGTTTAAAAGTAAATTGCCGTATAGAGACTCATAATGCAACGATAAAATAAATTAAAAAGGTGTTAAGAATAAGGTAATACAACGGAAACAATAACATATAGAAATATCCAGGGAAGTATATTGAGAGGAATAGTTACTGAAAAGGATGGAAGTTGAAGCATGAACCGAGATTCAATTGTGGAATAGGAACTATGGCGCTCAGTTGCAGTATACTTTGCATCTTTTTTGATAGTTGGAACCCTGAATAGTTTAAGGTACATATCAGTAGGAGATATTGAAACTTTTATCTGTCCTTCATTATAACATCAATTAATTTCGCGCTCATGGTCAGGTACAGGAAGAAAGAGAAGTTAACAGGTCCTTTAATATCTTCAATAATAAACCATTTGCTTCAACCAAAAAAGCCTGAAAGGAGAAACAGTATACAACCAGAATCCACGCACAATTTTCGTTCTATGTTCTATTATTACATTGATGGCCATTGCATACCTTGTTTATCGTTATTCATTCTAAGTAAAAACTTAGACAATTTCATTCTTGAGTAGACAGTTTTGTTCTTGAATATATAATTTTATTCTTGAGTAGACGGTTTTATTCTTGAGTATATAGGTTTATTCTTGAGATAGTTCCAAAAACAAGAGGCCTGTTTCATTTATAAAAAGCCTGAATGAAACTTTTGA
The DNA here is from genome assembly GCF_002287235.1 of Methanosarcina spelaei. Lineage (GTDB taxonomy): Archaea > Halobacteriota > Methanosarcinia > Methanosarcinales > Methanosarcinaceae > Methanosarcina > Methanosarcina spelaei. The sequence goes on from NZ_LMVP01000523.1 coordinate 18,549, forward strand.
GGCTTAATGAAGATCGAAGTTTCCTGTAAAGGAAATAAACCTCCCATTGCAGCGCTATTATCCTGAGCAGTCAGGGCTTTGCAAGGGTTATGCAGGCGATAGGATTTTCTTTTACATACATCTCATTAAAATGTTTTTTAAACTGAAAAGTAAATCCGTTTTTTAGCTTTTTCCTTTAATACTTTAACACATATAAAGAGTTACAGAATTTGGCACGGAGATGAAACGAAAATGAGAAACATAAATATCCTGTATTACGGGAAAGTGAAACCTGTAGATATATATGAAAGCATGTTTGAATATGTAAAAAGTTCTGGCATTTCGGACTGCGAGAAAGATTACATTGAGAACCAGCCTGATTATTTTGTAGAAGAATGGCAGGCAGCACTTGACAGCGAGATATATTTTGAATATGATCCTATGAAAGATGCAGGAGAACTTGAGATCGACGAACGAAACTATACCCGGATAGGCCGAGGGTTAAACGAGTTAAGTTATGTGCCCACTGATAGCCTGGCTGACATTCTGTATATTATTTACCACTGTGACCATAACACGAGAAAATGTGCATGTACCAGTGAAATATTCCGGACAAAAGAAGAAGCAGAAAAGAGAGCAAACGAACTTAGAGGAGATAACGACTTATCCTGATATTTCTTATTTTAGAAATATTATAATAAAAAACTGAAAAAAAGCGACCATATTTACAGGCAGAATTACCTGACCTGTGATATTAGTTGCTGACCAGCTACCTGAAAAACAAGAGAAAAACTGTTTATAAAAACTTGAGAAAATTTTACTCAGAATTTCAATCCAGGAGTTAAGACTGCTAAACCTTATTTTTTCTATTTTTATCAACACTACTACAGAATTAGGATATTTGACATCTTTTTCTATTTTTATATTAGCTCCATTTGTATTTTGAACAAGCGACCTAAATCATTGCTGTCCCATAACACATATTGATTTTTTGTAGATTGCGGCTTTATAAACTGAAATGATTGAAATGCCATCCCAAGCTGCGGTTGAGTCAGAGTTGAATCATGTAAAATGTCTGATATTTTGTACAAAGAAATTAAAACCCTCATTACGCCACTGTTAAATATTTATTTATATGTAGGAAGTCTATTATTTAGCGAGTTTAATGTTTTATGCGCTAATTTCGCAGTTAAACAGAATAAATTAAACATGGAGGTATGGATATGTATAATAGATATGAACTAAAAGAAGAAGCTGGCAAAACAACCAGGAGGGTAAAAACCGAAGTCAAGGAGACTTACAGGACAAGTGAGAAGTCTAGCTCCAGATGCTGTTACGTTCCTGGTTCCTGGAAAGGGATAAAAAAGAATCCAAAAATTGAACAAATCAGGCATCAGCAGCGTTATGTGCCAGGATTCTGGAAGGGGACTGTAGAGACATCAAGGGTAGGGAAGCCCGACTATAAGCAAAAATACATACCCGGATTCTGGAAAGCGGCAAAAGAGAACCCAAAGCTTGAGAAAATCAGGTACAAACAACGTTACATTCCCGGACTCTGGAAAGAAACTGCAAATACCAGGGAAATAAAAAAAGATGATTATAAGGCGCGTTATGTTCCCGGCTCATGGAAAAGTATAACAAAGACTCCGAAAATAAGTAAAATCAGGTACAAACAGCGTTACATTCCCGGACTCTGGAAAGGAAATGCAAAGAAGGATAGCTATAGACCTCGTTATGTGCCTGGCTCCTGGGAAGGAATAAAAGAAGCACCTAAGAGAAGTGAGAAATTTAGTTACAAGCCTCGCTATGTACCTGGATTTTGGAAAGGAATACCAAGAATCTAAAGGGACTGTGGCACCTGAAAAGAAAAAAATAAAACGCTGGCAGGCCTATAATAGATATAATGATTGAACAGTTATGACTGAAACTTGAAGGCTTTTATTACTGTTTCCCAGTTCAGTTGTATAAGTATGAAAGGCATAAGTATGAGAGTCTCCAGAAGCAAACAAGCATCTTAAGCGAAAAAACCAGTGAGAAGATAAAGGATAGAAATTAGTGGGAGTCTTTGGCTAAATCTGAAAAATGCACAAACTTACTTTGTTTGATCGGATTTGAGAGCCTTCCTTTTGATTATTAAGTCACAGGAAATGACTCCCATAATCAAACATTATAATTTTTTGCTACTAGTTTGTTTTAGTCTTGTATTATTAGATTATTCCCGTCTTTTCATAATTAACCAGTACTAAACATCGTTTTAATTTAGGTTTAATAAATCGCCTTTAATTTATGCTTTTAATAAACAGCCTTTATTTATGCTTTTGATAAATCGTCTTTAATTTAGGTTTTTGATCCCAGTCTCAAATTTCAGTATACAGTTCCCGTTCTTAACTCATTATTTTAACCTTTACTTTGACGCCTATTTAATTGTACAGTTTTAAACGCACATATGTCTGCGAAACTCACCTCCAGAGTTTAAGCTGTGCAAATTCCCGGAAAAATAAAAATACTTAAATTCTCGTTTTCGGGGGATAACGCCTGAAAAATTACCAGCGATTCCATGGGTTACCGGAAAATTTTAAAAGATTATACATTTTCTGAGACTGCATTCCGAAGGCAGGTTTCCCAATCTTCAGGGTTGTCTATGTTATCACACTGCCATTCAAACTCGCGCCTTGCAAGCCTGATAGTTGTACGTGCTTTTTTGAGTGGGACCAGCTCTTTTCCGACATCGCCGATTCCCCCAACCTCCAGGCAGCTTACGATATCAATCATAAATTTTTCCAGGCTCTCCGGTGGTATCGATTCGTTTCTTGCATGAATTTCTGCGCATTTCGCAAGATATTCTGCAAGTACTCGCATCAGTTTCGTGTCACGCATGGTTCTAACTCCTTTGTACGATAAGTGGGGCAATTCACCTCGTCACACTTGACTTTAAGATTGATGATCACAACAATAATAATATTAACAAAAATGCAGACATATCTTCCTGAGTTAAGCCCAGGATACCCTTAAATCCTGATTTTCTAGGGACAGTATCTCAAATAGCAATTAAAAATATGTGTTTTCGAGGCTTAAAGTTTTCTAAATAATCGTATTTGAGAGAAACTATGTACATTTGAGTATTAATCAGAAGTTCATAAAGTCGTATAAAATATTTTTTCTATTACTTTCTACTATCGCATTTACAAAATAAGTTTACAAGTAAATTCTTAATACTCTTCTTAGCATAAATTTCTCTTTATTCTCTTTCTGATTATCCAGGATGCCTGAATATCTAACCTGGATGATTCTCTCACTTGCCTGGTGTTAGTATAGGGAAACATTAAATCGTGAGTCTTTACAAACCTCCAGATATATCAACTGATTACTAAGAAAGACCAATAATAATCGTATCCTTTTATTGACTTGAGCCTAACGCAGTTAAAAATCAGGAATGATTTAAAATGCCTGGAATAGATTTAAAAAAAGAGAATAAAGAATTATACAATCCATCTGCAAAAGAAGTATCAATTGTAGATGTTCCTGAAATGAGTTTTCTAATGATAGATGGTGAAGGCGACCCCAATATATCACAGGAATTCTGGTGGGTACTTCAACAGCCAAAAATCCTGTACATAAATATAATAAAGCAGGAAAGTACACTGTTAGTTTAACTGTGAAAAATGCAGCAGGCAGTAACACAAAAAAGATATCAAGCTATATCACGGTGAAGTAAAGAATCCTTAATTAAACAGTAAGAATGTCAAATTTAAAAAGAGTAAAAATCGGCACCTTACTACCTGAAGTAAAAACAGGATTTAAATGCTGCCGGCAGACATCGATATGCACGAAGAAACTTACAGCTTCTCTTGTAGGAATAGCCCTTGCACGACCTGACCGGTACACCCTGGAAGCCCTTATAAAGAAAGCCAGGAAAAACCCTGCCATCCGAAAAACAGGCGCAATTGGCACCTTTTCCGGCATTGTCCGCGAGCTGGCCGGAAACGAGAAAACTTCAAAGCTTGAATTCGAAAAATACGAACCACAAGCTTCAAAATCCCTTGACCGTATACGGGACTAACTCAAACAAAAAGAAGGCATCCTAATGGGATATATAGCATTTTATAACTTTGACTATTCATATCTCACTCATAGTTATTAAATTAATTTTTTCTTAGTCTCCATCCACCGTACAGGCAGATCAATCCTCCCAACAGTCCAAGACCTGGAGTTGAGTTAATTTTATCAGATTTATTTCCACTTGAATTGTTTATACTTGAAATGTTTCCATTAACGGCTTTTGAATCATCCTTAGTCGAACCATTAAGCTCTCCCGCGCTTTTTTCTCCATATATCAACATGTTCGTTGTTTTATTAACTGGAGTAACTTTATCCACCGGCATAGCCAGACCTTGATACACAAACACCACGGGGACTTCCTTAATTCCTATAAGACTTGCTTTTAAATCAAAGATCTTATATATTTCATCCATAAATGGCTTTTCAATTGTCTTATTAACCCCTACCTGAAGGACACCATCAATGGTATAACCATAGGCTGTAACTGGACCATTTGGATACATATATTTAAACATTTCAGAGATAGTTTCTTGATACACATTGTTAAGTTTATCAAGCCACTTCATTCTCTCTTCCGAAGTTGCAAAAGAAGGTATACTTCCATAAGCCGCGATAAAATTAGGCTGACTTTTTAATTCAATAAGAGTTTCTGGGCCAAAGGTAAGTGTTATATTATTCGTAGTATCATCTCCATTTTGAGAACAAGATCCTAAAGCACAATTCCATAGAATATTCACCAATATGATACTTAGTGCGATATTTAATATCTTTAAACTCATTTTAGATTACACCTTCCATATTTATTGAAATATAACAAGATCTTATCAACAAAAAAAGAGATAGTTAGTATAGCCCAACTTTGAATGATGTAAATTCTATGAATTCATTTTTTTGTCATACTACATCTCTTTCAAAGGCGAACTGTACTAAATAAATTTTTCCAACTATTCACTTATGCTGTGAGAGGGTATACACTTAAATCATTGTGTACTCCAGATACTGGAGAAAATATTGAAGACGAGAAACCATAACCTGGTGTATACGTTCCATCTACACCTCCCCAGTGAATTCACACAATCTTAACGCCGCCAGTAACGAAAACATATACAGATGAACCACTATCTCCATAGTCGCATCTGTATCCTACAATATATTGGTCATCTAAAGTTTTTCCAAGACCACTATTGTAAACACTAGTTTTCTGAGTGATTGCATTAGCTGTTCTTCCTGTTACTATGCCAGATTTATAAACATACTGGCCTACACTAGGATCTCCATACGATTTCACAGTTTTTGTAACGTCAGTATCATAATCATATATCACTGCATTAACATTAGTGGACGGAACCCATGCGGCATCTGCCTTATATTCGGAACAATCAGCTACACTTCCTACATAATAAGCTGAGGTAGGTTGATATACATCACTTCCAATACCTCCGACAGCATGCCCAGCAATAACAAAACCTTTAGTTCCGCTACTGGTTTGCAGCGAAACCAAGAGTTGACGTTGCGGGACCGTTATTACCGTCTGAAATTATTTGTATGCCTCCAATTAAGGGGCGCCAATAGCCAAAACGACCAATAGTTGGTACAGGAAAATCTCCATATACAATTGTTAGCGGTATATTCGTTACATTAAGTTCTTGTCCATAATTTGAAAATAAATTATAAATTTCATTTTCTTTGGCTGTATCTATTTTTTGTCCTTTTTTAATTGTCACCTGAAGAACACCATCAATAGTATAACCATAAGCTATAACTGGACCATTTGGATAGAAATGTTTTGACATGTCCTTTTTAAAATTTTTAGTAGCTTTAGTATATACTTTGTCAAGCGTATCAAGCCATTGTTTTGTATCCTCTTCAAATTTAAGGGATTTTCAACCGCATAAAAAATATAATAGTTTTTCCATTTTCCCTTATCATATTTTG
>NZ_LMVP01000524.1 GCF_002287235.1 Methanosarcina spelaei
CCCAGTCCTTAGTCTTAATTAGCATGAAAATGCTGCCGTCAGCATGCATTTCCATATAGTTGTGCATGTTATTCAAGGAATATCATGTTTGTTTTCTGAATTGAGAATTCAGGTAAATTATATAACTATGTTTTCTTATCGCGGTTTAAGGCTTGCAGATTCAGGCGATATTTTTAAAGTTTACGGTATCCTGCATAGCTAATATCTACTAATGCCGGAAAGCCTTAATAAATTTATGTGACGATAGCGTCAAGCTTCTCCAGTTCAAGGGCACGCCTGATCTCAAAGGCTAGCCTTCTTCCAGTACTCATCGGTCTTCTCCAGAGCGAGTTACCGTAAGAATGACCTACTGACATATGCACATTGGTCCCACCGCCTACTCTTGGGGCCACATCATAAATATAGAAGTTAAGATCCTTATCAACGCAGGTCTGCAGGCAGAAAGGCCCTATAATCCCAGGAGAATAATATTCCTGTGTAGCTTTTACATATTGTTCTCCCATTTGAAACACTTTCTCAAGAAGAGACTCGCGCAGGGTTGCAGAGTTATGACCGCAGACCGTATATTCTGGAGTTAACTGACTTTCAGCCAGGGCCATTTGCTGAGGGGCAGGAAGCCTTACATGCCCATCAAGGCTGGTCTCAAAGCGCCAGTCAATTCCAAGAAGTTCCAGCTTGCTCATTTTCGGTTCGATTGGGGAATAAAACATATCAAGATTGAACACAGGACCTATAATATAGCGCTCTATCCTTGCATTCTCAAGGGCATCATGTGTTATAACTCCCTGCTTAATTAGAGCTTCGGACTTCTCCGTATATTCTCTGTAACTTGAAGCGGTAAAAAATCCCCGTTCGAGTTTTTTTACTGCATGTGGGAGCTTTACCATTACAAGCTCATTTATATCTTTTGGAGATTCTATTTTTTCCGGAAAAGGAAGTCCTGCTTTTTCCAGAATCCAGTAATAACTCTGCTGCTCACTGCGTTCCTCGCTCCGTAGAAGGTTCCTGCTTCCTACAAGAGGTATTCTGAAGTTTTCTTCGATCTCATCTATACTGCAGTAGGAAGTAAAGGAACGATTAGGAACGAAAAGCACATTTTCATCAACCAGTTTCTTCTGGTTCTCAGGCAGGAGAATTTCGTTATACTTTTTAAAAACAGCGGTCTCGTCAACAATCCCCCTCTTTACTTTTCCAGAAGGGTCTCTCTGGGCCCTGAAGTACTCGCTATATGTTTTTTCCCTGCCAGCCTGGCAGACAGCAAGAGTCCTGAATTCCTCTTCAACTGCCCCGTCACAGATGTCAAGTCCGGAGTGAGAGCCTATAGTTCCGACTTTTATCTTATCAGCGTGGGTATAGTAGCCTTCAACGATTTCCTTAATTTCGTTCCTGTCAATCATGTTTGATGTTCCTTGGCTTTGGAAATAATTCATTTCAATGAAATGGTAAGATATAACCTTAATAGGTATGATATTCAAACCTGCTACTCAACTGGGATTCCTCAAAACGCAGGTCTCACGACTATTTGCCAGATATTATGAAGTAAAAATCCTGAGAAGTTTTCCCCATTAACGGCTTTACCTATTAAACCCCTTTCTAATATAAGTAACCATTTATATAATGAAAGAAAACAAGAAAACTCTAAAGCCAGAAAAACTTAAGCCAGAACAGATATCTAAAACTTTCCTGTTGATTTCCAGATTCTGAGTTTCCTCTATTTTTGACACTTTTCCGTAGGTTTCCGGATTTTGAATTTCCATAGTTTTTAACATTTTCCCGTTAATTTCCGAATTCCGAATTTCCATAGTTTTTGACACATTATTAAACCGAACTAAGGATAATAGGCGTAATAAAAGTCTCAATTATGGCTGCAACCAGAAGAAGAGGTAAAATCCAGTGAAAATAAAATATTAGTCCTTCTTTAAATTCTCTTTTGATATGAGTAGGTCTCCCTATAAGGGCAGAAAATACCTGGTATCCTAGCCGAAGCCCTATGCCTGCAGCAAGGAAAACCATAGGTAGTTCCAGTATCCCATGAGGAAGAAGGCCAAACAAAATAAAGAGCAGTCCTCTTTCCTGAGCTATAAGATAAACGATAACTCCCACAACATATCCATTAAAGGCGACAAAAAGTATGGGAAGAATTCCCAGAGCCAGCCCGAGTACCAAAAAAAGCAGGCTTAAAAAGGCATTATTAAGAAAAATTGTGAGCATTATAAAAAGAGGGTTCATTGTCATAATAGACGCAAAACGGGAGCTAAAGCTTTCTCTGAGAGTCTCAGCCATAGAAGGAAAACTTGCAGCTGAATTATAGCCAATAAATAAAAATACAAAAAATATAAAGGCCATAAGAAGTGCATAAGGCCAGATAAATTGCAGATATCCTGTAAACCCTCTTTTAGGATTTATTCTGTTACCGTGCCAGTTTTCTGCTGCGCTGCTTGCGGGAAAAAAGTCTTTACCCTCTGTGAGGTATTCCCTATTTTCCATCTCTCCTTCAGGAGTTCCGGCAGTCTGTACTCCATTTTTTATTTTCTCGGAATTATAATCATCATCTCTTTCCATACCTATCCCCACCGTAAATATTCTCAGTTTGTTAAACTCTGACCTAAGTGAATATAATGTCTTCTAAATATCTTTCTATCTCAGATTCCCAGCATCATCCGAATTGTGTTCCGGGTTGCAGGAGAAAGCCCAAGGATCAAAATGACCATTTTTATTAGTACTTTCAAGTTCAAGGAACGCTCGTCGTCTTCAAACTGGGTGTCAAGTACGTAAAGAACCCCTATGAAGATAATAAGCTTTAATGGATACATAACCAATGCGGTGCCAGTCAAGTTAATAAGATATGTGGGCACTACATGCTTTTCAAAGTATCCAAGATGATCTACTCCTATATATGTTGAAGAAGCATCCATCAAGTGAGCCATCAGGATAGAAAGATTCAAGGGATTGGTGAATATAGAGGACTTGAAGTGGCGGGCAATCAGATAAAAGATAAAGGTTATACCTGTTCCTGCCACAATTACGAATACGGGAACGTAAGGGTATACTATACTATTGAAATGCAGGAGGACAGCTAGATTTATGAAAAAACATACGAGCCCTAAGCCTGCAAAAGTAAGATGAAAATCCTTTACAAGCCCTGCTTTCTGCATCCGGATTGAAATCCAGAGACAGCCTACGGTTATCACAAAAACCAAGAAGTAAATATTGGGAGTTATGAGAAGATAACTAAACGGCGGGTGGAAGATATCTGCAGGAGAATCTTCAATTACACGCAGGGAAGACCCTGCAAGTACGAAAGGCAGGACAGACGCAATAAATCGGGGAGTTATTTTTACTTCAAGCTTTTCGAGCAGCCTGAAAACCCCAAATATGCAAATACCCAGTATTATTGCCCAGGTGATGGTGTTTACCGGGTTATACCCTTCATCACCTCTTATAGGGTCAAGATAATAGGTATTAATAAACTGTGAGACATTATCTATTGAAAAACTCATCTTATCACTCATTCAAAATGGCAATATCCTAATACAATCAATACTTACAATGTATATGCCTAACTTACTTCCTTAATCAAGAGGGTAGCATTCTTCCCAGTGCGCGATGTTCGTTCTAATATAAGATATTTCTTCTGGAGGGTCCTACCCAATAAGCGTTAGCAATATTATATAAGCTTTAATGTATTACTATATTTTTATAATTATTTAGGGTATTCTGGTAGTGTAATTATTATACATAACATATACGGAAACAATAGATAATTTATAATGATGTAAACATAGATATTATTCTAATATAAACATGGAAATAGTCATAAATAAGTTCTGAGTAAAGAATTATGAATTATGAGTTTTGAGTTTAAAGAATTATGAGTTTTGAGTTTAAAGAATTATGAATTATGAGTTTTAAGATATCAGATCTCAAATACACTTGAAATAATGTCTAAGATCTAAAAAGCAATTTGAATAGGATATTAAGCTCTAAACTCGATTTAAATAAGATATTAAGCCCAAAAAACGATTAAGAGTACATATTTAAGTTTGAGAAGTAATTGAAATGGAATTTGAAGTACGAAAGTACTTTAAATTTGATATAAGGTCTTATAAACACTTGAAACGATGGGATAAACCTGAAGAATTTTTAAAATATAAATAAGACATCTTATTTGAGACTTATTCCGGACCAGAACTATAAAGAACTAAGTTAATGAGCTAACATATTGAATGTGCAATGATATGCCGCAGTTGCTTATCCAAATTTATGACTTCGTACGTATATTCGGGTTTACAGAGCCAATTTACAATCTATTGTAATCGAATACTGACGCAGGTATGAAATTGACCATTAACAAAAACAGCGCAAAATGGATGCAGCTTCCCAGAGATGTGCTTGTCGGGCACGGCGTGCTTGAGGAAATAGGAGATGTCTGCAGGGATCTGAAAATGAAAGGAAATGCGCTGATCGTAACCGGAAGTACTACAAAGAATATTGCAGGCAAGAGAGTTAGTAATCTCCTTGAAAGTGCAGGTTGTAGTGCGGAGACGGTTCTGACGTGCAAAGCTACTACGGAAGATGTCGAAAAGGTTGTGGAAAAAGCCCTTGAAGTAAAGGCTAATTTTCTCCTTGGGGTTGGAAGCGGCAGGTCTATTGACCTTGCAAAACTTGCTTCGACCCGACTTGAACTTCCTTTTATTAGCGTGCCGACTGCGGCTTCCCATGATGGCATTGCATCTTCCCGTGCTTCAATTGTAGATAATGGGAGAAGTACGTCTGCAGAGGCTCAGGCCCCTATTGCCGTTATTGCAGACACGGAAATTATTTCAGCAGCCCCCTTCCGATTTCTTGCGGCTGGCTGTGGAGACATAATTTCCAATTATACGGCAGTACTGGACTGGGAACTTGCAAGCAGGCTCAGAAATGAATATTTCGGAGCATATGCTGCGGCTCTTTCCCGTATGGCTGCCAGGGTTATTATAGAATGTGCAGATTCGATTAAGCCTGAGCACGAAACCTCGGCAAGGCTTGTGGTAAAGGCTCTTGTATCGAATGGGGTCGCGATGAGTATCGCAGGCTCTTCCAGACCCGCATCAGGCTCGGAACATATGTTTAGCCATGCCCTTGATAAGATAGCTCCAAAACCGGCACTTCATGGAGAACAATGTGGAGTAGGGACGATTATGATGATGTACCTCCATGGTGGAAACTGGCAGGAAATCAGAGAAGCCTTAAAAAAGATAGGGGCGCCTGTAACTGCCGAAGAACTGGGTATAGAAGATAAGTATATAATTGAAGCCCTGTTACATGCACACAGTATTCGCCCGGAACGTTATACAATTCTCGGCAGCGGCCTTAACCCTTCCGCAGCTGAGAAAGTTGCAAGAATCACAAAGGTCATAAATTGAAAAATTATTCTTGTTCAGGCTAGAGACAAAAATGAATGTCTCCTAAAGATACCGGAATTTAAGGCAGGATTCAATCCAGGAACCTAATATTCTATGTCGGTTAAAAAGGACCTGGTTAATCTGGAGTCACTTAATTTACAACCAGGCAATCATTTAATTTCGAGCAGATAATCAAATTTCGAACAGATAATCATTTAATTTCCAATAAAGTAATCATATCTTCCAATAAAGTAATCACAATTTCCAATAAAGTAATCATATCTTCCAATAAAGTAATCACAATTTCCAATTAAAGAATTAATCTCAAATCAAATATGATATTGAACTTTAGATTATCTTGGAATAAGCCAGATGAACCTGAGAAACAGGACACCGGCCAAAAACAATTAAAAAGGAAGAGTTATTATGACAGAAAGTGATACCAAAATTACACTTATCGGATCACGGCTTGCAAGGGAAGGACTGGAATTCATATTTAAAGGTGAGATGCCTGAATGCAAGAAATGCCGGCTGAAAAACACATGTCTTAACCTTGAACCCGGACGCAGGTATAGAGTCGAGAAAATAAAGAGTAAAGACGTCCATGAATGTTTCCTGCATGATAGCGGCGTGCTTGCCGTAGATGTGAGCAAGGCCCCTATCCTGACTACACTAGAATCAAGAAAAGCAGTTGATGGGGCAAGAATCATGTATGAACCTCCAAAGTGCGGCAAGAGGGGATGTGAAATTTATGAGACCTGTCACCCTGAGGGGCTCTCAAAAGGCGATAAATGCAAAATCGTAGAGGTTCTCGAAAACCTTGATTCCAGGTGCGAAGCCAATTATTCCCTGAAAAAGGTGAAATTATCCTGGTGAACGTAAACAAACACATTTTAGTAATAGTAAGATTGATTATCAATAAATAAAAAAGGTAAGAAGCGGTGTTATAAGTGCCTGAACAAGAAATGAACCAGGTCCCCCCCTATGAATTTTATACCCAAAAGCGCTGGGAAAACTGGCTCGGACGGGCAAGAGAGAGCGGTTTCCAGATTAAGGAGTCGGAAGAAGAAGCTGGAAAGGAAAGTGCCATATTCGTGAATATGGTTGATGATGTAATTCTTGCCTGCCTGAAAGTAATTGCACGCTTTGATAAGAGCATACTTTCCAGAGAAAAAGCTCTGGATATCCTGGCTGAGATCCGGGACATTGTACTTTCCGAGGTCGAGCCAATTTCTGAAGATATCAACCTTATGATCGACTCTGTCCAGACCTCTCTTATGGGAGCTTTTATCGCCTTCGAGTGCTATGTTATGGGTGACTATGACGAAGGAGCCGATATTGCAGAGCTTGTAAAATCAGCCATTGAGGCAGAATCCTCGGACAACCTTGAGCTTGCTCTTGACTATACTGCACAATGCGGTTCTCTCGTACTGAAAGGAAAAAGCCTGCCTGAAGAGGTTATGGCCGATCTTCCCTACGGCATTGTTGCAGAATGGCTTGATGGAATAGACTCCATCTCAGCTGCAATGGTGGGAAGTGATAGCTACAAGGAGTTTGATGAAGAAGATGAAGAGGAGTAGTCTAAACTGTCTTACAAAGGATTCCGTTTCCAATTTTAGGAATACGGAATTCCTTTGAAAATTTATGAGAAGTAAACCTTGAAGCAAAAGAAGTAAACCTTGAAGCAAAAGAAGTAAACCTTGAAGCAAAAGAAGTAAACCTTGAAGCAAAAGAAGTAAACCTTGAAGCAAAAGAAGTAAACCTTGAAGCAAAAGAAGTAAACCTTGAAGTAAAAGAAGTAAACCTTGAAGTAAGAATTACGTTTGAAGTAAAACAAGTATATCTTGAAGTAAAAGAAGTAAATATTGGAGTAAATAGACCTAAAATACTAAATACTCCAACAAAATCAAACAGTAACTCAAAAATCAACTAAAAAGTAAAATGTTAATGAAAATCTGGTTAAGAAATTAAAAATTAAAGAATACTTCTGTCTCGAATTTCTGAGCTTTAACTGACATTTCCTGCCATAACGTCATGTTTTTCGACTGTTTTTTCGTATACTTCGAGAGTTTTTTCAGCTATGGTTTTCCAGTTATACCTCTTTTTAAGAAGGTCGTAACCTTTCTCTCCCATTCGGTTGCGACCAAGCCCTTCAAGGACGTAATTAAGGCCCCAGGCAATAGAAGAAGGTTCTTTATGAGCAATAACGCCTGTCCTGAAATTTTCTACGAGGGCAACTGCGTCACTTGCAACTACAGGTTTTCTTGCATCCCAGGCTTCAAGCACTACAATTCCAAAAGGCTCGTTCCGGCTGGGCACACAAACAAGGTCACAGGCATTGAACCAGTCTATTACAGTATTATCAGGAGCGTATCCGAGGAAACTGCAGGAATTTCCAATACCAAGCCTATGAGCCTGATTTTCACACTGAGAGCGCATATCTCCCTCGCCTATTAGCACAAACTGGGCATCCCTTTTCTTCAGGACTTTAGCAGCAGCTTCCACCAGCAGGTCAGGCCCTTTTTGATATGACATCCTTCCCGTGAAAAGCACCACTGGTAGACAGGGATGAATGCCATAATGCCTTTTCACATCTCCAGGGTCGATTTTCCTTTTTATTTTCCCCACGGTTATGCCGTTAGGAATTTCCCATAGCTTGTAATCGGGAATTTTATAGATATACTTGATTTCTTCCTTCAATACAGTCGAGGTTGTGATAACCTCCGAAGATTCATAACCTCCGAGCCACTCCCTATGTGAGATTTCCTTTGCCTCCCACCAGTCTCCATGACGATTTCCGTTACGCCCCCATTCCGTACTGTGGAAGGTCAGCACAAAAGGTAGTCTAAACTGGGTTTTTATCCTACAAAGCACATTTACTGGATGCCAGTCATGACCATGTAAAACATCAAATTCTCCTGCACTTTCTCTCACCTCGAGGAACCGGCAGTACATACCATCGCACATACGATTCATCTGCTCTACGATTCCTCCGCTTTGATCACAGGCAATTTTGTGGTAATAAACCCCATTTATTACCTCATCTTTGTTTTCATTGTCTCGTGTAAACAGATGAACCTCATGCCCCTCTGCCGCAAGAGCATCAGAGAGTTCGGATACATGGGGTGAAATCCCTCCTACACGTATCGAATACAAACTTTCCCAAGTAAACAATCCTATTCGAATCTTTTTCATAAGCTCACTTATCCCTTTTTATTAAAATGGGAGTTAAGGAGTAAAGAAGAACGCAGGCTCCCCCTTGCCGATTTAATAGTTACATTCTTTTATTACTGAGTAGTTCAGTCATACTGCTGATTTATCATATTTAATAGTACATATTAATAAGACATATTATTAATATGTACTATTAATATATAGTAGCCTTTTATAATAATCAATTGACCTTTTATAATAATCAATTGAATTAGTCCGTTTTACTAAAAATATATTATTCAGTTATGTTATTCAGTTACGTTACTCAGTTATGTTATTCAGTTATGTTATTCAGTTACGTTACTCAGTTATGTTATTCAGTTACGTTACTCAGTTATGTTATTCAGTTGTATTGTTTCAATTATGCTTATCTCAAGTTTATTGATCCAGCTCGTCATAATCTCTCTATAATTCTATACTCCTAAGCCTTCAACTGATAGTATAAAACAAAAGGAGTATGACTTTGAGTTACTAACATGAAAATAATTTTGCGTTAGAATCTGGCTTTTATACTTTACTAACTTTATTCCTTTTTAATGGTAGATAAACATATCTGTAAATTTTTGCAGTAACATTGTCTAAAAATTAAAATAGTTCCTCGACTTCTCTATTTCAGTTTGTTTTACAAGCTTCATTCTCCGTGTGTAAGGTCTTCCCTCAAATAAGAGGCTGCCCTTTCCGGAGAAACCGTATTGATATAGCTTCCTGTATTGAGTTCAAAACCTGCATTAATAGAGATCCTGGGGAGCAAACGAAGGTTCAGATGATATTCAGGAGATTCGGAAAGCTGGTAAAACATATAATTAAAGGGTGGGTTTCCAAGAACTCGTCCATAACTTTTGAGAATGGTTTTCAGGATATCCCCCAGAGCAAAAAGAAGTTTGTCACTGCAATCTCCAAGAAAGCCTACATGCTTTCTAGGTAGGAACCATACTTCAAAAGGCCCCGTTGAATAATAAGGAGCAAAGGCTATCCATTCGCTGTTCTTATATATTAAACGGGGAGACGCTTCTTCCAGGTCAAATATGGTACAGTAAGGGCATTCTTCTATTTTTCTGATGACCTTCAATTCCCTTGATAGAGGAGGAGGACAAAACGGCATGGCAAGAAGTTGGCTGTGAAGATGGTTAATCGAAGCCCCTGCGTTTTTCCCGGAATTTTTAAACAGGGAAACGTAGCGTATATTTTCACGGGTCGCATAACTGCATGTGCGGTCTCTATAGACCTGCATGAGTGCTGAAATTTCAGGATTGGAAAAGTCCTCAAGCCTTCTCCCATGTAAAGGTGATTCTACGATAACTTCATGAAAACCATACCCGGATTCAGCCTGCAACCCGTTTTCCCTCTGCTCTTGGGACCCGAGCACAGGAGAAAGGGCAGGATAAAGATTGGGAAAACAGCGGAAATCCCAGTTGCGTACCCTTTTTTCAGGGGTATCTAAGTAGATTTTCCCGTTTTTGTAAACAGCAGTGGCAAGAGGAGTATTTTCCTCGGCTCCTCCGCAAAAAAGGCAGTTTTGAGAGTCGTTTTTCCCACCATCGTTGGCTACAACTGCAAAATCCGAAGGCCTTTTAGCTCTTTCTTCGGCAATTATACAGTATTCGGAAAGAAAGTAATGCTTTCTGATTTTTGACATTTCAGAAAAACCTCATTATATTTCTTTTCGTTTTTTCCGGATATTTTAACTTCTTTGATATTTTAACTTCTCTAATATTTTAACTTCTTTGATATTTTAACTTCTTTGGACATTTTAACTTCTTTTATCATCTGTCAGTCGAATTTTCCTGTTTACAGAACCGAGTTCCGCTTATCAGTTCGTAATACTGTTCGGTAGGAGCTTTCCAGTCCATATCTTTTGCAAGGAGGAAGGCTTCCCTGCAGAGGAGTTTATACTTTACCCTATCTTCTATGAAATTCCGTGTAAAATAACTGACTGCCAGAGCGTAGTCAAGAACTGTTTCGTAATAGGAAAGACCGATATTGTCTACTACTATTACTCCTCCAAGCGCTTCTTTAAGGGATTCAATTGTCTTTATGGCGTCACTGAAGCCGCATACACGGCTGACCACACTTGGGGTTCCTTCTTTTCCGGCTTCAAGCCCTGTAAGCAGGAAGGGGTCATAACGAGAGGGAAAAATTCCTGCACAGCAGCCTGCCATAAATTCTCCAACTTCCATGCCCAACCCTCCGTCCGAGCTTGAAAGAATCTGAGGGTATAAAAGTGCTGCAACAGAACGTTTTCCGCGTACCATTTTTGGAAAATCAAGCTCTCTTTCCTCAATCATCTGCTGGATTCTCAGTTCATTTCCTACAAGCACTTCTTTTGGCAGGTTAACAGGAAATCCTGATGGAAGGTTTGTTTTTGGTCCTTCCGCCGTAATAAGGAAACAGATTACCCTGATTTCCTCCTGCATATGACCTTCGAGAATGTTGTTTTTTATTATGTGCTCAAGCGCAACAAGGGAATCGAGAAGATCCGGGTATCCTTTGTTTTCCACCTCCAGACGAGAGATTGTGAAAATCGGAATTATCTTTTCAGGTTCTATTCTTTCCCCTCCGTGGTACTTATACAGGTTTTCGGAAAGGAATTTTCTGATTCTTTCAAGAGACCTTTCTTTAAGGTCCCAGTTTATCTTATCGGGTTCTATGGTTATTCCGTTTCGAATTACAATCCCGTTAATCCCGTAAAAGAGCCTGGCTTCCTGTCGGGTAGATTCTCCTACTGCAGTAACCGTATCTGCGTATGAAGCCAGAGCTTCAAGGGCAGCCAGGTTTTCAGGCACGCCTGGAGGCCATGTGCTATCATTATTTCTTCTTTTCCGGATAGCGTTGTATCCTGCAGTTCTTCCAGGCAGAGTTGCATGCAGGGTTGCGACAGTATTCACCGGAATTCCAAGTTTCTTAAGCCTGGCTGGAGCATAAAGCACCCCAAATTCATGGCAGTGCAAAGAGACGCCTGGACAGGGAATAAAATCCTGAGTTGAAGTTAGGTCGGATGTTCTAAAATTTTCCGAATTTGTGCTTATAAGGAGTCGGACAAGTTCGGAAATTGCATAGGAGAGACAGAGGTAATGGGTATACTCAGGCCCATTTGGCATATTTTCATATCTCAGGGAATCAAGCCCAAAGTGTTCATAGGCTTCAGCTTTGACCCTGCTTTCAAGGTTCATCTCCTTTCCCTGATACATGGAAAGTATTTTTCCAAAATCAGAGGTTTGAAACTGCAAATAACCTATTTTCGTGCTCCCTATAAACTTGCTTCCTGTAAAAACTTTGATACCTGAGTTTTCAAAGGATTCAAGGGTTTTTCGAAGTTCCTCGCCAGGGTTAAGGGATTTAAATTCCTCCATATCCGTAATCCGGTTTAACCCCCGATTCCAATCTGCGCCCCTGTGAGCATAATAAGGACCTGCAACGAGTATTTCTTTATCTTCTTTTGTATCCAATTGCCCCGAACCAAATAGAGCAGCCAGAGTTTGTGCTTCTTCATGAATAACATTCCAGATCCCGCCCATTTTATTTGATTTAGGGCCTGCTTCCTCTCCGGCAATTATGACAAAATGTTTTACCAATTATAATCCCCCAGAGCCTTTCCCCACTCAGTTGTAGTTTACGTTTAAATTCACGTATGAGTATTAAAGTGTATCAATGGGAAGATAAAACTGTAAGGGATGCAGGACGCGTGACGAGAAGATTGAAGTTTATAACTACGGTTTGTTAGAAGAACTGAAGATAGTAGAGGTTAGAGAAAAAAGGAATAAACATAGAAGCCGCTGGATCTATTGAAGATGTCGATAAAAAGAATAAAAGCGGCTTGAGATACACAGGAAAAAGAATTATTCAAGGAGATTTTTCAGGCACCGAGATCAAGTAGAGCCGTTTTTGTTTTCGCATAGCAGCTTTCCGCAATCCTGACTTAGTTCCAAAATCTAGTGATGAACATAAAATTAAAAATAACTAGATTTTTAAAATTGGTTACAATCCTTTGAACATATCTTCCTGATTTAAGTCCGTAGATAACGAATAACAGATTTGATTGAAGACCATTTTTCTCCTACAAATTCAGTGTTTCAGTCCAAAAATCACTAGATTTTAGACCAGAGTCAGTTACGAAAATGTAACATAGACTTAGAGAAATGTATATGGAGTTTGTGATATAGTTTTTCCAAAATACAAACCCATAAATATAAATTTTTTCAGACCCTCCCGTATTTATCCTCAAGTCTTACGATGTCATCCTCTCCAAGGTAATTTCCCTGCGCGATCTCAACGAAAACGAGATTTTCATTGTCTATATTTTTTACACGATGCACATCGTTTACCAAAAAATCGACAGAATCTCCTGCAAGAACCTTGATCTCACTTTCATTTTTGGTTACAATTCCCTTTCCACTGACTATGTACCAGTGCTCGCTTCTGTGGGAATGACGTTGAAGTGATATTTCACTATGAGGTAAAACAGTAAGTATTTTAACTTTATATCCTGGCCTCTGCATAAGCACCTCATAGTGCCCCCAGGGCCTTTCTGACTCATTTTTGTATTTTTGACTCACGTTTGCATTTCTCCAGAATTGTTTCGTACACATTGATGTAATTATCTATGTCCTGTCAACAGAGGAACGTTTTTCTACACATTACCTACATTTTTTGCGGGATATGGAAACAACCCTCTGCACAGCCTCTGCAGTTCATCAACACTGTTGACCAGAAATTTAGTCTCTTCATCCAAGATCAGCTCAGGCATCGAGCCCCTATTCATTACAATTACCTGAGTACCGCTTTCCATGGCTTCAACCACATCAAGCCTGAAAGCCCCATCATAACAGGCCTGATCCGCAGTATAACCGGCCATTCTAAGTTTTATTCCTGTCTTTTTGCAACTTCTATTGCTTCTTTCGCACCTTTGTCTTTGTGCAGGCGGGATAAAAAGAGGAGGTAACATGAAATTCTTATAATAATACCCCCAAAATACTTAGATCCACAAATTTATTTTTAATTTACAATCTCACCTTTTTTTGGATCATTTGAAATTCCCCTGTTTTCTTCAAACCATCTGCAGTATTCTTCAGGGCATTGTATCTCAGGGCACCCATGTATATACTCCAGTATATCACATAATTTTGCACTGGCCATTGATACTGATACATCCGCACTTCCATAATAAATACGGATTTCATCGTCCACTAAGACCCATCCGCAAGGGAAAACAACATCATTAACGTCTCCACTGCGTTCGTACATTTCACGAGGTCCGAAAACCCAGCCTTCAGACCTGTGAAGCACTTTTCTGGGGTCTTCAAGATCAAGAAGAGCCAGTCCAAGCCGATAACTTGCTTTAGATGTTGTCTGGCGTACCCCATGGTACATTATTAACCATCCATCAGATGTGAGGAGTGGCTGTGGGGATAGACCTATCTTGTTGGCATCCCACCATCCACCTTCTCTGGCATACAGAAGAACCTCATGTTCTCCCCAGTATTTCATATCCGGGGAAAAGGATATCCAGATATTTGCCTTCGCACCCGCCATACCAGATACGGGTCTGTGTAGCATTGCCCATCTGCCTTTAAACCTTATAGGAAAAAGAGCAGCATCTTTATTCTCAGGCGGCATGACAGCCCCAATCCGTTCGAAATTACGGAAATCTTCGGTAAGGGCAAGAGATGGTAAGGGGCCTGAATCTGAAAAAGCGGTATATGCTACAACCCATTTTTCAAGTTCATCTATGTAGGTTATACGCGCATCTTCAATGCCGTATATTTCTTCAGGATAATTTACAGGATCCGGAGCAAAAGTTGGTTCGTGGTCAATTTCCCAGTCGTCAATTCCATTCTTACTCCTGGCTACCGTAAAGTGAGAAAAGCCTCGGTGGTCTTCGACACGTACTATTAATAGAGTTATACCATTAACTATAGTGGCTGCAGGGTTAAACACTGAATTAGCCTGATATGGCCAATCTTCAACATTAAGTATAGGATTTTTCTTATACCTTTGGAATAGTTCTCCTTTGTCTTTCCACATAATATTCTCCCTCATTCTACCTGATTTATAATAGCAGGCTCTTTTTCTTTTGTAGAACTCCATCACTTACTTTGGGCTGGAACGCCTCAATGGTGGATTCATTTGCATATTTATTTAAAGAGCTAAAAGCCATAAGGAAGCAAATTACGGATTCTGCCCCCTGGTTACAGTTTATGCCATCACTGCCAAGTCCGTCAAAGACTCCACCTGTTGAGTAATCGTACATAGCAGTTTGCAAACGATTTCTTCCAAGGAAGTATTCAAAAGAATATCTTGCAAGTTCCAGATATTTTCTGTCACGTACAATCTCATAAGCTGAAACATAAGCTTGAGTCAGATAACCTGCTTCAATAGGCTGCTGGTCAAAAATAGGCTTTTCCCCATTGTAAGAGTACCAGCCTTGATTTCCGACCATATCAAAAAAGTCGCCTTTCCATTGAATCTCAGTAAGAAAGTCAAGGGTTGCAAGACCGACCTTCCGATAGGTACGGTCTTTGGTGTAATTGTACGCCAGTAAAAGAGACTCACTGAGTTTTGCGTTGCTATAGGTTACTGTAGGTTCAAACCAGTTCCAGTCTTCTTTATGGTTAGCCTCATATAAGTCAACCAGGGAATCCGCATGGCTGATAAATATAGATTCAAAGTTGTCTTTGTCTACAAGAGAATCTATGGACTTGACTGTATCTCTACATGATGTGAACGCAGATTCAAATTCATCAGAATCCATGCCTGCCCTGAGCATCTCATACAAACCGCATAACGTATAGGCTTTTGCTCTTGGAGAAACCAGATTTTCGATTTTCTGCCTGGATTTCCTGATCGTAGTATTTGCAAGGATACGCAGATTTTTTGACAGGTAAGAACAGTTCACAACATGTCCTAGCCCGTAAATTGCACGCCCTAAAGTGTCTTCACTGCCCTTTTCATCCAAAAACTCCCTTTTATAACTCATGAAGTTGTGAAAGTGACCTGTGTCGGTCTGGGCGTGTTCAAGAAAGCTCATGTATGTGGTAATTAACTTTCGAAACTCTTCTGCTTTTTTCTGGCTATCTATCAGCTGTGTCAGTGCAACAAGAGCTCGGCCTACGTCATCAGTACTATATCCATAACGGCGAGCCGGTACACCAAGATTAGTGTGCTGGATAATGCCCACATCATCGGTCAACAACTTAAGATGATCAAGTTTAATTTCAGGAAGCTGAATTGGAAGGAAATTAAATCTGTTTTGCATTTCGGGATGGATATTGTAATTCTTTAAAGCCTTTGTAAAAACAGTATTATATTCTTTACCTACATTTTTCCATGTCATTTTTCTGCCAAAATCGTATGCCTTTTTGCGCATACCATTACATTCTTCTGGATTTTCAATTAAGTATAACAGGGATTTTTTAAAGCCGTCAGTGTCTCCGAAATCTACAAGCAGCCCACGATTTTCGGAAAGCATTTCCTGGGCATACCAGTAAGGAGTGGATACTATCGCTTTTCCCATACCCATTGCATAGGTCAGAGCGCCACTTACTACCTGTTCTCTGGAAAGGTAAGGAGATACGTAAATATCACTGGCAAGGATATAATTGCAGAGTTCTTCTTTTTCGACAAATTTGTTGTGGAATACTACATTGTTTTCAAGCCCGAGTTCGGAAACTTTATTTTTAAGATAATGCCTGTATGATTCTCCCTTAATCTTTTTGACCATCGGGTGTGTGGCACCCAGTACAAGGTAAATAAGGTCAGGATACTGGCTTACAACTTCAGGAAGAGCCTCAAGCACACTTTCAATACCTTTATTCTGGCTCAACAAGCCGAAAGTAAGGATAAGCGGAGCCCCTTTCAGATTAAGCATCTTTTTGTACTTACTGCAGTTGTTAAATGGGTAGTCAGGCACTCCATGAAATATTAATTCGATCTTGTCCTCAGGGGCTTTATAAACGTCTTTTAACATATCGACTGCAGACTGGCTCATCACAACCAGCTTTTCGGAATATCTGATGAGTTTTTCTGTGGACACCCGGTACTCAGGTTCAGGTTCCCGGATTACAGTATGCATTGTGGTTATTACAGGCTTATTTATTCCAGATAGAAGGGCAAAAATATAATCTCCTGCATCCCCGCCAAAAAGACCGAATTCATGCTGAAGACATACGATATCGGCACCAGATTGATTTATATAATCCGCAGCCAGGTAATAATCCTCGATCCTGTCCCTCTGAATTTGAAAAACGACTTCGTCAGGATAATTATAAGCTTCGGAAGGATCACTCAAAACAATAACTTCACAATGAACGCCGTTGTTTTCTCTCAAAACTGAATTTAAAAGATCAGAAGTGAATGTAGCAATACCACATTCTTTTGGAATATAAGTTCCTATAAATAGTACTCTCAATTGCTTATTCAAATAATCCCTCCAAACTTACATCAATTTATAGACTTTTGATATCTGGTCGTGCCCGCGAGTTACTTAAAACAGTGAGCATAATAATCTCTCCCCATTTATCTCAAATGTAAAGGAAGTACTCTTTTCTACACAGATCAAAATAGGATACTATCAAAATCTAGATTAAGATAAAATTCCAGATCAAGAGCTCATCCCAAAACTAAAAATTGATTCCCTAAATCTCGAATTTTGAACGATCGGTCGAGTTTTTTGTCATAGGATATAGTTTTGAAATTTTTATTGATTAAAGAAATTTGGTGTTGGGATGAGCTCATACATAAGAATTTCAGTCAATGGATTCTTAAAAAATACAAAGTTTTGTAGTCCAAGATATTAAAAATCTCAATATTCTTCATGCAAACTCCTCATCCGTAAATCATTATTGAATCGAGTCTTGCAGTACCTACTTTTGTCCAGTAATTGCAAATACTACAATACTGAGTCTCCCCATTTGAGCACAATTTCAGGTTAGTGTAGCATTTTGGACATATTTTTAGATGTCTCATGAATAAAACTCCTTGAATTTCTATTTTAATTTTGAGCTCATTCCAAAACTCAAAATTGGTTCCCTAAATCTTGAATTTTAAACGATTAATCAAGTTTTGGGATGAGCTCCAAGCTAAAATAACGGCATTTATCAATTTTATAGAATTAATGCCTAAATTTTCAGAGGAAGATTTATTGAAAAACTTAAACACAAGAATCTTTTTACATTTTTTCTTAACATGTAAATTGTGCCCGATTTCTCAGATTTAATTAATACTCATGGCCAAAACCTATTATTTAGGTGTTTCTTTTTAACGTCTTGATTTGATATTTTCTCGTCTTTTAGTGATGCACTAATTTTGCCTGCTGCTCCTGCTGCAATAATCTTGTCTGTTTCGCTCATTACCTATATAAATTTTTTACGTATACAGGTTTTGAATTTAGAGCTCCAAATATCCCATTTAAGCTTTCTCAAATATTCCATATGAGCATTTTATGCATTGAAGATATAAATTTAGAGACTCCAAATAACTAGTAAGTTATAATAGTAGTTGAATGTATAAATAACCATTGATTTATTAAATTTATTTTAAATGAAGAAAACGATCAAAATTTAGTTCCTAAGCTGTAATGCAAAATATGAAAGCTGTAGAGAAAAATATGGCTTCTAATCTGAATCTTTGGGAGCCGCTACAGGGCCAATACAAAAGAGACTATAAACTGTTATGATAGCAACATTTTAGGTATAATGTTGCTGTCCTTAAATAGTTGAACATAGAAACTGCTGAGGTATGATAAAAAACTTAAATGTAAGAATTATTTTACCAATTAATCGGCCATATTCATTTATTGAAAGAATATATTCTTGGCAAATTTTATCCCCATGTTATATGCCAATAAGAGTACAACCACAGCTGTTACTAACACTACAAAAAAGGGTACCACGAAAACATTCAGTATCTTTTTAACACTCAGTATCTTTTTGATTTTGTCAAACATTTTCTTTCCCATCAGCTATTATTCCTAGGATCGTTAGGGTGAGTTATTGAAATACGAAAACACAATACCATCTCTACATTTTCCAAACGTGGGCTTGTTTGCGTGATGAAAATTGTGCCTGGTTTTTCAGATTAAGTCAATACAACTTAAAGAAACGGATAAAACTGAGTTTTTGAAAAAGCATTGTACTTTAACAACCTAGGGCCTCAAGTTTATGGTTTCTTAACTGCGTAAGTCCTAATCAATAACTCACGGATAAGAATATTATTCATTGGTCATCGGTTAAGGAATTTTCTTGCCTGAAAGCTATCGATTTTGCATTAGAAGCCGTCCTTAAATTTTGGTCTATTTACATAAAATCGATACCCTATTCCAGCTCATAATGCATTAAAATTTTGGGCAAATGTTGTTGAAATTGATGCAATTTGTCACGATTCCTCACTTAACCGAAGACGCATGGAATATTATTTAGATGTCTCTATTTTGACTTCTGAACTTAATACTTTCTCATCTTTTAGTGCTACATCGGTTTTGCCTACAACTTCCGGCGCAATATTTTTGTCTGTTTCACTCATGGTTTTTACCTCTGTATATCTTTTATGCAGGTGAGCCATAAATTTAGCTCCCCAAATATCCCATTTTAGCTTTCTCAAGTATTCCATATGAGCCTTTCATGCAGGAGAGTTATAAATCTTGATTCCCCAATTATCCTGCACGACTTGACAGTATTTAAACCTATAAATAGTCATGTATCTTTTAAATTTATTTCAACTGAAAAACGATCAAAATTTGGTGCCTAAGTTGTAATGCAAAATATGAAAGATGTAGCGAAAATGTAGCTTCTAATCCGAATCTTTGGAAAACGCTATAGAGTTGACACAACAGAGACTATAAACCGTTATGATAGCAACATTTTAGGGTAAATGTCACTATCCACAAAAATAAAAAAACATGTATCTTTTTTGACACTCCAAAACGTCCTGCCATTTCTTTATATGTTCTCTTTTCTATGTCTATGTTGATAACGTCAACATTAGAAATAAATTAATTTCTTTGGACAAATACATTAACATACATGTTCAAACGTTTATAGTACCCATCAATACTATATATTCAGATAGAAAAATATTTAGTGAATACATATGTATATATAGATATAACGATCTATAGAATAGATTGCTGAGATACAATATAGATTGTCGAGCTATAGTATTTTGGTGACCGATCATAACTCGACTAACCGTTTAATGGAAAACTAATATGATTGGAAGTTAAATTGGCCATCATTTTAAAAATGATGCAGATAAACAAACAAAGGAGTGTAATATATGATAGACAACAAGAAAGTAGAGCCTATAAAGGAAGATGCAAAAGAAAAAGTCGAGCCAACAAAAACCGCAGAAGAAAGCGTAAAAAAATAAAGTAAGCGGTTTCTTTGGAGAAGCTTCGCAAGAAGCCTATCCCATCCATATTATCTAAAATCAGTAATTCACATACCAATAATTCACAAGCAAGACAATGGGTGAATAAAATGTTAAAACAAATAAAAAAATATTTACTGTTTTGTCGGCAGTCAATTGCTAGTAGAATTAATAGTATCCTTTCATTTGCATTCGGTTAAGGAATCTGTTCAGGTTAAAATGACTACTGCAATTATCTATTCATCTCGATTTACATTTATAGGTTTACAGAAACGGCAATGAAAATAACACATTTCTTATAGATCGTATCCTAACCGAATAAAAATGAATATCCTTTGACGATAATAGTACGTTTTTTGACTCTATAAGAGATTAAAAAGATCTATAAATACATTTTATAGATTTATCTGAAATTTGTTTTTTAATATAAAGGGGTAATTAAAAATGTTTAAAGAACATTCAACAGGAACACATCCAATGATGCATGATGAACCAATATCTGAGATTTGGGGATTTTTGACTGAAGAACAGAAAAAGAAAGTTGCAGTAATGAAGATGGATATGAAAATACAATGGATGGAAACAAGAATAAATGATATGGAAAAGATGATCGAGCTAAAGAAAAAAGCTATAGCTAACATCCGAATGGTTCAAGAAATGATCAAACCAGGAAAATAAACTCGAAAAAAGTCAATATTGAAATAACTGGTTTTCTGGTTTTTTAGCTGGATATATAACATAATTAGAATAAACGGTTCTAAATTATTGTGAAAATCAGTGTAATTTCTCATGATTCCTTACTTAGAGACGGCCTTAAAATTCAAACCCTTTCTACAATTGGATAATGGTCAACGTAACTTTAAACTCATACCGTAAATTTCCAAAATTCAGGTACACATTGACCTTAAGGAAATACTTTATTCTATATAATTTACGCACAAGAGGTATAAAACCCACTTTCCGCAGTAAATTTTTTGATTTCATGATTTTTCCCGTTACCGATTTTCGATATAACATAGATTTATCGAACTTTTTTGCAGGAAGTAAAAGCAACTATATGGTGTATTTAGAGACCAAAAACGATATCATTCAATTTTCACCAAATGCCGTTAAATGTTCAAATTATTTGCACTTGTTCTAAAAACACTATCAGGAAAAATGTTGATTTTCGAAAAAATACTGCGGAATGTAAGCTAAAATCAAGTACACTGTACATCATGATTAAAACTTACATTGTAAACATTTAACTGTTTAATTTACTATTTTTCAGTTCATTTTCAGTTCAAATACATAAGCCATATCCCAATTGTAGAATCAAATTTAATTTTAAGACAGGCTCTTAGACCAGGGGGTGATTGAGATGTCGAAAATACTTTTCATGCTCGAAAATGCTTATTCATCATAGAGATAATCATTATTTATAATTATAGTATATTTTTCACTGAGAATAGATTTATATAATATATTGTTTTATTACTTCATATATTAACTGATCTAATTATATATACTTCTGACTAGGACTTTATAGTTTTTAATGGGGGTCTAAAAGTCCGCAATCATGAAATGGCCATCAATTGATACGTGTCATCCTGAAAATCAAGTCCTGATAAAATAGAACTTATGCAATTGATGCATAAAATCAAATACAATAGATTTTGCGGTTAAAGCTGTCATTTAAACAATCGAAAGTTCAATGCTATTGATTCCTCAGTTCAACTACGTAAGTCCTAAAACACAAAAGAAGATACATCCTCGATGTAGTTCTACAAAAGTGGAAGTTAGATGTTACTCAAAGAAAACAAAATCATAGAAAAAATTTGTGAAATCCCGGTTACACTTGAAGACGTCTCCGAAAGCATCTTTTCAGGTGTAAGTACAAAAAATATTATGATGCATAGGCTTCTTTCTCCTGAGGAAGGCGGTTCAGACTCATATTATCTTTGCGAAGGCCTGTGTAAACCTGTATTTTCAGAACCTGAAATTGTCTATCCATATGTATCAGGAGCATTTTCCAATAAATTTGCGTTTCGCCCTTCACCTTACCACTTTATGCTGCCTTATGAGCTGTTCTATGGGAGTAAAAAGAAAGAATACAGAGTTATTCCTCCTGAAGACATAAAGACCAGATTCCCTCAGGCTTACGAGAGAATTATGGAATTCAAAAATGAGTTTCGTCACGATACCTCCTCTCTTAAAGTAGCAGATTATAGTATAAATGGAAGTAAACTCCTGGAGTATCTTAACACTCCTAAAATCATTGCAACTGAAGGTTATCATTTACAGGCTGCATACGATGCAACTGGAAATCATGTGTTTAGAAAAGGTTGTGGGATTGTTCTCAAAGACTCGGATAGATATCCTTATGTTACTGCCGTTCTTAACAGCCCGATTGCCAGACTCTTTCCCACAGTGTGCAAGTCTGAAATGATTTTCTCGAGTTATACAGATCCTGCAGTGATAAAACGTTTTCCGATAGTATTTCCGGATGACAAGCTAACCGAAGATCTCATAAATACTACTTTCAGTTACCTTGCGTTCCTCAACAGGCAGAAATACGCAACAGACTACGGAGTTCCGGAGTGGCTTCAGGAGCTTGTAAGTTTCTATGAGCAGATCTCAAGCCTCCTGATTCTGGATACGTACTTTATAAACGACCTTGATCCAAAACTTCTGGATGCCCTTGCAGAAAATATTCACCCATATGCAGGAGAGATTGAATCTGAAAATAGTGATAGCCTGCTGAGCGCGTTATATTACATGAAGCAGCAGATTATTGAAACCTCAGAATTTGAGAAATACGACCCTGTTCCAAAATCCAGTGATTTTTACATTTCTTGATTGAAAATCTGAATTAGCAAGAAGAATCTGATTTTCATCAAAATCAGTATTCGATATCTAAAGACTTCAAACCCGAAGTCGTATTACAAGGATTGTGACCAGTTACAAAATCCAGTGATTTTGAGTTTCACATCCATCACTGGATTTTGGTACTGAGTTGAAATACAGATTAAATATAGAATTACCTTACATCCTAAATTATTCACAGAGCAACAGCGAATGGTGAGTAATTTCTTTTTAGATTTATCCCTTATCTGACAGAAGTATACATTTTATAATGTAGATATGGGCTTCAAGCTTCTTTTTTCTTCATACAATTCAAAGTTCTATCTTGTATATTTTGATTGACATTTTTCATTTTTCCGGAAGATTCTGTGCCAATAGAACGCGTTTTCTGCAAGAAAATACTGTACTAATTCAGAGTCCTTAAAAATTGGTCCGCTTTTTAAGGATTAATGAGCTTTATTTGTTACTATTCAGGTAGCCTTTTTAGGGCTACACAATTTTTCCTCTTTTCGAGGAAAAATTGGATTTACAATGAGTTATTTCTATCTTTGATGAAACGTGAAGAGATTCTTGCTCTGTGTACTTCAAATCCTGAAGTTATTGCAACTTACATTGAGAGTCTTGAATCTCAAATAAAACAGCTTAGTGAAAAATTGCAAGTTTTAGAATCTCGCTTAAATCAAAATAGCAGAAACAGCAGTAAACCTCCTTCTACTGATTTTTTTGTCAAAGGAAAACCTAATCCCAAGAGTCTCCGTAAAAAGAGCGAAAAGAACCCTGGAGGTCAAGAAGGTCATCCAGGAACAACTCTTAAAATGGTTGATAATCCTGATTAGGTAATAGAGCATTCTTTGAACTGCTGC
>NZ_LMVP01000525.1 GCF_002287235.1 Methanosarcina spelaei
ACTGAGAATTGTAGCAATGAAAAAGATTTTGTGAATGTCTAGACCACAAGCTTTGTTTATGACTTCAATCATATAACATCACCCAATTTATTTGGGCAGTCGAATTGCCTAAAAGGCCAATTTAGCATCCGTGATCAAAGTCACATTTGAGCCTTCGATGGCAATTCACTGATTAGTTTTCTGACGGTTTTGAGAAACCAAAATAAGGACAACCTTACTGCCCAAGGTAATAAGGGCTTAATAGTCAAAAAAGAGGGCGTAGAGTACTTTCATTGATTTGTGCATGTTATTCGAAGAATTTCATGTACGTTTTTTGTCTTTATGTGTACGGGACTAGATGAGTGAGACACTGGTTCACTCATTTCAAGCCACTCATTTTAAAACTTACTTTTCCTGAGGAACAAGATTTAAAGAACTTTTTTTCGCAATAGAAAAAATTGTTTCTCGCAATAGGAAAATAACTGCTTTTCACAATCGAAATTTCACAATCGAAATCCCGGTTGGTATTTGGAGTGGGACGAAAACTACGCTTTAATAAATTGACAACTTTTAATATTTAATGAAATATATGGAATTTAATTATCATTTCATTGCAAAAATATTCAAAAAATAAGTATTTATTGACATATGCAGAGATTATGTGGGGTTAGTAGAACTTATTATTCTAATTTTTACAGGGGGTATAAGGTATGAGAAAAGGCCACGAAGCCTGCGCGCTTACGCTATGTTTACTATGTTTATTTTTCTCATTACTTGCAGGATCTGCATCAGCAGTTGAAGTTCACGTAGAAGGAGACCATCCGGCTGAAGTTAAAGAAAAGCAGGTGATAAGTTGCGTTTTGACGATAAGCGGCATTCCCAGTGCTGCGGATTATCTGTACTTCGATACGGATCTGGAGAAATATGACGACAAACCAATCTACAATTTTACGGAACTGAACCTTCAAAGCAATGATAGCCACTTTGAGCTTCCAGTCAAGGACAACATGAAAAAAATTGTTGTTCAGCTAAACGGCCAGGTACCAGGTATAACTGAGGTCCAGCAGTATGAGAAACTTACCCTGGTGAAATATGATTCTAAGCGGACAGGGTATGCCTATTACAGGATCAAGCCTGCCGATGAAAAAGGAAATACCATTCAGGGAAGCGATACGAGCACATTCACGATCGAAGTTACTGACATCAATTCCTTCGAAAAGAAGGCAGCACAAATTGAAGACCCTTTTTTAAGCGTATACCTTCAGGACATGTTTGACCGCGGGCTTGTTACTGAGGCAAACAAACTTGCAGACTATTTGATTGGAAAGAAAACCGAGAGTCTTGCTTCCGAAGAGGAAGGTCAACAGTTTAAGGAAAAACTGAATGGATTTTCCGATCCGGTTCTGGGTATGAAGCTGCAGACCTTCTTTGACCTTGGGCTACACAACGAATCAAACGTACTAGCAGACTATTTGCTCCAGAAAAAAGCCGAAGAGTCAAGCCTCAAATGGAAATATGCTCTTGGGTTCCTGATAGCTGCACTGATTGGCTTTGTAATCGGAGTAAAACTTAAAAATTCGGAGGAAGAATAATGAACAGGGGGGGAAATGTTTCACTGCAGCTTCCTATGGACCTGACGATTGTAGGACTTGGAGGCTGTGGAAAACGTCTGTGTGAAGAGATCTGCAGACATGACTGGATACTCGGAAACTACCTTGTGCCAGGAAAGAGGCTCAGAATTTATACAATGGATACGGATGCAAACGAAAGAGCTGATGATGAATGGTACAGAAGACAGATTAAGTCCAGAATTCAGGAAATGGGAGCAGGAGGAAATATCGAATATAAATACTATTACCTGCCTTCCCTGGCGAACATAACCCAGGTTTCGGACCTGGCAAGCCAGGAAATTGCAGAAAAGATAAAAGATCGTAAGTCTGAACCTCTTGTCAAAACCTGGTGGATGAATGATGCAGGAGATTTTGGGCTCAGTTTTGAGGAACTGAGAACTATTGACCCTTTTTTAATCGATGACTTTGGCGGAGGCGTACATCGAAGAAGAGCCATTTCAAAAGCTATTTTCTACAAGGTTCTGAGCCAGGGGCAGGCAAGTGGCTTTCCTACATTTCCCAGTACAGGAACCACAGCTATTATTGTTGGGCTTGGAGGAGGCACAGGATCAGGGATGTTTATTGACCTTGCCAGGTATATAAGGGCGCTTAAAGGAGAGAGCAGCCAGATCTGGCTCTTTGCGGTAATCCCTACCACAAAAGAAGGGGAAAAAGAACAGCTAAATGCTGCAATAGCCCTCACCGAACTTGAATACCTGAACATGAATGAGAGGCTTTTCAACCACGTAATCCTGACCTCGCTTGGGCCTACAGGATATAAAAAAGGAGAAGAAGCGAAGGTGGAAGTGCATGAATTCGATTCCATGTTCCCTCATATTCTGACGAACTTCTTCCACATTAAAAAAGGAGATATCAACCTGAGCGACTCAAAACGCCTTTACTCCTCGTTTGTTTTTGCAGATGCACACGTTATCGAATATCCTGTTGACGAACTGAAGACCCTGAAAAAGCAGTATGAAGAAGTTATCATGGAACTTTCAGCAATTACTGCAACACGAAAAGAGATTAATAGGAGCGTGAAAGCCCTGCTTGACAGCCAGAACCTGTTCAGGGAAGTGCCTCCTACGCGGTCGGACTCCGAATATCTCAAAAAAGAGTACGGAAACATCGAAAAGGTCTGGAAGAACGAAATTGAAAAACTTCTCAACTACCAGAGCTCAGGTGCGGTTGAGTTCTTCATACAGAATAACATTTCGGCTGAAACCAGTCTCGAAAAAATAAACAACTACGAAGATATGCTGAGCTTCCTTTCCAAGATAAAAACCTTTACTCTCAGTGTTAAGGAAGAAGAGCTAAAAGATGAAAATGACAAAGTGCTCTTTAGATTGATTCCTGAAGCCCTCTCGAGCTTAGAAGAAACCGCAAGGCTTTTTAAACGGACTGCAGGGATTGAAGAAGAAACTGTCGGGTCCGTACTTATAAATGTCCTGAAAGGAAAACAAGACCTTGTTTCCTTTATGGATAGGTTGAATGCAAAAGCTAAAAGCCTAAAAGAAGAGACCCTGGAAGTAGAAGCCGAACTCCAGAGAAAACAGAGTGAGCGAAATTTACTTAACGAATTTCATAGTCAGGTTGGAAAAACCGTTGACAAAGCCTTAAACGACAACGATCTGGAGCTTGAAGAGTATTTCAGCCAGAAAGAGAAACTAAAGGTGCTTCAGGCACATGAATATGACCTGAAAACAAAAATTGATGTTTTTCTTGGTAATCTCAAAGAAGGAAATATAAAAAGCGGAGATAAGGACAGCTGGCTTCTTATGGCCGGAGTTCCTGACCTTCAAAGAGAGCTTGAGACACTTTCCAGGGAGCTTGACCTGAATTTAACTGAGCTTGGAAGTCTCCTTGAAGCGATTGCACTCTACTATTTCTATGACTACAAAATCACCAGGTTCGAAACTGCCGGAATAAGGGAAAAGGTTCTCGTCGCAATAAAAGGAAACAAGACAAAGTCACTCAGGAACTATGAAGCAAAGAAACGAAACAAAGAGGAATATATCAAGAGTACGGGAAAGGAATATATCCAGATAAGCAGCCCCTTCGAACTCTCGGTTCCGGAGTGCTTTTTGAGCGAACGCCTGAACAGAAAGTCCGAGGAACTTAAGAGTAAAGTGCTCAAGTCCCTGTTTACCGGGATGGATCTTCAGGATTTTGAGCTTGAGGAAATCGAACAGGGTTTCAAATCCAGAGATCGACCAAAACTGAGAGGTGTTTTTAGGGAAATTCTGACCGAAAAGACCCTTCAAAAGGAAGACTATTCCGGAAAATTTGGCCGGGTCGAAGCAGAACTCCTGGAGCTTGGAAAAAACCTTCAAGAGAAAAATGTCCTTTTATCTCTGATTGAAAAAGTCGAAACCCTGACCGAAGAAACCCTTGCAAACCGCAGGGACCTGAATAAGTATTACGGACAATTTTATGAGGAAGTTACCAGGATGAATAACCTCCACGGGCTTGGAGGAAAAACTTCAATCAGCCTCTACATGACCAAGTTTGGAGATATAAACCCGAAGATTCTCTCCCTGATCGATGCAAGTTCCGACATGACTGACCTTGATTGGGATGACAGTGGAAAACATGAACTTGATAAACTCATTGAAGAAATTCTGGTCACATACAAGAACCTGATTGAAAGCTATAAGCTCGGTGTCCATAACCTGATGATTCCAATCAACGCGACTGAACGCTGGAATTTTGGGAAAGCAGCTCTTGTTGTTTCCTCAAGGTCGTCCTACATCTCAAGCCAGCTTACGAGCGAGCGCATAGCTGATGCAATAAAAGACGAAATAAACGGAACCCTTGCTTTAAAGAACATCAACGATGCCAAACTTGCAACCCACAACCATACAGGACCCTGGGATATCGCTCTCACTTTTTTCTCTGCGTCCGGTTTTCTTGACAATATCTCTCCTCTGACCGCAGGAGGCGGTTTCTGGGAAGTGTATGAAAACAATAAGGATAACGTACTTCACCATGTGCTGAAACTCCAGGAAGGAAAATATATTACTCGAAAATCACTTCTGGATCTAAGAGATGCCGGAGAACTGGCAAACCTGGAAAAGAGAGGAGGAAACGTTGAAGAAAGGATTAACAGGCTATACGAGGAAAAAAGCATAAGAGAGGCATTGAAGCATGAGGATTCAAGGAAACTGGAAATTACTCTCTGAACTGCCTGCTGCAGGATTTATCCTGCTTTTATCCCTTCTGTTCATAACTTTCGGAGGAAGGATTGAAGTTCCGAGTATTTCAGGGCCTGAAATTTTCTGGCTGAGTTTTCTTCCTGCCTTCCTGATTGCAAATGCTTTTGGGCTGGCTCTTCACGAGCAGTCAAGAAGAGGAAGCCTTTTTTTGTTTGCAGGGTTTTTGCCTGTGCTCCATCTTCTTTCGCAGCAGGATTTCTTAAGCACAAATGGTCTTGCTCTGGGTTTTCTTGTAGGAGGACTTTTCGACTTGCAGGTCCTTTCCAGAAACCAGTTCAGTTCTCTTGCCAGGTATGCCAGATCAGGGTCCCGATTTTTCTTTTTTGTTCTCAGTTGTTACCTTCTTCTCAGGTTTTTCGAATTCGTGTACCCGTTTTCAATCGAAGAAGTACGGCAGGCCTTTGAAATAGGGTCCGAAGAACTGAAGAATCTCGGAATAGCTTTTCTGGCGGTTTTTTTCCTTTTAATGTCAACAACTTTTATTCGGGGAATTCAGGCCTCTGAGGTCTTTGTCTACGGACCTTCGAGATCAGGCAAAACCCTTTTGCTGCTTGCCTTATACAGCCATTTTGTGGACTTTTACGAGGGGACCCACAGGGAAATTGTCCTTTCTTACGACGTACAGGGAAAACTCTCCAGGGCAAGCGAAGAAAAACTGAGAATCGAATCCATGCTTGCCGAACTTGAAGGAGGGGTTAGTCCGAAAAGTACCAGCCGCGCAGACCTGGCAATGTATGAACTTAGCGGAAAAAAGAACGGCTTGGTTCCTGTAGGGTTTACTTTTATCGATTATAGTGGGGAGTACACCGAAGACCTGGAACCGAAAAAATATGCTGGAGCTCTCCGCAGCCTGAGTGAAAAACTATCCGGGAATGAAAAGCAGCTGTCCGGCTTCAGTGTAGAAGCCCTCCACAGGCAGATCGGGACTCTAAGTTTTCTTGAACTGCTGAAAAATAAGTACTCAAAGGAAGTCGGAGACCAGTTTCATAACCTGGTTCTGGCCTGCATCTACAAAAAAATGAAGACTGCAGGAAAGGTTATTTTCCTGGTAGACGGGGATTACATCCTAGATTATCACGGGGAAGGCCGAAAAGAATTAACAGCTCTTTTCGGGCATTATTTCAGGCTTATGGACCGTTTAGGGTCTGAAAAATCCTATGCTCTTGTACTGACTAAAACGGATAAGTTGAAAGATCTTTCCGAAATTCCTGACAACTCCGAAAGAGCCAGGGAGATTGAGGCCGAGATTTACAGCCTCCTTGAAAGGATTCCCACGTTCAGGGAAATCCGGAACCTTGCAAAAAAAGTCCCTATTTACTTCCATACTGTGAGTGTTGATGCAACCCTTCCTCCTCAAGTTTCAAAGGGTTTGCCTGAAGAACAGCAGGGAATTACCCAGATTTTTCCCTGGAGAGTGAGTGAAGTTGCAAAATTCGGCTTCTGAATTTGAGGATTCGTGTTCCGAATTTGCAGTTTACAACTCAAGCGGGAGGCTGCTGCAAGGTAGTGAAAGGTTTAAAGAAACCTGGGAATACTCCGAACTTGCAAAACAACTTGACATTAAAAGAAGTGCACTTTACGCAGAATTCCGGGGACACGAGCTTCTTCTCGGGTGCAGCCTCCTTGTAAAAATCCGGAAAGGAAGAGAAGAAAGAGTCGTATTTATAGAATGCTTTCCCAAAGAAGCTGTCACCGAGGCTCCAGGCTGGATTAATAAATTTTATGCGGATGCAAAAAGTCGAACCGAAGGACTGCAGTCAATCAGGTATCAGGTAATTGGGTTGTGGAAAGAGGGAGATATTTTCGACCTATCTATTCCAAAAAACCCAAAGAGCTCAAAAAACCCAAAAAATACAAAGGGTTCAAAAAGCCTAAAAAACTCAGAAAGCCCGAAAAACTCAGAAAGCCCAAAAAACTCAAAAAGTGCAGGAAACTTTCCTGACTTTCTGGAGAGAAAAGTTCTCTCAAGAGAGGGGGTCTCAATCTTGATTCCGGAACTTTCAAGCGGGCTTTTTCTGCTAGCTGGTTTGATATTTAATTTAAAATCCGTCCTTTTTCCTGACTTCAGCCTTGCCCTTTCCCTTTATCCCTCGAAAACTGACATCTCGGTTGGCCCTGGGGAATTTGACCCTGATTTTATGTTTGAATGCGGAGAAATCCGAATTTCTTCAGTCCATAATAAAAAGGAAAATCCGGAAGAAAAGAACGAAATTACAGAGCGAATTCAAGAGGAAGGCCTAAAAGAGTACGAGAATATTTCTAATTGTAACCACTTTAATTCGGATCACCCAGTTGGCAGTGCGTCTTCAAAAATTCAGGAAACGTCTTCGAAAAAGAACAAAATCTGGCAAAAGAAAAAATTGCAGGGTATGCCTGTTGTTTTTTCCTGTTTCTGATGGCAGGGCTCCTGATCCTATCAAAAGCAGGTTTGGAGCCAGTATTTCTTTCGTTTAATATCTCAAAAAACAATGGTACGGATTTTCCTCCTTTCCGAGTCCAGTTAGAAATTCGGGAAGATATAAACTCTCAAACACAGGATTTGAGGAATGAAAATACGTCAAAAATGCAATTGCCAGTATCCAGCTTTCCTGGTAATGGCTCATCTAACCGGTTTTCAGTTAATCCGGTTGAGAGGACCCAAAACAGTTCTCATAAACCAAAGGATCTGGTTAAAGAAACCAATAACAGCAGTGAAGTTGGCAATGAAGTTGCTGGCAGTAGTGCAGGTGCTGGAAATGACGCTGCAAGGAATGAAAGCACAGGGAATGGAACTCTGGAAAATCAAAATGTGGAAAACCAAAATGTGGAAAATCAAAATATTGAGACGGGGATTCCAAAAAACGAAAGTAATGGATATGGAATTCCGGAAAACAAAAGTTTAGAGGATGATATTCTTGAAAACAAAAGTACAGGGAATAAAGTTTTGGAAAATGAAGATATGTGTAAAAACGCTCTATAGTTTCTAACTCGGTTCTTTATGTATAGTTCATAAAGT
This sequence comes from Methanosarcina spelaei, assembly GCF_002287235.1. Lineage (GTDB taxonomy): Archaea > Halobacteriota > Methanosarcinia > Methanosarcinales > Methanosarcinaceae > Methanosarcina > Methanosarcina spelaei. The sequence goes on from NZ_LMVP01000525.1 coordinate 7,800, forward strand.
AAGTACTTGCACTTACTTTAAAAAACGCATCGTTGAAACAGTCAAGCAACTTATGGATTTGTTCAATGAACTCGAATCAAAACTAAGAAAATAACCGGAAGATAGCGAGAAACTTATGGAAGCTGTTGTTAAAGGTTTGTTAGAAGGTGCAGTCACTAAAAAACCGGAATTGGAGAAGCCTATCCCGCTACAGGTGGCAGCTATTAAACTGAAATAAATTAAATTTTGTTTTCAGTTTTTCAGCCTTACAGAAAGAGGTTCTGGAGAGAGTTTTCGGCCCCAAAAATAAAAATACTGTGATAAAAATCCCCGAAAAACCATATTCATCGTCTAAAACCTGTCTTTCACCGAGCGCAGCTCGGGCCAGGCAGAAGAAGCAAAAAACAAAAATAAAAGGCTTTTAAAATACAGAATACAGTAGATTTTATAGTTTTTAAAACTGTGGACACTGTATATATTTACACATAATAGAATGCTCGAACCAGACCGAAGAAGCAAAAACAAAAATAAAAAGTTTTTTACATACAGGAGTCGGTAAATCTCTCTGTCTTAAAAACAAACACAAAGACGCTATTATTTCAACTTCTTTTTTTGAAAGGCCGCTCTCCTGCGTCGAGCGTGACAAATTCGGTTTAAGACGGCTACTGACGTTGCTTTGGCTCAGCTAATTCACGAATCTAAAACGAACAGCCGGATAAAAATAAAAATAATGTAGTAAAAATAACCGAAAAGCCATATTCACCGTCTAAAATCTGTCTTTCACTGAGCGCAGCTCGGGCCAGGCAGAAGAAGCAAAAAACAAAAATAAAAGGCTTTTTATATACAGAAAACAGTGTGTTTTTTAGTTGTTAAAAAACTATGAATATTGGACATTTATTTGCAGAAAATAGAACTCTCAGGCCAGTCCGAAGAAGTAAAAAGCATTAATGAAAGTTTTTTCACGTACAAGAGTCAGGAAATTCTCCTTTTTTAAAAAATAAACACAATAAAGCTATTTTTTGACTTCTTTTCTGTAAAGCCGCTCTCCTGCGTCGAGCGTGGCAAATTCGGTTTAATATGGCTAATGACGCTGCTTCAATACAGTTAATTCACCGATCCAAAAGTGCAGGGGGCTAAAAACAAAAATAATGTGGTAATAAGCCATGAAAAATCGTATTCATTGTCTAAAACCTGTCTTTCACCGAGAGAAGTTCGGGCCAGGCAGAAGAAACAAAAAACAAAAATAAAAGGCTTTTTAGGCGCAGAATACATAAATTTTTTAGTTTTTGAAAAATGAACACTGAAGATCTATTTATAGAAAATAGAACACTCTAACTAGGTCGAAGAAGCAAAAAAGCAATAATAATAGGTTTTTGCATACAAGAGTCACTAGATTCTATTTTCTTAAAAAACAAAAGCACTAAAACTATTATTTCAACTTTTTCTTTTGAAAGGCCGCTCTCCTGCTTCGAGCGTGACAAGCTCCGTTTAGGATGGCTAATGACGCTGCTCTGGTTCAGTTAATTCATTAATCTAAAGCAGGTTGCTGCCTAAAAATAAAAATACAGTTTTTAAAACTTTCCCGAAAACAGTCCTCTTGAGCGAAGCTCAGCGGCGAGTTGAGAACACAACTTATCTTGTCCATAGTTCAGCCCTCTTGAGCGAAGCGAAAAGGGCTTCGTGCTCCCGAAACGAAACTCGGGAAGCGACAAAGCTCTGGTCTTTCCGAAGCTCCGTTTTAGGCGGTTAATAATTGTTTAGGCTCAGCTAACTTACTAATCCAGAAGACTTCCCCCTAAAAAATAAGCAGTGTATTTCCGAATGCGAAGGATATCTGGTGAGAGTTGGTGAGAGTATTAGAGAACGATGTACAATGATGTATAGTACAATTCGTTAAACAAATATGCATTTTGAAATTGAGTTTCTGAGTTGAGGTTTTTTCAGGAAAAAGGCATTTACCGAATGAAAGAAATTAATAAAAATGAGTGACATTTATAAATTGAAGAGAAAAATATATTAACGATCAATTTTCAAGTTTCATAGAAAACATTAGTATACTTCAGTTTTTAGTGTGAGGCTTTCTTTATTCCAAATTTTCTTTGAATTTATGAAACTTAGATATGCTTACAAGCCTGCAGGCAGCCGGTTAAGGTGCATAATATGGAAAACAATCTACTCGATCTAATCCTTCTCTCTGACAAAAGAAAGAATGTGCTGCTTCTTCTGCTTGAAGGGCCAAAGGATATAGAAACATTAAAAAAAGCCCTTAAAGCAAGTGCAACAGCAGTCCAGCCCCAGGTAAAAAAGCTCAAAGAACAGCACCTGATAGTCCAGGAAAAAAACCTCTATAAACTAAGTGATATAGGCAGAGTTATTGTTGAGAAGATGAAGCCTCTTGTAGATACGCTCGCCGTTCTCGAGGAAAATACGAGTTACTGGGCAGAACGGGAAGTGAATGAGATACCTCATTGTCTCCTGCAAAAAATTAGTGAGCTTGGGCACTGCACTATAATTGAACCTCAGATAGACTATATGTTTGAACTAGTTCCTGAATACGTTAAAAACGTCAGGATGGCAAAAGAGCTGAGGACTGCAATTTCATATTTCCATCCTCTTTTCCCCTCTTTTTTCCTGGAAATTGCCGAAAAAGGAATCCCAATATCGCTGGTAATCCCTGAGCCTATCCTGAAAAGATGGGTTGAAGATTATAGGGAACAGACCGAACAATACCTTAAAAAAGAAAATGCTAAGCTTTTTGTCTGCATGGACTGTGAGAGGATACCTGCTGTCGCAGCAGCTGATAATTTCATGGCAATGGCTCTTTTCCCAAAAAGTACGGTCTTTGACCGAAAGTATGTAATCTGCTTTGATCCAGGAGCTCGGGCCTGGGGAAAAGAACTATACGATTATTATGAACAGCGCTCCAAACAAATTAAGAATATAGACAATTACACCCAGGTATAATATTAACAATTATATAACAATTATATAAAAATTATGCCAGTGCGCTCTTAACAATCATATAACAATTATACCAGTGCGTTCCAACAATACTAAATACAAATTCAAAAGCTGAACTATAAGCCCACCTATTCGATAAAGCCTATTTATCCGAAAAAATCGATTATACTGTTTTCCTTCCAGTTACCTTGTCAGAGAAACTCCCCAAAACCTGCTTTACCATTTGCATAGGCTTCGTGCCAGCCTGAAGGTACGGGCGTTTTTTCATAAAGGATTTTCCTCTGAGCCTCAAGAAGTTCAGGTTTTTTTCCCATAAATTCCGCAGCACATAGCACCCGGGTTTCGACCTTTCCGGCCAGTTCTTTTAACCAGCCATATCCTTCAAAGGATCTGAGCAAATGGTGGTCCAGAATCAGGGTATCCACGTTTCTGGCCAGAAAGAGAGCATTTTCCAAGGCCTCTTTTCCTGCCTCAGGGACGTGGTGTGAAAGATAAAGAGGAGGGCCTGAGGCAAAAACAATCGTGGGTTCCCAGGCAAGTATTTTAAGGACAGTTTCCCTGTCCAGAAGCTGAATGTCAGAACTATGGACAAAAATCTCATCTCCCTCACAGATCCGGGTCATCATTACAGTCCCGAAGCCTTTATCTCTGGTCCCGTGAGGGACAGGAGAAGAAAACTCCAGATTGTCAGACTTCCTGCCTTCCGAAGCAGGGAGAGGAAAACCCAGAAAATTCGAGAGTTCACGTCTTCGCTTTAAAGAAAGGCCTGAGATTTTTTCCGGGCCTTTACACCAGAAGCTTATTTCGTCAAGCGAAGGAAGGGCTTCCATCGGGAGCTGATATGGATCTTCAGCTCTCATTGGCATATGATCCCCGTGAAAATGGCTGATAACAACATCTGTAGCCTGTCCAAACGCAGAAAGAACTTTTTCTTTTATCCTGAAAGCTGCAGCAACCTCTATTGGGTGGGGAAGCAGGCCTGAGCGAAAGCGTGCAAGCGCTACTCCCGGATCAATCAGAATTGTTCTTTCATCTGTCTTTACAAAGCAGGCAAGTGATCTTGCCCCAAAAGACTCACACCCAAGTATTTCTATCTGCACAATTTACTCCATTCCAGAAAGGTATTCTCTGGAAAACATCTGTACGGTCAGAACAAAGTAGGAGAGCAGAAGGGGGCCTATAACGATTCCTAATAGCCCGAAAAGGGATATTCCTATAACAACTCCAAGCAGGGACAGAAATGGATGGATTTCTCCGACTTTTTTCTGGATAATGGGCCTGAGGAAGTTGTCAATAACACTTATAAAGATCCCAGCTGCAAGTATAGCGATTGCTGCAGTATAGTCTTCCTGAAAAAACTGGACAATAGTTGCAGGAACCCATACTAAAGGTGCTCCGACAACAGGCAAAAAGGATAAGATTGCTGCAATGAAGCCCCAGAGGAAAGCTCCCTGAAAATTTAAAAAAAAAAAAAAAATTGTCAGAACTCCACCCTGGACAAGAGCAACTGCCCCGCTGGCAATAAGAGTAGTCCGAACAATTTTTCGGAATTCATCCAGGAGAGTTGCTGTATTTTCTTCATTGAAAGGGACTGCAACAGAGACCTGGCGCATAAAATCCGAATCTTCTCCGGTAAAGAGGTAATAGAGCATGAAGTACATTATCAATAGCCCAATAGACTGCTGACTCAGGCTCTGGATTGACCCCACAATGAACAGGCTTGTGTAGTTAACGGCCCGTGAAGCAAATTCCATTGCTTTCTCTTCTATTTTGGTCTGGAACACATCTATAGGAATATTCAGACTTGAGAGAGAATTGGTTAAAAAGTGGCCTCCAGCCTCAATAGATGCGAGAATGGACGCCTGATTAACTAGAAGTTGTTCGATTTCGTTGACAATTGTGTTCAAAAGAAAGTAGAAAGGTATCAGTACAACAAAAATAGAAATTATTATTACAAGTACGGCTGCAAATTGCTTCTGAAGCCTTAGTTTTCTTATGAGAAAATGATAAAGAGGTCGAAATATAACAAAGAGGATCAGAGCCCCAAAAATATAATTTAAATAAGGAAGTGTAGCATAAGCTATAAGCACAGTCAGGACAACAATTATGAGAAGGGCCAGAGCCATCTTTACAGCTTTTTTCATCAAACCTAATTGGTTTTTTCTATTATAAAAATATAAGTATGACGGCCTATGACATTTTGTATTTGGCAGTCCGTTTTCGCTCAAGCCTTTTTTGAAAAGGCTTGCGGGCAAGCAGTTTTTTGAAAAGGCTTGGAACAGAAAATTATGTAAAATCAGTAATCAGGGTTTGCTTTTCGTCCTTTTCGCGGAGTTTGGTAACTCCTATGCCTACTAACCTGAACTTTCGATTCCCTATAAATTCGGAGAGAAGCTGCATGGCTGTCCTTTTGATTACAAAGATGTCCGAAGTCCAGATTGGGATGGTCTTTGAGCGTGTATAGGTAGAAAAATCTTCAAAACGCACGGTAAGGGTTACTGTTTTGAAAAGGAACCTGTTTTTAAGAAGGGAACTGTGCACACTTTCTGCAAGAAGATCCAGAGATCCGGCGATTTTTACAGGGTCACTGGTATCTTCAGTAAAGGTTCCATGCCTGCTGATTGATTTTACACTTTCCTTTTCCCTAACCTCTCCAAAATCAAGGCCGTTTGCCAGTTGCTTCATGCGGAGTCCCATTTTACCGAATTTTTCAGAAAGCAGCTGTACATCACAGGTTGCAAGGTCTTTTACCCTGTTTAAGCCCATTGATTTCAATGTATCAGCTGTCTTTTCTCCAATTCCGGGAATTTTTGAGACCGGTAGCGGAAAAAGAAATTCCTTTACATCTTCGGGCCTGACAACAGTAAGACCGTCAGGCTTTTGGAATCCAGACGCAATTTTTGCGATTAACTTATTCGGCCCGACTCCGACTGAACAGGTAATTCCTTCTTGCTTCTTTACTTCATCCTTGATCCTGAGGGCGTAAAGGGCAGCCTCTTCAAAACTCTTTATCTCGGGACCTGGCACAAGATAGGCTTCATCCACGCTGACCTGCTGGAACCTGTCTGCAAATCCCTTTAAAAGTTCCATAATTTCTGTCGAAACGCTCGCATATAGCTTCATGTTTACAGGCAAAAAAACTGCATCCGGACAAAGCCTGTAAGCCTGTGATATTGGCATTGCGGAATGAATTCCGTATTTCCGTGCCTCGTAAGAGCAGGTACTCACAACTCCCCTTCCTGAGCCTCCTTTCGGGTCAGAGCCCACAATTACAGGCAATCCTTTTAGTTCTGACCTCTCCCTTACCTCAATTGACGCAAAGAAACTATCCATATCCGCGTGGAAGGTAATTCGCCTTTGAGGATCATTTATCTTCGAACTGGAAGAAGGCATTATCCTCAGATATAGAAAAACATATAAAAATGGATTAAGGAAGTCGGGTGAAAGTATTAATCTATATTGTTTTAACCTATATTGTTTTAACCTATATTGTTTTAACCTATATTGTTTTAACCTATATTGTTTTATCCAATTTTTTAACCTGTTGTTTTATCCAATTTTTTAACCTGTTGTTTTATCCAATTTTTTAACCTGTTGTTTTATCCAGTTGTTTTAACTCGTTGTTTTTATTTCGGCACCTTCAGGAATATTGAAAACAAATTCTGAGTCAGGAATCCCTGAGTTAACTTTAAGATCCCATATTTCGGTTTTTGCTGTTCGGTTTCCACTATTGTCATACATCTCGTACTTAAGAGGAATCCATGTTTCTTTATCTACCCAGACTTTCGCGTAGTATTGTGCAGCGCTTTCTACTGTTTCTTTAGGACTTGCTTTCAGCAGGTAAGTTTCCCTGTTGTTAATTTCCTCAACTCCCAGTAAAGAGACATTACTATCATTAAGGCTAATTCCTATGAGAGTCATATAGTCACTTTTAGTTATTTCAGGAGTTTTGGGAAGCTTTGTTTTCGTTACTGTATTTGTACCGGGAGTATAGGTCCACCGGAACTCTCCATCTGAAAGTACAAGCGTCTCTTCCTCCTTTCCGGGTTCCTGTATAAAGTTCTTAATCATATGAGGTTTCTTGTATATGGTTTTAAATTCGGTTTCTATTGTCTTTTCCCCGGTATAGTAAGTAGAGTGCATTGTATACGAATAATCCTGAATGCTGTCCTGTTTCTCCAGCATCTGGGTTGCAATATCTTCGGCAGTCAGGTTTTTTTCCGTGCAGCCTGAAGCAAAAACAGCCAGATCTATGAAAATGAACAGGAGCATTGACTTGATCATTTTCTTTATTTTCACGCTATTCATCATTACCACTTTTCTTATCTTATTTCAAAAACTTCAAAGCTAATTTTTTGAAAATCTGCGATTGTATAATTTTTACATTCAAGTCCTTAAATTTAGTTTAAAACATGGGAAAATTTTGATATATTTTACACAGTACGGCAAAAAACGATATAAGTATTTCCTTATTGGTCCAGAGATATTTTAATAAAGCTGGAGACTATATAATTAAGGAGTATATAACTAAGAAAATCACTTCAACACTGTACTTTCCAGTTTTAAATTGGGGAAACTTAAGGAAAGTTTTAGAATAGAGATTTATGAGGCAACCTGTTCAAAGAAAAAAGATAATTATCTTATCTAATGAAACTGGAGGCCTCTGATGCGTTAATCTATTTTAAGCAATATGGTGGGGAAATGAAGGGAACAAAAGTAATACTTGGTTTTTTTGCAGTCATTGCACTTATTTTTGTAGCTTATGCGGCTCTCAGAACCATACCGGTTAATGGTTGCGGAGAAAACGGGACCGGAATTGACTGTATCAAGCTTCCACCCGGTTTTTCAATTGATTATTATACTGAGAATGTCGAGGGTGCGAGGTCAATGGCCCTTAGCCCGAACGGCACGCTTTTTGTCGGAAGCCGGGATGCCGGAAAAGTTTATGCTGTTCTTGACCTAAACAACGACAGTAAAGCCGACAAGGTACTTGTACTTGCTGAGGGACTGGATATGCCAAACGGGGTAGCGTTCAGGAATGGCTCTCTATATGTTGCTGAGGTTTCCAGGGTGATCCGCTATGATGACATCGAAGCACGGCTTGAAAATCCGCCTGAACCTGTTGTGGTGAATGATAATTTCCCATCCGACCGTGCTCACGGCTGGAAATACATAAAATTCGGACCTGACGGAAAGCTGTATGTACCTGTCGGAATGCCGTGCAATATCTGTAATAAGGAAGGAGAAGACGAAAGGTACGGAACAATCATGAGAATGGAACCCGACGGAAGCCAGCTTGAGATTTTTGCAAAGGGTGTCAGGAACACTGTCGGGTTTGACTGGAATCCCAGGACCGAAGAATTATGGTTTACTGACAACGGAAGGGACTGGCTTGGAGATGATGTACCTCCGGATGAACTTAACAGGGCGCCTGTGCAGGGAATGCATTTTGGTTTTCCTTATTGCCACGGAGGAGATATTCCGGACCCTGAATTCGGGAAACTCAGGAACTGCTCGGAATCCACACATCCAGAAATGAAACTGGGCCCTCATGTGGCTGCTCTTGGAATGACTTTTTACAACGGTACAATGTTTCCTGAAGAGTACAGAAACCAGATCTTTATTGCCGAACACGGCTCCTGGAACCGAAAAATCCCAATCGGATATCGGGTCTCTCTTGTCAGGTTGGAAAATGGAAAACCTGTAAGTTATGAGCCTTTTGCTGACGGCTGGCTTCAGGGACTTGCAGCCTGGGGAAGACCTGTGGATGTTCTTGTAATGCCTGACGGAGCCCTGCTTGTTTCCGATGACAAGAATAATGCGATTTACAGGATCAGCTACAGTTGATCTTACAATTAATCTAGTTCATTGATATGGTAAGCGTAATCTGGTAAACGTAATCTAGTGCTTCGATTCCAAAATCAATTCTTTATTTCCCTAGAAAGATCAGTGATCTTCGGATCTATTCAAAAGTTAAGTTTTATGAACCTACTTCGGAATCGCAGTACTAGTAAACGTAATCTGGTAAACGTAATCTAGTAAACGTAATCTAGTAAACGTAATCTAGTAAACGTAATCTAGTAAACGTAATCTAGTATACGTATTTATTTTTATATCCACATATATATAATCAGGAGGAGTAATTTGTTATCCAAGATACCTGTAGATATTAAAAATGTATCCGAAGGAGACATTGATAAAGAAATCCTCAGAGCTGCAATCGTTGCCGAGCTTGATGCCGTAAACCTTTATGAACAGATGGCAAACTTAACAAAAAATGAGAATATAAAAGCTGTACTTATGGATGTGGCAAAAGAGGAAAAAACGCATATCGGAGAGTTTCAGGCCCTGTTACTTCAGTTTGACCCTCAACACAAAGAGGAACTTGAGGCCGGAGCTAAAGAGGCGGAGGATATATCATCCAAATAAATGTGTCTCCAAAGGGCAAAATGCGTCTCCAAAATTCAAATAGATGTATTCTCGAATCAATTCCCGATGGCTCCTTCAAGCTTCGAGTTTCTCTGAAAGTTTCCAGAGAAACCAAATCTCAAATTTAATTTTGTTTTCAGGTTTTCTAAGATTCTTCTACAAACTATACATTAACTGCAGGTTACCGGTGATGATTCTTAAGTCATACGATACGCTTCATAACCAGGCTGTTCAGGTGGATGTTCCATAATGGCGACTATGACAATTTATAGAGAGACTATAAAATGCGTTTTATAAAAAATAAAAATAATGTTAGTCTGTACATGAATTTTAAAGCTTACTTTCTCTAAGGCTTACTTTCTCTAAGGCTTACTTTCTCTTCTTCAAATGCCTGTTTTATTCTCTCCTGTACTCGTTTAGATCGTTCTTGTAACTGGTTGAGCCTAAAACTGAGTTCCTTCGGCTTAGAGATTGATCCAGAGCACTAACAGGATGTGAATTCCTGCAAATGCAGGCACTAGAAGTTTGAAGATCGGCTTCTGGGTCTTGTGCCTGAACTGCTGCATTCCGAGGAGCGCACCGATTGGCCCTAAGAGAGAAACGATTAACAGGCCCTGTTCTGAAATTCTCCATTTATCCTTTCTTGCCTTGAATTTATCAATTCCATAAAGGGCATAAGAAGCTGCATTAATAAGCGCATAAACAATAGGAAAAAGAAGATACATAGTCTCTGTCATGGGAAAGAATTCTCCCTAATGATAATTAAAAGCTGTGAATTTTACTCGATTATACTCATTTGAGGAAGATAAATATAATTACAGTATTAAATAAGTTGCAAATAAGTTGTTACCCAGAAGTATGGCTCCGTATAAAACTCGTTGATAGTGTTTGGAGTAATATCTTCGAATCTCTTTAGGTTGAAATTTTTAAGTGTAGGTATATAAAGTGTTGAATCATTCTTATTTGTAGGAACAATAATAATCGAGAGATTTAGACCTTGTAGATCTACTAAAACGCTTATTTTTATTCCTTTTATTTTTTTGTGGCCATCGTAGCCGATATTTCCTCTTTTTTAGCCGGAACATCCTTTGTATCAGTAAAGCAATAAGAAAGATATATTTTCCTAACGTAACCTTTGTTCAAAAGTTCATTGAAAATCTTCAGATAGATACCATGTTCACACAGATATAGATGGAATTTATGTACTGTTGACTTAGATCCGTATCTCCTGGGAACGTCTTTCCACGTACAACCTGTCATAACGACGTACAAAATACCGTTCATTAACTTCCTCATATTTGCACGTGGCCTTCCTGTATGCGGTTTCTGTGAAGGAAGAGAAGGTTCCATGGATTCCCATAGAACATCATCGATTTCACGAAATGACATAAAAATAAATTTATAATTTAAACATAATATTACTTGTGAGATAGGCTCATATATCAATTTTCTTTTAATTGTTACTTAGTTGGTTTACTCAAGAACCTGGTTTCGCAAGTATTTAAGCAGAAATTCCTGTGTCAAAATTGAAAAAAATAGTAAAATCGAATTCTCATTCAATGATCAGTTGACGAGAATTCATACACTGTTTGTTCGCTATGCTATTGCATGTAAACATCAGAGGCAAGCAATATATAATTAACTTAAATTAAATTTCAATCGTATAGATATAGCAATTGATATTGAATTTTTTAATGAGATTGATTATTTTAACCTAAGTGATAGCAGCAATAACTACTGCGAACCATCAGCAGGAGCCAGACTGAAAATATCTGTGAAAGTAATTTGTAGAGAAAATTCATCCCGGTTTTTTCTAGAGCGATAGTCGAACGGTAAATCGTCAACCCTGCAACGATGGTGTAACCGGAAAATGAAATTAATCTGTCCAAGAAATCAGGTCTTCGTGAAAGGCACTTAAAGAGCAGGCTTGAAGTCAGGCTGTAGATAGCTGCGAATGCTACTTGAGATAAAACAGGGACAATTGCAGACAAAACAACCTCAAGTAGTCATTTTTATTTAATAAATGGTGTCTCCGTACTAATAATGAAAAAATTTATTTACACGTTTTAAAAATTTTACTTGCATGTTTTAAAAATATTAGGTTTTCTCCTACAGTTGTAACAATTGCCTATATGAAAAAAGACTGTACCACCACACTCGGGCATGCACATCTTTATTTTTCATTTATTAGAAATACCAGTTGGAAACTATGAGGAGTTTTTGAGGTTATTTGCTTTGGATAACTATTACAAAGACTGTATAAAACAAAGGGTATAAATTAAAAGTGATAAGTCAACTTTTAACCAAGTCAACTTACAACTTTTTTAATTATTTAACAACAACAGTCTTATGAACCCACAACTTCCACTTATAATTAGTACACTTGATAGTCAGACAGCTAATATAGCAACCCTTTTTTGAAAACTTGTGTACCGGATTCTTTAATGCCGGGGTAATTTTTGTCCCTTGTAGACAGGTTCCATCTCCAAAGTCCCATCTGATATATGTCTCTTTACCTTTTGACAGGTCTTTGAATCGTACTAGTCGCGGATCAGTACATGAAGCGGCTACTGCAGTATAATCAATGCAATTGCCTCCACCGGTTAGACGTTGTGTTGCCGGAGGAGTTCCTGCACCAAGGGGAGTTTTGTATGTATAAACTGATGCAGAGGCTGCTGTAGACAATAAAGTCAACATCATTAATATAGTGAAAACAGGTATTGCTATTTTCCACATAAACTTTCCATTATTTTTCATATAATTTCCTCCTATTTGTATCCATAGTTTGGTTAATACACCCTTAACCAAAACAACAGAATAAATTTACTCAGAAATCACAGGGTAAATTAAAATATAAGTATACTTATTTTTAGAGAATTAAATAAAAATCTAGATGCGAGTTTAAAGCTTGATAAAGCTTTATTTTTTTGTATAAAACATGAAAACAGTGTAAGTTCCTTTATTAATGCCTTTAGTTGCTATAACCAAAAAAATAAAGGTCATAAGAAGTTAATACAATAGAAGTTTTTACAAAATTTTTTTTATTTTTCTAGGAATGCCAGGAGCCAGGAGTACCCTGCCCCTTAAATCCAGAGGGACGCACGCAATTTTATTTTCAGCAAGGGTCGACGAAATATCTGTAATTTACCTGAACTCTATCAATTTTATGAATATGGATATGGCCATTACACAGCATCGAAGCTGAGCTTCTCAAAACACCTCCTGACCTCTCATCAGTCTTCAGAATCTGCTCTAACACACACCATATCTCCCAACACACTTAGATGGAGAGTCCTGTCCTGAGACTGGTCTAAGAAATGTAGGGAATAAGGAAAACTCAAATATCTCCCTAAAATTAGGGACAAAGCCAAAATTACAAATGAAAAGCTGATAGAGACAGATGACCCTTAAATTCTGAATTTGGAACTCCAAATTAAGACTCAAAATCAGGGAGTAAAAAATGAAACTTCTGTTGTCGGATGTATATGGCATAAGTATGCATGTTAATGGATGCGAGCTTCACATTAATAATGATGAAAGAAGTGAAGTAAGATAATAAATGAATCTATTATCTTACTACTTTCCTGAGTTTATTCGAGGTTTTTAGAGTATTTTTTAAAAGCTATTGTAGAAAACTTTGTTGTCTTGAATCCGGGTCCGAAGAGTTGCCTTTCAACTAATTCTCACTGCTATTTACTGCAAGATCAAATGCAATCTACTGTGATACCCATCGCAACAGGCAAATAGCAATTAAAATTGTCAGAAGAAGGGAACCTGATGCACCGACTTTCTTTTTTATAGCATTTGCAATTAAAGGAATAGATGTAATTCCCATCATAATTGAACACATTCTTGCAAGAGTTTCACCAATATGCAGGCATAATAAGCCTGCAAACAAAAAAAGACTAGTAATATACCTGGTGACATTTATCAGTAATGTAGCTTTATCTTGCTTGGGTTTTTTGGGATAATCTTTTTTTCCATGTTATCACAATAAAAAATTGACGAATAAATATAAAAATTATATTGTTTTGTTAATTATATTTGTTGATTAGGCGTACTTAATAACTTTTTTGGTTTAAATTCTTTATATCACAAAAAGCTACAAAAGAGGACAAGATCGAAATAAATATAAGAATTTTAAAAAATGTCTTAGTGGACAATAATTTTCAGCCCATAAAATCGTTATTGTCAAGCATCTTATCGAGCATCCTAATTAAGTTATTTGACTCGTCAAAGGACGATTCAGTCCAAACCTTTCCGGGTTCATTACCTTTCCGGGTTCATTGCTATAATAGTTTTTTGTGATTTTCCCCAATGTATTTTGCTAGATATAGTAGTCTGCCGTGCCATATAATAGTCTGTTTTGCCATACGATAGTCTGTCTTGCCAGGGATATTGGGTTATATTTACTACTCTCACTATAGGAGTGAAGTAGAATCTATAAGTCATCAAAGCTCGAAAAATGCAGCAGTTTTAATTGTCTTTTCTGACTATTACACTTTAGGCACTATACATTTTTCAATATTGAGAGGACTATTTCACAAATATCTTTAAAATCCGGGTTTAATGCTTACCCTTAATCCGGGAATTATCCTGTGAACCCGCTTTTGGTACTCATGATATTCGTCACCAAACTGTGCAACCAGCCTTGTTTCCCAGTGAAGGGACCCAAGAAATAGGTATATCGTAGTCAAAAGGTATATGATAAGCAGATTGACAGTCATAATAGGAGTTAACCATATCAATACCAGGCCTGAGAGCAGAAAGGGATCCCTTATCCATCGGTAAATGCCCCGGATATTAAGGGAACCTGCTTCAGGAGTCTGAGGTGCGGAAAGCTGTGAACTTATTTTGAATCTGTGAGGTGCATCCCGAAAAGCTCTAGGGGCAATAAGTGCAGCAATTAACTGCCCGCTGACCATCAGCCAGCGCCAGGGAGAAGGTATTCTGTAAAGAATTCGCCCCGGATTTTTATAAAGCAGATAAATGAGCGGCAATATAGTCAGTACCGCAATAAGGCTATATGCAGGCAGATACAACCTGTCTGCCCTGGAACCCAGGCCTCGCATGAGGAGGCGTTTGAAGGGCAGGCTCGCAGTCAGGCTGTGAATAGCTGCAAATGCTACCAGAGAAAAAACAGGAGTAATTTTGGATGAAGCCAATTCCATTAGTCCCCCTTATTTTATTTAAATAGCTTATATTTACACACCGGTATGAAAAGTTTACTTATAGTGCATGATAAATATTGGAAGTTCAAGCAATTGATGTGGACGATAATTTAATAGTTAAAGTTGTCAAATTCCCAGTGATAAAATTTTCAATTCAAGTTTTTCTCCCACAGTCATAGCAACTGCCTTTATGAACACAAATTGTGCCGCCGCATTCGATACATGTCCATCTTATTTTTTCATTTCTTAGAAATTCTTCTATACCGAGTTTTTTAATATTTTCAAGATTCTCAATCACACTCATATTGTATCTGGTACGATATCTTTTATCCAAATGTCTTAAATTATTGCAAGGAAAACATTGATGGTCAATTTGTATCTAATTGGTATTATATATTTGAAAATCGTATATTTATACTATGGGAGAACGAGGTCCAAAACC
>NZ_LMVP01000526.1 GCF_002287235.1 Methanosarcina spelaei
TACAGTTCCATTAAAGGTTCTCTAAAAAACTGTGAAACTTCAAAACTTTCCTCAACAAACTTAATATACTGGTTACTGGTATTTTTATTCAAAATCAATTATTTTATGTGTTTTTTCATTTTCAGGCACAGAGTGGAAGGGGAACTTAATTCAGGTTCTTTTTTAACAACGAAGAAATTAGGACTCTCAAAAGCTTTAACAATAAAACGGATGGGAAAAATGATAGAAAATATTTGGATAATTATTCCGAATATAATAGCGTCGTACATGGTCATAGTCAATAAAGCGTTCTATGCCAACGTGGTTTACTGCTTTGGTTACCTTTTATTCATCTGGCATAACTATAACTCAGGTGACAGCTCACAAATGATTTATTTCACAATTTTAGAAGTAATGTCAATCGTTGGGGTTTTCTTATATCTATATACCACCAGAAAAGCAGCTGGAATTAATGACAAGAAGAACAGCAGTAACGGCTGAACCAGGGCCAGGTAAAAGTAATGCAGCAGCCTGTTTCTCTTGCTCTATAAACAAAAGAGGTTAAAAGATTAAAAGAATTAAAAAGTTAAACAGAGTTAAAAAGTTAAAAGTGAATAAAATAATTAAAAAGAATTAAAAATCCACTCAAAAAATTAAAGCATTCCTTACTTATAGTATTTTTATGCTTAGACCGAAAATCCTTGGGCTGTTCCGCTTATTCCGTTTTGAACTGCCATTTACTGCAGGAGTATGCGTAATACTAGGGGAATTACTGGCATTAGGTGCACTTCCTACCACAACCGAAATTATACTGGGGTTTCTAAGTATTTTTTTTATTTCGGCTACGTCTCTCATCATGAACGATTATTTTGATCTCGAAATTGACAAAATAAACGCTCCAGAAAGACCACTGCCGACTGGTCTTGTTACCGAACGAGAGGTCATTTTACTCTCAATTATTGTGGCAGTGCTTGGATTTATTACAGGCTACCTGATTAGCTTAGAGGCTTTACTGATAGTTCTTCTGGTCTGGGCAGTGGGTTTTCTTTACAACTGGAAGTTCAAAAAGGCAGGTCTTATTGGAAATCTTATGGTCAGCTTTTCAGTCGGTATGACTTTTATTTTTGGTGGCATAGCAGTAAACAAACCTTTTGAAACAATAGTCTGGTTTTTCGCAGTCATATTAATGCTTACGGACTTAGGAGAAGAGATTGCAGCAGATGCTATGGATATTGAAGGCGACCGTCAGGCAGGGTCCCGTTCCTTAGCTCTGGTAATTGGCTGTGAAAATGCATTGAAAATCAGCGGAGCAATTTTCTTACTGGTGGTTGCTGCAAGCAGTTTGCCGTTTTTGTTAGGATGGTTAGAGTGGATTTATCTGTTTCCCATCTTACTGATGGATTTGGTAATTCTGTACTCAACAGGTAAATTATTAGACTCGAGAACAGTAAATCGGCGAATTTATATCCGCTGGATATACCTGGCTGGATTGGTCGCATTTTTAATTTTCATAATCATTCGGATGGTCAGGTGAATGTATGATGTCAGTTTGATCGATTCTGATCTTCAAATACCACAAGAATGAGATAGGGACGAGATTTGTCTGCGTTTTCAGGATTCCGTCCTGAAGGTAGGTTAGATCTTTGATATTTTTCCTGAAAATTCCGTCCTTGCCAGTAACGGCTAGCTTTGGGTTACAGCTCCTTAAGTCCGGCTTTTTATAGCTTTTTACTTTAAAAGAGAGGAAAAGAGAGATTTTGAGACAAAATATACCTCTTCTGCTCTCATTATTTCAATTTTCCCAATTGTTCTCATAAAACGCTTAGACCTCTTAAAGGTCGGTCCATCCAAGAGTTTTCATTTTATCAGATTCATTTGCTTTTACTTTCGCCACGTAATAAGCTCCATCCAAATGATTGGAAAGGTTATCACCCTTTATTCTATTTACCTCATTTAATTCAATATTATATACAGTTCCGTAGTAGACAATAATCAGTTCTGACTGAGTTGGCGCCTTAATAAATTGAATATTTCCTTCTTCATACCATTTATTTCAGGGTGCCTTTTCTTCAGTTATTTTCTTCAGTTATTTTGTATTTCATTTCTACAAGTTTCCCTTCTGCAGATGCTTCAGTAGTATTATTCATATCATTCGCATCAGTTTCTTTGGGAATAGGTTGCTGGGAAAGTTCATCCCACTCACCGTCGATAACAGCAGATGTTACATTTTTCTCAGAGACAATTATCTCGATTTTGTGTGGAGTAATAACCTGAATCGTCATCTGGCCTGTCCTATTTCCGTAACCACCCTGCCTGCTCGTAAATGTATAGGTGAGGAAATGCTGTTCAGGTATTGTCTCAAGAATCGTGTGATTTTCAAGCTTCAGGTCAAAGCCATCATAACTATAAGTTGGTGCATTTTCTACCCAGGTTCTGCCTATCCTTTCAGCCTCTTGCGGGGAAGTTGAAAGGGCATATGCTCTAAGTTCAAGCAATTTCGAATCAATTTCTTGCAGTCTTTCAGGCATATAATCAGAAAAGTAAGGGTCTACCTTCACTGTTTTTGTTTTATTTCCCTCGATCAGGCTGATTTCAAGCGTTCCTACATCCGTAACTATAGGCTGCCCTGCATGAGGAGTATAACTATCATTCATCTCAAGGAATTTATTATTCTCAAATAAAGTGATAAGTTCTTTAAAAGCAGTTTCATTGAAGGGCTTTTCATATTTTTTCATGAAATTTCCTTCAGTATCGGATGTGGTAAATACAACTGCTGTGCTATTTACAGTTAGTTCTTGCATCTGCATTTCCGGAAGAGTAAACCCTCCATATGTTTTATGAATTATATTTGCATCTTTTAAAGTCGCATCTTCTGCAGTTGCACCTTTAGAAATCTGAGATTTTTTTTCAGTACATCCAGCTACAAAAATTAACAACAATACAAGCAATATGACAACTACTTTCGTAATCAGAACCCCCTCCTATTTTGATACTTTAAAACTGTACATTCAGAACCTAACTTTCGGAATGCAAACTCATCCTAAAGCCAATAAGCAAGCTCATCCCAAAGCCAATAATGCAAGCTTATCCTAAAGACAATAAGCAAGCTCATCCCAAAGCCAATAAGCAAGCTCATCCTAAGACAATTTTACTTTATATTATAAAAGTCACATAGCTGTTCCAGTTATAGGAAATTCTATACACTATTTGGAATTTGAGTACTTAAGATTTAAGCACCTTAAAATTCAATTTCTAATTTTAGGGAGGCAGTGTGCTACTTTTTCTGTAAAATTAGAAATCTTATAAAGTTTGTGGTTTGAGAATCCAATAGCAAGAAAACTAAGTTTTGCTTAGTATATAAAAATTTGACTTTGAATTTACAGAAAAAAATCGATACACTGCCGTCTAGTCTGACATAGTCGAGAAAATAATCAAATTTTTTGCAACGGAACCTCTAAAATTGCTTCAACATTATGTATATATATGAAATTATTCCATATATATATGAGGTATACATTATAGTTCAAGCAGTTATTCGAATTGATGAAAAAACAAATAGGGTTCTCAATATCATAAAAGCCAAATACGGCTTAAAAGACAAAAGTGCTGCTATCATGCATATGGCTGCTGAATATGAAAAAGAGCTCATGGAACCTGAGCTTAGGCCTGAATTTATTGAAAAAGCCCAGGAAATCATGAAACAGGAACCTATAGATGTCGGAACAATTGAGAACTGGAAAAAAATGCTTAATTCTTGATCTGACATGTATCGGTTACAGGTAAAACCCGAAGTTCAAAAAGTTGTTGAGAAGCTGGCAAAAAAGGATAAGAAGCAAGTTGAAATTATATTTAGTAAGGTAAATGAGATTCTTCAGGACCCACATAGATATAAAAATTTGAGGTTTCCTCTCAATCACTGGAAAAGAGTTCATATTGACTCTCATTTTGTGTTGATTTTCTCTGTAGATGAAAAGGAAAAAATTGTTATTCTGGAATATTACGGCCATCATGACGAAGTCTATTAATGATGATCTTTTCAATTTGGATATTTTGACTTTCTTTCATCCTACAACTGAGGTTTTGCCAGAATTAATGAAAATGCTTTAAAAACCGATAAACGGCCTATAATTTCTTTTTTAGCTAAAAAATTACATCTAATGCCTTTAAAATATCACCGTTGAAAACAGCTTAATACCGAATTCCGTGAATTGACTTAACTAATATTACTTCTGTTTAGTAAAATCACATTTTATATGATTTTTTCTGCAAAATTGCACAGAATTATAAATATTAATGATGTATTTAAAATTCAACTCGAGTTTTTTCCTTTAGTTTCGGATTAAAAGTCACTATAATGAGAGTAAACGGCATAAAATCGCATTAAACTGATTTTAAATTGTCCTGAACAACTTTTTTTGCAAAATAGACCGTTTTATCAACTATTATTGAAAAGTATGAATGCAGATGACAAACTACAAAAATATCAATAAATACAGTCAATAAACTCTACTCTAGAAGGACTGAACCAAATACAAACGATTATATATTTCTCTTCGAATATATAGACATCTTGCAGAAATGAGAATTATCATGGATAAAAATAACAGAGTTTCTATTTATCGGCATGCTTTCTTACATGATAAATTCGATTTGCAAAATGAGAATATAGTCGATATTGATGCCGATTATGAAATTATTATAATAAAACCAAAAACGAAAAATGGAGTTTAAAGCATTGAATAAAATTATTAAAATTATTCTTGGAATTTTTGTCTTATTGTTTATAGTTGCTCTTTTCTCTGGCGGAGATGATAGTACATCAAGTCAGGTCCAAGAACCTGATACAGCTTCTGAAGCAGCAACTGAGCAGAAAAATGTAACCACTTCAAGCAGTAATGAAACTGTTAAGGAGACCACAAGCAGCGAAGAACCTGAAAAAGAAACCTCAAGCAGTGAAGAGCCTGAAAAAGAAATAGTAAGCACTTCGTTTTCGGATTTTGCCCTCTATTCGGACTCTACAGCCACATCTTTACAGAAAGAAAGTTTCTTCGATGATAATTATAAAGGAAAATATGTAACATGGTCTGGCACTGTGTCATCGGTGTCTGAAAGTTATGGTTCATATACTGTGCAAGTAAAACATAAATCCAGTACATTGGTATCAGACGTGATTGTCAAAATGAGGGATGACCAAAAGGATAAATTATTACAGTTAAAAGAAGGAAGCCCAATAACTTACACTGCAAAAATGACCCGATACGGTGACATATTAGGAATGTCTGCTGAAGACGGGACTATTGAATAATTATAAGGTCACCTCCTTTTATTAACTCTCCCTTTAAAATCTGACAGCTTTTTAAGGGGGAGTTACCAAAATTTCCACCATGATTTTTTATTCTCGGTAACCTCTGGTAATAACTTCATGTTTAGTTTACTGTTTTCCTGGATCAAGTTCTGAATGTGTACGGCTTGCTTTTGGGTCACTTCATTAAGCTGGCTGATCGGGTCATCTTTCCTGCCTAGTTGATCACTCATTAAGTCTATCTGCTTTCTCAGGTCTTCTAATTTCTTTGTGATACATAGATATCACTATCAAGAGGATTCTTTGTTCCTTTAATATTTTGAAACTGGATACTTTCTTTCATTACTTAGTTTACAGTTGTTTTCTTAAAATTACTTCTTGTTTGAATAGAGCCATAATTGAAGACCGTCTATTGAGATAAAGGGTAAAATGCAGTTGTTTTAGGGGAAAAGATTAATGCATTTTTGAGTTTTTCCTGGATTCCTTTCTCATTGCGTTTTTGTGTTTCCACTAACAGTAAAAACGCCTCTCATCTAAGCCGCTTTGAGACATTTTTAAAATAAGATGTAAAAGGACATATTCTAAAAGTCAAACAGTAAGCATGAGAATACAATCATGTTTTGACCTATGAGTTCACAAGTTGAAAGTGTATCAGGTTAACTGATAAAAATAATAGTAACTATTCAGTGTATAGTTACTATAGTTATGAACTCAACAATTTACACTTCACTTCTCAGAGAGAACTAAAAATACAATGCATCGAACCGGAAGATAGGTCAGTTCAATTTCAAGTGTAACTCTTTGCGTAAATGACTATAACCCGAATTTGACAGATTCTGTTAATTAATATAGTATTTTCTTACAAAAAACACATTGCTCTGACACATTACCTGTAGGTAAAATGAAAAATGTCAAAAATCAATAAACATCAGAGATAAATGTGAATTGTATGAAAAAACAGAAGCCTGAAGCCCATTTATACATTCTAAAATGTATGCTTCTGTCAAATTCGGGCTATAATTTACTTCTGTTTCTAAATAAAACATTCCAACATCCAGAAGTTCAGAAATATCTGGAATGCATCAAAAATTAATTAGAAGTTTTCCAGCACTACTTTCAAGAGTATAATCAGAACTACGATCAAAAACAGAGTCCACAAAAGTGGCAAAAGGATACGCAGTAAAAAGTACAGTATTATTGCTATGAGAATTAGCTGAACCAAAGATATCCTTCTTCCAGCACGCAAGAAGCGACGATTAAATCCTCTAGACATATATAAGCACCTTTAAAACTGATTCTGTTTTTGATATCTTTGTTATTTACTTTCTGTCTTTATACCCTTATACTAAGAATAATATAAAAATAAAACTATTCATTAAACCCTAATGTTCTAATAAACAGGTCTGCTGGGAATCGAACCCAGGTTCGGAGCTCCGGAGGCTCCAGTGATATCCTCTACACTACAGACCTTCACTATGAAAAAGTTAAGATCAGTCCGTTAACAGATAAAATCATAATCAGTTAACTGGCTGGTTATAGTGCTAAATAGCTTATAAACTTAATCCCTAATTATATTAAAACACTTTGAATTATTTATAACTCATTAAAAGGAAATTTGACCTGAGAATCTCAGGATAGTTTTACTCTTCCCATTTCTGGCCGTACTTTTCATCAAACACTATTTCGGAAAGAGCCCTGCGTGTTGAAGTCCTTTCCTTTGGAACCGGTTCTCCTATTGCAAGAACTGCCATCAGCTCAAGACCGGAAGGACAGTTCAGAATGGAATTGACATTCTCTTTTTGATTCAGGATTTCTCCAAGCCAGACCCCGCCAAGGCCAAGTTCACAGCAGCTGAGGAGCATATTCTGGACTGCAGCCCCTATTGCCTCGAGATCTTTTGTCCTGTTGTAAGAAGTTTCATTGTCCAGAAAAGTAGCAATAAGCAGAGGAGCTCCTGCCACGATACCTGAATAATGCGTGCATTCCGAGAGTTTCTGGATGGTTTCCCTATCTCGGATAACAATAAAGCGCCAGGGCTGGTTATTCAATCCGGAAGGAGCCCAGTGCCCTGAGTCCAGGATTATGTTGATATCTTCCTTGCTAACAGGTTTGTCCGTAAACTCCCGGACACTCCGTCTATTAAGGATAGTGTTAATAACTTTGCTTTCTCCTTTTAATGGCATCATTTTTCCCTCCGGATTGTTTTATACTTCCAGATTTATGAATTTTCTGTCTACAGGCTGTTAACTACTGTAGAATCAGTCATCGTCGATCTTCTTGTTGAGCCAGGGGATATTTGCACGGATCTGCTTTCCGACGACTTCAAGCTGGTGTTCCTTTTCCTGGCGTTCCATCGCTTTGAGTACTGGATGGTTGACCATGCCTTCAAGCACGAATTCCTTAGCAAATTCGCCGTTCTGAATTCTCTTAAGGGCTTCACGCATAGCTTTGCGAGACTCATCATTAATAATCCTGGGACCGACTGTCATGCCTCCGTATTCTGCAGTGTTGGAAACGGAGTGCCACATTCTCTCAAGTCCGCCTTCGTAGATAAGGTCCACAATGAGCTTGACTTCGTGGCAGGTTTCGAAATAGGCCATTTCAGGCTGGTATCCAGCCTCAACAAGTGTTTCAAAAGCGGTCTTGATAAGAGATGCGAGTCCTCCGCAAAGGTCAACCTGTTCTCCGAAAAGGTCGGTTTCGGTTTCCTCACGGAATGTAGTTTCATAGACACCTGCTCTGGTTGCACCAATTCCTTTGGCATACGAAAGAGCAATTTCCCTGGCATTTCCGGTTGCATCCTGGTAGACTGCAATCAGAGCCGGCACTCCGATGCCTTCGGTATAAGTTCTTCTTACAATGTGACCAGGGCCCTTAGGAGCAGCCATGAAAACATCAACATTCTTTGGGGGGACGATCTGGCTATAGTGAATATTGAAACCATGTGCGAAAGCAAGTGCGTTACCGGCTTTCAGATTTGGCTCGATTTCAGAATAATAGACTGAGGCCTGCTTTTCGTCCGGAAGGAGGATCATGATAACATCCGCAGCTTTTGCAGCTTCTGCCACAGTCATAACTTTCAGGCCGTCACCTTCGGCTTTTGCCCAGCTTGAACTGCCGTTTCTGAGCCCGACAATAACATTGAGCCCTGACTCATGGAGGTTGCGGGCGTGAGCATGGCCCTGGCTTCCATATCCCATTATTGCAATAGTTTTGTCCTTAAGTGCATCAAAAGTAGTTTCGTTATCATAAATTATAGTTGCCATGTTTGATTCTCCTGATAAATTTTTCAGTTTTTGAGTAAAACTCCTATTTTTTAGGGGAAGTATAATAATTACGAAATCAATTAGCTTCCCTGAAAATTAATTTGACTTGAGTCAATTTTTAAAAAGTTGCTTATTCATAGAGGGGTAGTTTTGAAGTTTCAGCAGTGAGTGCCTTAATGAAACCTCTCGGGTTTCAAAACGCCTCTAGGCGCCCCAATCTATTAAAGATTATTAAGCAGCTACCTTTCTTTACCTGTCCTTATTATTTAAACCTTATTTGGGCCGCGAACCAGAGCAATTTTACCTGTTCGGGCCATTTCCTTGATACCAAATTGCCGGAGAAGTTTTTCGATTGCCTGTATCTTGCTTTCATCCCCAGTTACTTCAACAGTTATCGAATTACGAGCAACGTCTACAATTCGAGCCCTGAATATATTTGCAATCTGGATAATTTCAGCTCTTGTCGTCACGTCTGCTGTCACTTTGATGAGAGCAAGTTCTCTCTCTACAGTATCATCTCCTTCAATATCCGAAACCTTGATTACATCAACAATCTTATTAAATTGTTTTGTGACCTGTTCGAGGACCTGATCATCTCCCTGAACCACAATAGTCATTCTGGAAATCTCAGGATCTTCAGTAACGCCTACGGCCAGGCTATCAATATTGTATCCACGCTTAGAAAAGAGTCCAGCAACTTTTGCCAGGACTCCAGATTTGTTTTCAACCAGAACAGCAAGGGTATACTTTTTCATTTGTTTCCCTCCAGGCCAATGAATTCATTGATTGCTGCTCCTGCCGGCACCATGGGAAACACGTTTTCTTCACATTCGATAATAATATCAATAACTGATGGACGCCCTGATGCAATAGCTTCTTTGATTGCAGGCCTTACTTCGGACGGTTTTTCCACCCTAAGTCCCAGAGCACCATAGGCTTCGGCAAGTTTGACAAAATCCACGCTACCCTTTATGCAGGTGTGAGAATATCTTCTATCGTAGAAGAGTTCCTGCCACTGCCTGACCATACCCAGATAACCGTTATTCAAAATTACGGAAACAACCGGGATATCATTCTGGACTGCAGTTGCAAGCTCCCGTGAGTTCATCTGGAAAGATCCGTCTCCTGCAATGTTGATAACCGTTTTATCCGGTCTTCCAACCTTTGCTCCTATAGCTGCCGGGAAACCATATCCCATTGTTCCAAGTCCGCCTGATGTAATAAAAGTGCGTGGTTCTTTATACTTGAAGAACTGAGCAGCCCACATCTGGTGTTGGCCAACTTCAGTAACTATAATTGCATTACTACAGGCTTCAGAGATCTGTTCTATAACAAATTGAGGTTTTATGGATTTTCCCTGCTCGTAAGTAAGGGGATATTCCCGCTTCCACTCATTTATCTTCTCGAGCCAGGCTTCGGAATTGCACTGTTTTACATGTTTAATCAGAGACCTGAGAACTATTTTTGCGTCCCCTACTATAGGAATATGTGCAGGCACGTTCTTTGAGATCTCAGCAGGGTCGATATCGATATGGATAATTTTCGCATTAGGAGCAAAGGACTGGAGTTTTCCAGTCACTCTATCATCAAATCTGGCACCGACAGCGATGATAAGGTCGGACCCCTGAACCGAGTAGTTTGCATACTTGCTTCCATGCATTCCGAGCATCCCAAGGTTCAGAGGGTGTTCTGCAGGAATCGAGCCTATGCCCATAAGTGTTGTAGTTACTGGTGCCATCAAGGTTTCGGCAAGCTCCGCAAGTTCGGCGCTTGCATTAGAACTTATCACTCCACCGCCTGCGTAAATTACAGGATTTGTAGACTTTGTAATTTCTTCGGCTGCCTTTTTGATCTGCTGAGCATTTCCACGATATGTGGGTTTATACCCTTGAAGTTTAACGGTTTCAATACTATGATATTCAAATTCACCGTTAATTACATCTTTTGGCATATCGATCAATACAGGTCCCTGCCTTCCGGTAGAGGCTATGTGGAAGGCTTCTTTTACTATTCGTGGCAGATCTTTTGCTTCAGGTACGAGATATCTGTGTTTTGTAATGGGAAGAGTGATTCCGGTGATGTCAGCTTCCTGAAAGGAATCGTTCCCGATAATAGAGTGAGGGACCTGTCCGGTAAGTGCGACTATCGGTATCGAATCCATATAAGCAGTTGCAATTCCGGTTACTAAGTTGGTTGCTCCAGGGCCAGAGGTAGCCATGCATACTCCAGTTTTGCCTGTTACACGAGCATATCCGTCTGCAGCATGTACAGCTGCTTGCTCATGTCGTACAAGTACATGACGAAGAGCAGAATCATAAAGTTCGTCATATATATGGAGCAGTGCTGCGCCAGGATAACCAAACATAGTGGTAACATCCTCTTCTTCAAGGCCTTTTATCAAAGCCCTGGCGCCAGTAACTTTCTCTGGTGACCCTATTGTCATTATAAATCTCCTTAAGTAACTTAGATAGAAACCTCTCAACTTATTTTTCAAACTATAATCTGTGTCCAAACTATAATCTGTGTCCAAACTATAATGTGTGTCTAAAATTGGAAAAAAGAAAGTCAATTGAAAACAGCAACCATCAGCCTGAGTAAAACACTATCATTCCCATCTTAGTTAAGATCTTAGGGCAAAAATTCAAAGCCCATACTTTCATAACTGATGGTTATAACCGTGTTTTTAATTTTTCGCAGGCCGGTAATCGAATATTTTTGACAATTTCATCATTGTCTATAGACTCTTTTTAAATCCTCTGAATTATTACTGTAATTTTTGTGATTTAGACCTTCTTAGAACCACGAACCAGGGCAATCTTCCCTGTCCTGACCATTTCTTTGATCCCAAACTGTCGAAGGAGTTTTTCAATTGCATCGATTTTTCCTTCATCTCCTGTTACTTCAACAGTAACGGATTTGGGAGAAACGTCCACTATTCTTGCCCTGAATATATTTGCAATCTGGATAATTTCGGCTCTTGCAGTTACGTCAGCAGATACTTTGATGAGTGCAAGTTCCCTTTCAACTGCATCATCAACTCCGATATCCGAGACTTTAATAACATCCACGAGCTTGTTCAGCTGTTTTGTAACCTGTTCGAGGACTTGATCATCTCCCTGAACCACAATAGTCATTCTGGAAATCTCAGGGTCTTCCGTAACTCCTACAGCCAGGCTGTCGATATTATATCCTCGTCTTGAGAAAAGCGAGGCTACCCTGGAGAGAACTCCAGACTTATTTTCCACAAGAACTGCAAGTGTGTGTTTCATCACTGTTCCTCCAAGTCGAGAACTCCATCGACTTTTACCTTACGCAAATCGGGCATAGCGCAGGGAGTATCTGCATGCTCTTCAATGTCAAGGATTTCATTGATTGCAGCTCCTGCCGGTACCATAGGGTAAACATTTGCCTCGCACTCGACAATGACTTCAACAACAGCAGGCCTACCTGACCTGACAGCTTCTTCAATTGCAGGCCTTACTTCAGACGGCTTTTCCGCACGCAGTCCAAGGGCTCCGTAGGCTTCGGCAAGTTTGACAAAGTCAACACTACCTTTGATGTAAGTGTGAGAATATCTTCTATCATAGAAGAGCTCCTGCCACTGTCTTACCATGCCCAGATAACCGTTATTCAGAATTACGGAAACGACCGGGATATCATTCTGGACTGCAGTTGCAAGCTCCTGAGAGTTCATCTGGAAAGATCCGTCTCCTGCAATGTTGATAACCGTTTTATCCGGCTTTCCGACCTTTGCTCCTATAGCTGCCGGGAAACCGTATCCCATTGTTCCAAGTCCGCCTGATGTGATGAAAGTACGGGGCTTTTTATACTTGAAGAACTGAGCAGCCCACATCTGGTGCTGCCCGACTTCTGTAACTATAATTGCGTCCCTGCAGGCTTCGGAGATCTGCTCGATAACAAACTGAGGCATTATAACGTCGGGTGAAACCTGTCTATAGTTAAGGGGATACTCTTTTTTCCAGTGGTCTATTTTCTCAATCCATGCTTCGGAATTGCAGCACCTGATATATTTATTCAGGGACTTGAGTACCTGTTTTGCATCCCCGACAATTGGGATCTGGACTTTTACATTTTTTGAGATCTCTGCGGGATCGACATCGATGTGGATAACTCTTGCATTAGGAGCAAAGGATTCGAGTTTTCCTGTCACACGGTCATCGAACCTTGCACCCACGGCAATAATAAGATCGGATTCCTGAATTGCATAATTCGCGTACTTGGTCCCGTGCATTCCAAGCATTCCGACATGCAGAGGATGTTCTGTCGGAATTGCACCTATTCCCAAAAGGGTAGTCGTAACCGGAGCGTTAATTGTCTCAGCCAGTTCTACAAGCTCGGCGCTAGCATTAGAACTTATCACGCCGCCGCCTGCGTATATAATAGGCATGCAGGAATTTGCAATTTCCTCGGCAGCTCGTTTGATTTGCTGAGTATTGCCTTTGTAAGTTGGCTTGTACCCTCTAAGTTCTACTTTGTCAGGATAGTAAAAGTCAATCTCCGCGTTCTGTACATCCTTTGGAAGGTCAATTAATACCGGGCCAGGCCTTCCGGTAGAAGCAATATGGAAGGCTTCTTTTACAATTCTCGGGAGTTCTTTTGCGTCCTGTATGAGGTAATTGTGCTTGGTAATGGGCTGGGTAATTCCCGTAATGTCGGCTTCCTGGAAAGCATCATTCCCTATCAGGAAGGTGGGAACCTGCCCTGTTAAGGCTACAATAGGTACTGAGTCCATATATGCGGTAGCAATCCCTGTTACCAGGTTGGTTGCTCCGGGACCTGAGGTGGATACGCAGACCCCGGTCTTTCCAGTTGCACGGGCATACCCGTCCGCAGCATGAGCTGCTGCCTGTTCGTGGCGCACAAGTATATGACGCAGATTCGAATCATAAATTTCGTTATAAAAGGGAATGATCTGTCCTCCCGGATATCCGAAGATGGTGTCAACCCCTTCTTCTTCCAGGCACTTTATCAGAGCCCTTGCGCCATTAACTTTTTCTGTTGACCCGGTTGTCATTATTTAACTCCTTTTTATTTCTTAACAGTGATTTAACTGGGCACTCACCTGAAAATGAGTGTATTTCCAGTAAGGGTGTGTTCATTAAAAATATTTATCTCTCACACTCACAATTTCTTGTTATTAATTTTGTAAATATATCATAATAGATCATGTATATATGGATAAAGTTTTTTCCTGATCCAGAAACATTAGCAGTGCGCGATTTCAAAAACTTTCCAGAAGGAAAAAGAGGGGAGGGCACAGGAATAAATAAGTAACTATACGCCCTCCTGAGAAATCTTTAAAGTTCATTTTTTTGAAATCACTCAGCTCGTATAAGGCGGTTCATACCGTTCATTACAGCCTCTACTGACGCCATAATAATGTCCGTCCTGGCTCCGCTTGCGGTAACTACCTTTCCATCCTTGGAAAGTTTTACTCTTACTTCTACAAGGGCATCGGTTCCGCCAGTGATCGAGTCTACATGGTATTCTTCAAGGATAATATCTTCCGCACAGGAACTTACAGCTCTCCGGATTGCGTTGATTACGGCATCTACAGGTCCGTTTCCGATTCCTGCCTGTACTATATCTTTATCTTTTACGTTAAGTTTTATCGACGCCGTCGGAGTCACCCGATTCCCGGATACAATTGTAAACTCTTCCAGTTTTACCAGGGGTTCTTTGTAGATATCAAGTACGTTTTCCGCGATAGTCTGGAGGTCAGCATCGGTTACATGTTTTCCCTGGTCACCAATCTGCTTGACCCGGTTGAAAATTTCTTCGATCTGGGCATCGTCAGCCGCAAGCCCCATCTCTTTTAAGGCAAGGGTAATCGAGCTGCGTCCTGCATGTTTCCCAAGTACTATCTGGCGCTGCCTTCCGATATACTCGGGGCTCATCGGCTCATAGGTTGCCTTATCGGCAAGAAGACCATGAACATGAATTCCTGCTTCGTGAGTAAACGCATTTCCACCTACAAGAGCCTTGTTTGGTGATACGGGAATTCCTGTAAGTCGGCTTACAAGCCTTGATATCCGGTAGATCATCTCATGTTTGATACCTGTATCGTATTTGTAGAGCCATTCCAGGCTCATTACTACTTCTTCAAGGGATGCGTTTCCAGCTCTTTCTCCTAACCCGTTTACAGTTACATGGGCCTGTTTTGCCCCTGCCGCCAGAGCAGCAACCGTGTTCGCGGTTGCAAAACCGAAATCGTTGTGGCAGTGAATGCTGATAGGGGCTTTCAGTGAGGAAGAGAGGTCCCTGAAAATTTTGGTTGTCCTTTCAGGTATCAGAAGGCCTACAGTGTCGCAGAAGCATAACCTGTCAGCGCCCGCAGATATTCCGTCGGCATAGAGAGCCTTTAGAAAATCAGGGTCTGCCCGTGAAGCATCTTCCCCACTCAATTCCACAATCAGGCCGTGATCCTTGGCATACTCGGTCACTTCAGCTACGATCTGCCTTACTACATCCCGGTCCTTTTTGATTTTCGTCCTTATATGAAGGTCCGAAACAGGTGCTACAAGGTGGATAGAGTCAACATCACATTCCAGAGCATGGTCAACATCGGACTTTACGATCCTGCAATAACTGCAAATTTCAGCATCAAGCCCTGCATTTGCAACAGCCTTGATAGATTCTCTTTCACCTTCGGAAGTGATTGCAGAACCGGCTTCGATTATTGAGACTCCCATCTCATCAAGTGCTCGGGCGATTAAGAGTTTCTTGTCCTTTGTAAGGGCAACACCAGGTGTTTGTTCACCGTCTCTCAAAGTGGTATCCAGAAAGCGGACATTTTCGAATAATATAATCCCTCAGTTTTTGTTTTATTAAGATAGGTTCTTTCGGCAATCCAGGAAATAATATTAAAAATATATACTCATTATATTATAATATTATGTCCTATTTTGCAAGCTCCAATGTATTAATACAAATATTACATATATTTTTTCTAAGGAGCCTGGTTTTTTCAGGAAGATTTCCGAGTTTACGCCGTGGCTCTTTGAAACTCTTCCTCTATAAGTAGACCATAGTATTTTTAGTTTCCAGTTAACCAAAACGAGGTTGATTCCTTTTCACGGCTCAGAACAGTTTACATAACTAATTAATAAAGTACTGGTAGAATGCCCTTATTTTTACAAAAATGAAGCAAGCAAGTCATTGAACCAACTTGAATGTGCCTCTAAAGAAGTCATGAGGATAGAGGCAGGCAATTTGGGTACAAAGGAAATTGTATCAATAAGCCCATTCCTCGTGGCGGACTGGTAACTGGTTTAGTTTATCCTTGCAGAACTGCCAAAATGGCATGAACTGGTCCATTAGCGTAATAAATCGAACGTTGTGCGTAGGCTCCAGCAGATGTGTCATTTCATGTACGATGGTATATTCGAGACATTCTTTTGGTTTCTTGGCAAGTTCAGTATTGAGTCTAATACTACAGGCTTTGTGATTACAGCTTCCCCATTTCGTTTTCATACGTTGCACAAAAAACCGTTCAACCTTCACGCCCAGTATTGGTTCCAACGTAGCAATTATCGGCGACACAGCTTTCTTGAGTTGATCACGATACCATGGCATCGATAATAGCTTGCTTCTTTTTGTCATCCGCACCAGGTCGCACTCGCAAGATCATCATTTTATGTTTCAATTCGACAGAGGGTACTTCATTGATTTCGATAATTTTAAGCAGATAGCGTCTTCCCCACACGTAATGGCTTTCAAGGTCCAGGTACTCACGATGAGTTTCACGTTCCTGTTCCTGAAATTTTTTCTGTTTCTTTTTGATCCACCCTATCTTGGAAATTGCGAAAACACGAATTGTTTCAATATTCATTCTCAAAGGGGCTGAGATCTTAACCCTACCGGCTGGAGGATACACGCTCAAATGAATGTTCTTGATGTCCTTGAAAACTACGTCTACTGTGATATCACCGAGTTTGATCTGCGTGGTCATCAGTATTCCTTTTGTGCCTTTATAATAATGAAGATACGCTCTACCTCGTCTATATCGTTCAGGATATCGTAAATTGCTTTCTTGATTACCCGTTCTCGAGGTTCAACACCACGCCAGTCGTCGGCCCTTACTCTTTTTATTGTTTCATCGAGTCTCATTGCCATGTCAAGGGCTGGGTCGCTGGGGACTATATATTCGCCGTTTTCTTCTATCTGGTCCTCGAGCCTTTCCCCACGTTTTTTCACGTTGTTGTAGAGCGCCCTTAGAGCAGGGCTTTTCTTCAGCACCTCATTGATATCGTCCTCATGTCCTACTTCCACCTGTTTTACCAGATCCGCAATCCTTTTTAGATATTCTTCATACTCTATTGCTTTGGCCTTCCGTGCCGCTATGATTTCCTCCAGTAGGTCAGACATTTTCTCGTAATAGGCCGGGTCGTTCAGTTGTTCTTTGATTATTTTGCTGCGGACATTGTTCTCGATAGTCTCTGCAACGGCGTTTTTGTTGCCCTTCAATCTATCAAGTTGAGTTGCGATAGCGTTGTCAATTCCCGTTTTTACAATCAAGTCCAGCAGAGGCATGTCCTCAAAAGATGAAACCTTTCTGGGCTCGGATGCCTCGATGTAGGTGTCGATAAGATGGCGCATATCTGCCTCATATGCTTTCAGGTCGAGGCTTTCACCGCTAGCTCTGCGTATGATCTCGCGAATATTCAGGTAATGCTCCAGTAGCTGTTTAATGCGAGAAATATCTGAGTTATTATATCCTGCAGCCTCCAGTTCGTCTGCAATGTTGGCATAGGAACGAGTGAGTGAAGCCGTGGCCTTGTAGAGAGCAGCACGTTGAGTTTCATGTTCCTGGAGGTCAGTTGGGATTTCCGTATTCCCGCAGAAGTAGTGAATGTGTTCCAGTTCTCCCTTGGGCGGCTCAACTGGCTCGCACAGCAGGGCCAGGGTCTCTAAAGCATTTTCAAGGCGTCCCCTGCCTTTTTTCAGGCGGTCCTGCATCAACACTTCCGAGTTAGCGCCGCCAGCGCTGTAGTCAAGCTCTGAGGAATAAACCTGAAGCGCTCCGGTCCCTTTATCGTTGACCAGGTTTTTGAAAAGGTCCTTATAGTCCACAATGTAACCGAACTCTTTGTCGTCTCCGTCCAGCCGGTTAGTGCGACAGATTGCCTGAAATAGACCGTGATCCTTCATTGACTTGTCTATGTAGAGGTAGGTGCATGGAGGGGCATCAAAACCTGTGAGAAGTTTGTCCACAACGATAAGCAGCTTCATGTTCGCAGGTTCCTTGGTGAACAGATCCTTTGCTTTTTCTTCATAGGTCTCTGTTTTTGCCATTCCCGGATTGGTTTCTATATCTTTGAGCAACTCCGAGTAGGTGTTGTAGATGAACTCTTTTTCTGTCTCGGTATTTGCGCCTGTATCCTCTTTTGTCACGTCCTGAGCCTGTGGGTTGTAAGAGGTTACCACGGCACATCTGCCTTTGAAAGATGTTTCCTGTACTTGGAACAGGGTAAAGTATTTGCAGGCTTCGTAAATACTTGAGGCTACCAGAATGGCATTACCGCGTTCGTTTGAAAGGCGAAGTTTCACGCTAAAGTCAAAAATGATGTCACTCACCACCCTCTCCATGCGGGAGCGTGAACTGAGTACTTTTTGCATAGTGCCCCAATGTTTTTTTAGTTCGTCTTTCTGCCAGTCGTTGAGTCCTCTGGTCTTTGCCTCAAACCACGCATCGATTTTTTGCTCGGAGCCAAGACGCTGGTCGATGTCACGTGATTCATAAACTAAATCGAGCACTACTTTGTCTTCTACTGCCTCACAGAATTTGTAGGTATGGATGTAACCACCGAAGACTTCCAGGCTGGTCTGTTTATCCTTCTTGAGCAGCGGTGTACCCGTGAAACCAATAAAAACAGCGTTTGGCATAATTAGCCTTCATTGCCCGGTGCAGTTTGCCACTCTGGCTGCGGTGGCATTCGTCCACGAACACGAAAATATCGCCTACGGTTTTGCTGGGCTGGGATTCCAGATCTCTGATAAATGCATCGAAATCGTCAACCCCTTTACGGCCGAATTTGTGAACCAGGGAGCAGATCAGACGTGGTTTGGCCTGGCCGAGTTTGTTTATCAGTTCGCGACCGCTAGTGGTACGTTTGATAGCCTCTCCTGCATCATTGAAGATTCCTTCTATCTGTTTGTCCAGCTCGTCGCGGTCTGTGACTATCACCACGCGGGCATTGGAATTGCTTTCGAGTATCCATTTGGCAAGCAGAACCATGATAATACTTTTGCCACTACCCTGTGTATGCCAGATAATACCTCCCCTGTGCTGCATAACATGTTTCTGTGCTGCTTTGACAGCGAAATACTGATGAACCCGTGGTAGTTTCTTGACGCCGCCGTCAAAGAGCACGAAATCATGCATCAGCTCTACAAGTCGGTCCTTATTACACATCTTGAGCAGGTACTTATCGAGTTTGAAACGGCTGTTATCTTTTTCGTCTTCTTTCCATTCAAGGAAGTACTTCTCAGGCGTGCCAATAGCACCATATTTTAGACCCTTGGAATTGTTGCCTGCAAAGATGAACTGTACAAGTGCTGAAAAACCATTCGTTGAACTCAGGACGCTGGTTGGATAGGCTCTGGCGGATACCATCACCGATTGTCACGCGGCTGTTTTTCAGTTCCAGCACACCGATTGCAATGCCGTTCACATAGAGCACGATGTCAGGCCTACGTTCTTTGTTTCCCTTGAGAGTCACTTCCTCAGCAATGGCAAAATCATTTTCCTTCGGGTCCTGCCAGTTTATAAGGTAGACGTTATCCGTAACCTTTCCAGCCTCAGTCTTTACAGGAACGCCATAGCGCAACAGACTATAGACAGCCTGGTTATTGCCATACAGGCTTCGGTTGTGGTTGTTTGCTTCGGTCTTCAACCTGTAGAGAGCCACGCCGATTTGCACAGGGGTATAACCACTCTTTGTCAGGTAGGCATTGAGTAGTCCTTCCTCAATGTTACTGTTACCTTTCCGGCCAATCCAGTTTCCAAGATAGTCATAATCAAGCTCGTCACGAAAAAGAGAGATTATTCGGTCCTGGGTGACTCGTTCATTTTTTCCTACAGTAGCCATATTTCGTTACTTCCCGTATAATCGGTACATACAAAAATCCATATTCAGCCATTTGAAAATCAAGGGCCGTTAATTTAATTGGATGGTCTCACATCGGTCATTTCGCGGTATCAGTGCACAAAGCCTGAAACGAGAAATCATGGTAATTATTTGAAATGTGTATTCGAAGCTTATAATTTTGAACTTTATTCTCAGTTAGTTCGTTAAAATAAACGTCAAATGTTTCCACAGCATCAGTAGGTATAGAAGAAATAGTAATAGGTATACGATATTTTATTGGAAGTTTGTCATTTATATCAGGATTGTAAACCATTTTTATACCTTGGTCTCTGCCTACTGAACGTGACCGAAAACCAGGAGAGTCAGTAAATAAATACATATGCGTGATGCTTGGGATTTCCTGTAATGAATTGTTATGCAACTGGAAGTTAAATCTATAACCTAAATTTTTTGTACCTAAATTTCTTATGACAGGAATAGGCTTGGAGAGACAATCTTCTGGAATTTCAGTGAATTTATTAGTACTATATCTTCCTACTGAAGATATTGAAATTAAAATTCGTTTCGAATTATCATCTTTCCCTTTTCTTTTAGATTCACTAATTGCCCAATTTAACCTTGGGGTTAACTCGCTACGTAAACTCTGGATTTTGCTACCGCCATTGCCATAGACAATGTGTTGCTTATGCTTCAGGTCAAATGGGATGTCATCAACTTTTTGGGTTAACAGCAATACTATTTTTCCTAAGGCATGAGCATAACCCACTTCATAAAACACATTTGGGTTTCGACCTGTCATATCCGCAACTATTACATCGGCTTTACTTATTTGATTGAATATTCTCTCAAGAATCCCTTCATTGAAAATTTGTTTATCAACCCTTTCGGCATACGCACCGACTTCTTTTGCAGCCTCTTTAATCCCAAGTTCGTAAATGTCATCAAAATCGCTATTAAAAGGCATTAGAACAAAAATAAATGGCTTAGGAGCAGTGGACAAAGTTTCGTCATTCATTCAAACCAAATAAAAAAGGTTGCATAAAGAAATATAACATTTTTGGTTTTTATCTAACCTGTAAGCAGTTATAATAAAAGACTCGCTTCATTATAGGCGTCATAGAATCAAAAAATCTATCCGAAAAGTCAATGACTGGCGTGTTGCAAAATTACCTTGAGTCAGTACATTTCGGATAGGCTCTTTAATGTATGAATACTCTGATTGAAATATCTGGCACAAACATTCAGATTAATCGAATCTTCCCTGTGAGCAGTTTCTGCATCATTCCCTGCTTGATCTGGCGGGCTTTGGCAAGCTTTTCTTCCAGTGCAGTAATTTCCGCGTCCATGTCGGATAAATAACGTCGATATGGGCATATTGAAAAGCATAAAGTTTTCAGCTAAAAAAAGACAAATTATAGAGTCCTTAAAAGGACAAAGGTTGTTGAATTTTAGATCAACAAATCAGGTTTAAGATATTTTGGGTATTGAATGACCGAATAAAACTGTATAACACAAAGCTCTTTGTTTAAACTCTTTATTTACCAAATACTTTCTTGATCTGCCCCTTCTTTTCCTGTATCTCGCCTTCGGTCTTTTCAGCACTACCTTCGGCTTCTAAATCACGATCTCCGGTTAGTTTCCCTGAAGTCTCCTTGACCTTTCCTTTTGCTTTGTGGTACTTTCCTTCTACTTCATCACTTATACTTGATTTCATTGTACTCCCCCATTTCCCCATTATTTATTTCGACATTTTTAGTCTTATAAAATGTCGCGGTTCAGATATTTTTCAGTAGATCCAAGCCGAAAAACTCCTGAGAATCATCGGTGCTACTTACCGTGATACCCAGTTTAATATTCTTCCTATTATAATAGTGAGCTACTTATTTTAAAAGCTTTGCCTACTTACGTTTTTATATAAGGTATCTTGCCTTACTGGAGTTGTGACACAACTAAATTGGTGTTGTATTGGTTATCCTTCATGCGTCTAAAACTACTATCGATTTGGTTCTGAACTCTAAAGTTCTCACTGGCTACTTTGCAACTTGTTATTGAGTTTATCCCAAAAGCCTCATTTATTCTTAATCGTTGAGAGTTTTCAGAATATATTTCATGATCATGAACTTGATTAATTACTCGAAATACAAGGTCTAAGAAGCAAGTTTTGAGTTTTGGGATGGGCTCACAAATTAATTCTTTTAAAATCATCCAGTAATAATATTTTTGAGGGAAAGAGTGTTGTCACATAGCTTTATAGCTACTCTGTGGCCAACCTTTCCTGAAAAATGAATTTTTTTGTTGAAAATTAGTTTAAGTAAAGAAAGTTCAAAGAATCTTTAATGCGGGAGATGGAATCCCTGAAAAACGGCATAAAGGTAAAAAGGAACAAAAAAGCCAGATAACCGAGATTCGAGTGTTTAGTGATCTCTTAACTCATTATCTTTTTACCAGATCAATAATTTCGATATCCTTTGCAATAAAGGGAATTACATTATGTTCGGCACCTATAAACAGGACTCCGGTTTCTGCAGTCTTTAATGTATTGCTAATCCTGGAGGCTATATACTCATCTCTTTCCAGAAGCAGATTTTTCTTTCTTAATTCGTACCTTCGTTTTGCCTTTTCTCTTTCTTCCAGAGTAGGACTGTTATACATCTCCATTAGCAGATTTCGTTCTTCAATTAGAAGTTCCGGGCTTTCGGTAGCAACGATCTGAGCTCCTTTCTCCACAAGTTTTTCTATAAGCCTGTAGTTTTGGCTTCCTAATTTTGCGGCAGTATACACAATTTTCATTCCAATTTCTCCCTCAGCCGGAAGTCCGTCCTGATAAATTTTCGTATGCTCAAGGTCAAGTTTAAGCCCGAGAATTTCTTTTTCAAGCTCTTCCCAAAATTTCAGGATCTTTTTCTGATTTTCTTCCCATTTGTCTCTTCCTATTCTGGAAATTATTTCTTCTTGAAGTTTTTTGCTCAAAGATCCCATATCTTCTGAAGTGTGAACAATCCTGACATATACAAGTTTTCGCATGATCTCACTTAATATAATCTATTGAATTATAGAATCATAAAATCTATTGAATTATAGAATCAATAGAATCATAAAATCTATTGAATTATAGAATC
>NZ_LMVP01000527.1 GCF_002287235.1 Methanosarcina spelaei
GGTTACCGGGGAAGTTTTCCATCCCCGCAGCAAGCTAGCGGGGTATTCGACTGAAATAAAATAAAATAAGAGCTGATCCCAAAACTCAAAATTGCTTCTCTGAATCCTGTATTCTGAATAATCAATCAAGTTTCTGATCATGAAAACAATCTTGAAAATTCTTGATGATTAAGAACTAAATGGCTTTTGGGATAGGCTCATAAAATAAAATAAAATAAAAAAATAAAAATTAAACGGTTAGTGAAATATAAACGAATAAATTATTTTATAGTTTACGTTAAATTAGGGTTTCTACAAAAAACTTCAATTATACTTGGTTTTTGTTATCGAGTTATTTCCACCTGCAGTTACAGTTCTTTTTTGTTACCACTATATAACTTGTTCTTGCTACTGTGTCACTACCTTCATCGTTTGTTACTGTAAGTTTAACAGTATAACTCCCTGCTTTGGAATACTCATGCTTTGGGTTCTGCTTGGTTGAAGTTGTTCCGTCTCCAAAATCCCATTTCCATTTAGTCGGCTCTCCTGTGCTAGTATCAGTAAACTTTACACAAAGAGGACTAGAGCCTTTGGTAACAGCGCTGGTAAATTGTGCAACAAGAACGTTTGTATCCTCATCAGTGTTCTGAACGTCTGTATCCTCTTCATCAACAGTATTCTCTTCATCAGTATTCTGAACGTCTGTATCCTCTTCATCAACAGTATTCTCTTCATCAGTATTCTGAACGTCTGTATCCTCTTCATCAACAGTATTCTCTTCATCAGTATTCTGAACGTCTGTGTCCTCTTCATCAACAGTATTCTCTTCATCAGTACTCTGAGCGTTTGTAGAACTCAGGGCAAGGTCCAGAACATTTTCAAATTCTTGTTTGTCCGTGAGTCCAATGATTCTTGCAGTGGATCTATCCTTAGTGACTTTTCCATTTTCCTGCATGTAAGAGTATTTACTGTTCATAACAATTACAGTGGAGTCAGGAATAACATCTCCGGCTCCAAAATAACTTGCAAGTTCAGGGCTCTTATCTATATCTACGGACATGATTGTCGCTTTTCCCTTGTATTCTGTTGCAAGTGCCTGTAAAATAGGCTTCATTTCATTGCAGGATTCGCACCAATCAGCACCAAATTTTAATAAGACCGGGCCTTTTTCAAGGGCAGCGTTTATCTGCTCTAGTTGAGTCACTTCTACAACAGATCCCGTAGTTGCCTGAGAACTAGTGGAGCTTTTTTGTAATTCAGTATAGGTAATAACATTACCTGTTGCTGCACTTGCTGTTGTAATTGTTAATGTTGCTACAAAAAAGACTGCAAGAGAAACTGCCAGTAATTTTTTTACTTCATTAAACTGCTGTTTTAACATTTATTCACTCCTTTTTAAGGTTAATAAAAACTTTTGAGAGTTTAGTTAAATAATGTTTATAACATATCAGCATTTGTCATGCTGATGTCTATTAATCTATACTCTTGTTATATAAATATCGTTTTTAGATAAATAATGAGTTCTTTTTTATTTTTATATCAATTTCTGGACTACATCATCTCTTATTAGTTTATATTACGCATAAAATATTTTTTATTGTACAAAGGTTCCTATAGAATGTATTAGCTAAAACAATATTCAGAGGGTATCATTTTGATAATTATCCTTTACTTCAAATTTCAAAATATGATAATGTAAAATAGGATGTAATTTATAATATTTTACATACAATCTTAAAAAAATAAAACATTTAGATCCATGTATTTCCCACCATTGTAATGATAAGACACCTTCCAAAATGACAGTTTGCACTAAATAGGTAAAGAGAAGTCTCGGAAAAAAATTTTAATGTAAGTTTAGTTACCCACATGACAGCTAAACTAAACTAAAAAAACTAAGCTAACCCAAATGATTCTAAAACAACAATTAAGTTATAAAAATAAAAATCACTTCTGAAAATGAAATTTGTTTATGAAACCCATTATATACACACAATCTTTGAAAAATAGATTCCTGGTTATCACTGGAAACAAGATAACCTACAATTGAGTCTCTCAAGAAATTAGAAACAATCCTATACGCACAACGATAGGAAATAAGAATTGGAGTGATCCTGCCTAAACGTATCTGTTGCAAGAATAACCAAAAAGTGAGCTTTGAACTTCAAAAACGAGAAGCCTCGTGCGTGATTTGAACACGCGACCTAGTGATTACAAGTCACTCGCTCTACCGGGCTGAGCCAACGAGGCAATTGGAAAATACTGCGACTTACCTAAATACAATACTCACAGATAAACTTTATGGCCGGATTCTCCATTCGAAAATCATCTGTCTTTATTTACCTGTAGTCAGTTCTCATTTTTGTCAAGTGCCAGAGGTTATAGCACATAAACTTTATGAAAATCTTTTGCTTAGATCCAGCTTAAAACATTATGTTTTGGGTAACTGATGTTTCGTAAAGTAGATACTGAAGTTAGCGGCACTAAAACATGGTCTTATAGTAAAAGAGAGTGATTGATACAATAAGCCCAAAAAACAGCCGAAAGTTTACGTTATAGAGAGCATTGTATAATTGTATTTGTATAATTGTATTTGTATAATTGTATTTGTATAATTATATAAAAAGCGAAACTTGAACTTGCGGATCATGTTACTTTTATAGTTTTTTAAGTGTTTAAAGCAAAGGGAATAGAGATATTATTGAGAGTAGCTAAGGGAGCACAGGAAAGAAAAAGAATTTACGAGATGTGAAAAAGGAAATTTATGAGGCTTAATCATGGATCGAAGACAACGTTTTGAAAAATACGACTGGTTAATCTCAAAAACTCAAAGCATACTTAAACACTACAGTTGTCCTGAATCATGTGATGCGAGTTGCTGCAAACATCATATTGTTGATTTTCACAGAAAAGAATATGAAAAAATCTTAAAAAACGTAGATAGAAAAAGTGCAGGCATTTTAAAGTCGAATGCAGTAAAATCAGAATTGGAAGGATGTTATAAAGCAATAAATGCCGTCGATCAATGCCCATTATTGATAAACTCAAAATGCAGAATATACGATAATAGGCCGGAAGCGTGTAGAACTTTTCCTTTTGTAATTTTTCAGGATTCGGATGCCGGATTTGGTTT
Source organism: Methanosarcina spelaei (assembly GCF_002287235.1). Classification (GTDB taxonomy): domain Archaea; phylum Halobacteriota; class Methanosarcinia; order Methanosarcinales; family Methanosarcinaceae; genus Methanosarcina; species Methanosarcina spelaei. The sequence goes on from NZ_LMVP01000527.1 coordinate 3,113, forward strand.
AACGTTGTTACTATGTCCGATGTCTGTTAACATAACTCACGATTATGCACAATGGTACAAACCAATAAACTCAACAATGTATAGTCAATTAAATTCCATGTACGAACAGTATAAAAACATAGACAAAAATAATGATTTTTGTATTCAAATAAAAGAACAGAATTTAGATTCATTCATAGAATTCTTGAAAGAAAGTAACCATTAATTATTCCTTTTTATACAGACCTTATTGCATAATCCTTATTATGTAATCTTTTTGCGCAATTCATATTACGTAACCCTTTTTGCGCAATTCATTTTACGTAACCCTTTTTGCGCAATCCGTTTTGTATAGTGTTCAAAGAAGAAAGGCAAGTATTATTTTACAGTAGTGTATTTGTTTTAATTGCTATATCCTAAAAGTTTGATGCAAGAGTGCAATTCGAACGCACGAACTTCTAACCAATATATATTATTAACCGAAGGGATAATATACCGCTTAAGATGTGGCAGGAAATTGCAAAATACGGGCGTAAACTGGTTGAACACGGGCTTGTCGAATCCAACTTTGGAAATATCAGCCTCAGGGCTGGCGACAGGATGCTTATTACCCGGACAGGTGCCGCACTTGACGAAATTACAGAGAATAACGTTGTTGAAGTTGATGTTTGGGGCACTTCTTCCCTGGATATAATCGCATCTTCCGAAGCCGTTGCACATAGAGAGATTTACAGGCAAACCTCAGCGCTTGCAATTATTCATGCTCATGCTCCGTATGCAGTTGTTGAGTCCCTGCTTGCAGGCTCTGAAGGAAGAATTTCACCGGTAGATAGTGAAGGGCAGTACTTCTTAGGAGAGATTCCTGTCGTCGGAGGAGGAATAGGCAGCCGTGAGCTTGCAGGAAATCTAGCAAATGCACTCTCAAAGTATAGAGGTGCTATAGTTTACAGTCACGGGACTTTTGCAATTGGAAAAACACTTGGAGATGCCTATATAGTGACCACGCAGCTTGAACATTCCTGCAAAGTTAAGTACCTGTACGAGTGTGCGAAAGCAGAAAAAGGAAATAAGTAAACTTATCTGTTGAGTAAGTGGATAACCATACAGCTTAAGTATAAATATAAATAAGCAGGTAAACACAGAAACGAATAAGTAAGCAAATCCAACCGAATACCGAGTAAGATCAGACGCCTGTTTTTGGGGCGGCTTTCTGTTACGGGTATGACCTAAAGAAAAAACTCGAGTACCATGACATTTAACACCCTGAGACCGTTTGCCTCAAAAATTATCGACCCACTAGCAGAGTATTTTGTTAGATATGAGGTCTCACCCAACACGGTTTCCATAGCTTCCCTTATCTGTGCATTTTTTGCAGGACTATGTTTTTATTACTCACCTGCATCCAGGGAATTTATCCTGCTGGCAGGCATCCTGGTAGTACTTAACTCAATCTTTGACGCCCTTGATGGAGTAATTGCACGGAAGTCAAATAGGGCAACCCCAAGAGGTGACTTTCTAGACCATGTTATTGATCGTTACTCGGATATTTTTATAATATGCGGTATATTTTTTGCAGGTTATGTTTCCTGGCAGTTAGGAGTTACGGCAATTGTAGGTGTGCTGCTTACAAGCTATCTCGGGACCCAGGCTCAAGCGCTCAGCCTTGGAAGATATTATGGAGGAATTATGGGCAGAGCTGACCGGCTTGTAGTTATAATTCTCGCAGCCTTCGGCGACTTTGCCTTTTCAGTGTCAATTGCGGGTTTTTCAATTCTTGGCTGGGCTGTCATTTTGATCGCTGTAACCAGCCATATAACAGCAGTCCAGAGAATCTATTATATATGGGAAAAACTGCAATAACAACATCCTTTTTTAATAGTTTTGTAAATTTAATTTGTTTCAATTATAATTTTGATTCAATTATAATTTTGTTTCAGTTCATTATTTCAGTTCATTATTTCAGTTCATTATTTCAGTTCATTATTTCAAGTAACAGAGACTTACCTCAGGCCTGAACATAGATTCATGTGGTAAATAAGTTAATGTAACAAAAATACAATTATCTGGCTATGTCATCTCAAGGAAAACTGTATGAGTATCTGGATCACACTGCAGATATCAAGTTTCAGGCTTACGGAAAAACTAGAGAAGAAGTGTTTGAAAATGCGGCTCTGGCTATGTTCAATGTTATAATTGATACCGAAAAAATCTCAGGAGACACCGTAAGAGAAATTTTCCTCAAGTCACCGGACCTGGAATCCCTGCTTGTGGACTGGCTTTCTGAACTTCTATATCTCTTTGAAGTTGATGAAATCGTTTTTAAGGAGTTTCGGATTGAGAAGATCAGGGAAGAAAAGGGTGAATACTCAATAACAGCTCAGGTACTGGGTAAGAAGTATTATCTCGAAAACCTCCCCTTTGAAACTGAAATTAAGGCTGTCACCTATAACCAGTTAGAAATAACGAAAGATGCTAACGGCTGGAAGGCTCAGGTTGTTATTGATATTTAAGGAAGCAGAAGTTTCTTTCTGTTCTCTGATACGGCTATTTTTTCTCTAACTATTTGTACCATGCATATCTTCATGTATAGGAATTATTATCCTATTTTACACTAAATATTTCAAGTATTATAAATATCTAAAATATATCTCAGTTTATCTAGTCCTGAACTGATTAAATCATATTAGATCAGCTTGGTTATAAGGAATTGATTTTAATCAGGCCTTTCCAAATTTATTGTGGCTTATTCATTATGGCTTTAATCTAGCCTAACACAATGCATTTGATCGTATTTCCAAAGTAATTTGCATAACTCTAGGAAAACAGAAGGTAAATTAGTAGCTCCAGAATTACATCTAAAGTAAAAGGAGCAGGGAGCACAAATTATGGTAGAAAGTGAAGATACAACTATCGAAGAATTAAGCACGGAAAATACACAGGAGGATGTAAAGGGTATGGTCAGGAAGCTTTCCGAGAACGAATGGGAGATTCCTGTCGGGCACATCCCGAACATGCGAGTTCCGGGCCGTCTGTTTGTATCCGAAAGTTTACTTGAAGGCATTGACCCAGGGACTATTGACCAGATTGCAAATGTAGCAACCCTCCCTGGCATTCAGAAGTACTCTATGGCAATGCCTGATGCTCATCTTGGCTATGGCTTTGCTATAGGAGGAGTTGCCGCTTTTGATGTAGAAGAAGGAATTATTAGCCCTGGTGGGGTTGGTTTTGATATCAACTGCGGAGTAAGGCTTATTCGCACTAACCTTCAGAAAGAAGAGGTAGTTCCGAATATAAAGAGATTAACTGACGAACTTTTTAGTAATGTACCTGCTGGTGTTGGTTCCAAAAGCCGACTCCGAGCATCGGACAAGGAACTGGACAGTGCTTTTCTTGAGGGAGCAAAATGGGCTGTAGAAGCCGGGTATGGCGTAGAGGCCGACTTTGAGCACTGTGAGGCAAACGGATATATGGAAGGAGCTGACCCTTCCCAGGTAAGCACAAAAGCCAGAAATAGAGGAAAACCTCAGTTAGGAACTCTTGGAAGTGGCAACCATTTTCTTGAGGTTCAGTATGTTGATAAGATCTATGATCAGGAGATAGCATCAACCTTTGGGCTTCAAGAAGGTCAGGTTACGGTAATGGTTCACTGCGGGTCAAGAGGTGCAGGACACCAGATCTGTACTGACCATCTGAAGGAACTCTCTCAGGCCGTAAAGAACTATAAAATTGAGATTCCGGACAAACAACTTGCCTGTGCCCCTGCCCAGTCAAAGGAAGCCCAGAACTATTTTAAAGCCATGCTCTGTGCTGCAAATTATGCATGGGCAAACCGTCAGATAATAACTCACTGGACAAGAGAATCGTTTGAAAAAGTATTTGGGAGAGATGCTGACGACATGGGCATGGATCTGCTTTATGACGTTGCTCACAACGTAGCAAAACTTGAAAAACATATCGTGGACGGCAGGAAAAAAGAGGTATACGTGCACAGGAAAGGAGCAACAAGAGCCTTTCCTCCAGGGCATCCTGAAGTCCCGGCCGTGTATAGGGATGTCGGTCAACCGGTACTGATTCCTGGAAGCATGGGAACTCCTTCATTTATATTGTGCGGTTCAGAAGAATCAATGAATGTTTCTTTTGGTAGTGCCTGCCATGGGGCTGGCAGGGTCATGAGCAGAGCACATGCAAAGAAAAAATTCTGTGGGCAGAGCATAAAAGAAAACCTTGAAGCTCGGGGCATTACAGTAAGAGCTACCCATCCTTCAGTTATTGCAGAAGAAGCTCCGGATGTATACAAGTCCAGCAGCGAAGTGGTAAATGTCGTACACGAACTCGGCATTGCTCGTAAGGTCGCAAAAGTTCTTCCTCTAGGGGTTACAAAAGGCTAACTGAAGATAAAAACGGCCGAGTTTAGACAAACGTAGAAATTATAGACTCAGGCACTGAATGAAGTTTCTATGGGAACTTAAGATCTATACGGACTTAAGATCTATACGGACTTAAGATCTATACGGACTTAAGATCTATAGGAACTTAAGATCTATAGACTAAAGTTTTAGCCCTCAATTTTAACCTTTAGTTTTAAAAAATCTTTAAAATTTTAGCTGTCTTTTGGTTCTGGTCAGTAAATCTGTGAACTCAAATAGGTTTGTGAACTCAAATAAATCTGTGAACTTCTTTAGGTTATAGGGTGAGGTTATTTGGATTCTTCCGTTGACTCCATCAAATATAAATTCGAATTGTCAGATTCTTGTCCCTGGAAGAATCGAAACACAATCATGCTTGAATACGAAAGTGTCTCGAAAGGCGTGCCATTTTCTCTGAATATGTTTGAAAAATATTTTATAAGGTTACGAATAACCCTTTCGTCTTTGAAGTCATGGAAAATAGTTACTGATTCGTTTCCAGGTTCAAGGGAGATTTCTATATTTTTGACAAGCTGGGTTGAAAGATACATTTTTCGGAACTGGACCAGCAAATCAGGAAGAGTCATATCGCTTACCGACTGCTTGCAAAGGCGTTCAAGAATTTTTGTCGGGTTTGGGACTTCGCCAGTTGCAAAAATTTCAAACTGGCTCCGATGAAGAGTCACGAGATTGAATCTCTCAGCATTATAGGTGTACATGAGCTGAGTCCAGAATTCGGTATTATCGTCCAATTCCTTACATAAAATATCAAGATATCCAAAATGTTTCCGGATTCCGGGCATTATCTCATTCGATGAGATAGAAGTGTTTCTTTTGAAAGAAATCTGAGTCGAGTTTGATCTCCTGAAAACGTGCTCAACGTCAAGCTGTTTCCATCTGGAAAGGAAATGAGCCACCAATTGAGAAAAAAAGTCTCTACTGTGGACAGTCGAATTGGAAATAAGTACCAGTGCAGACTCAGGGTTATTTATATCTTCGCACTTTATTGAAGTTCGAATTACCCATTGATAACTTCTAGAAACCCTGTTAAGATAATCTTCAAGTTGTTTCATATTCTGAATCTCAAACGGATTGATAAGCTCATTAACAAGCTCCTCATCCGTAAGCCTGCCCCTGGTACACCTGAACAGCCATTCAAGCATCGTTTTATTTATAACGATATTTTCTCCGTTCTGGATAGTCTCGTTTAATTCTTCTTTTGCAGGGGTTTCTTTTAAAAATCGGATTGCTTCATCAATGCTTTTATGATATAAGAGAGCCGTATCCGAAATTTCAATGGTATCCCTGACTGCAGCACTCAAATTCCCGTTATTGGCATCCAGAAGGGGCTGTAACTTTTTAAGGTATTTATCATCCAGGGAAATGTTCTTTCTGATTAGCATATTTTCACCCGATAAATCCGGTTTCCTGGCTATTTATGCTATGATCCGTTTTGATGCCCGTAAAATCAGGATTTCTTGTGATTTCTGGTTAATGTTTAGAAAAACATTTTTTCTAAAGAAGTAAACCGCGAATCCTAAAAGTTCTTATTTAGAGCTCTAGTTATGGTACTGGTAAGTGCTACCGAATATTAAATCTTTCTATTTATTACTACTCTTTGATGATTAGGATTAAAAGATGTTCCATCCAAAGTCCCAATTAATTTTAAAATATAATACAATATTGGCATACCTACGAATTCCGTAGAATTGCCTGATGTATATTTTTGTATGTCATCGTACTTTTGAAGTTTAGTTAAATTTTTATAGTGTTGAGCTAAAGACTTGACAACCGACCAGAAACGAATGGCACTGGTTCACAACACTTTATATATATATGTACAGAGAGTGTACAATATGCAAATAAGAAATATTGGGATGTAAGTCGGACTGCTATAACCTGGAAGATCGCATTATTGATTTCACCCTATCCTTACAGTTTGTATAACCTTCTATTATTTACCCTAATTTAATTTTAAGGGCATAGGTTGACATGTTCAAAATCCGTGAGTTTCTTAGTAGATTGTATAGATCCTGCTTAAGCACAGAGTAAAAACTCACAGGTTATTACAATTTTACTGAAAACTCACAATCTTCAGAGGCGATAACAGTCCCAAAAAGCGAGTTTGGGAGTGGATTCATAAGTACCTGGCAGGTTCCGACGGACTATCTAGCCAGCCAGGAACTTTTCTCCTGAAGAAAGACAAAACTTTTTAATATAATTACGTTTTCCGTTCTAGCTCATACATAACACCCTTATTTCCCGAAATTCAAGAACATTTCAATAAATTTGATTTTTGTAAATTGTTTGTATAATAAATAGAGAAGATTCGACAGAGATTGATATTTATTGAAATTCTCTCATATTTCTCCTATTTAATTGGTATTATGTTTTCTCTGGCTTGTCAAAATATCTTTTATTTTTTAGGTTTATAGAGGCATTATATTTTAAAGTAAACAAACGAAATATTTTAGATTAAATAGTCAGTTTTTTCTAAAAATATGCAGATGATAGGAATAAGTTCTGAAAGTCGGTACAGAAACCAAAAATAAGAGATTCCAGAAGTAGTATAGAGAATAAGACAGAAGACAATATCCAGAAGTAAGTGCAGAAAACAAGATAAGAGATTCCAGAAGTAGTATAGAGAATAAAGACAGAAGACAATAGGAAAAAAAAGATAGAAATTCAAGAGAATAAGAACCTGAATAGTGAGAGAGCTACAAAAACGTTTTAAAAGAAGAAAAAGCAAAGGAAAATTTCCTCTGCTTTTGAGTCCTGAGACTCTATTAATTTGTTCTTTTTTAGTTATGTCAACTTGGTTACCGGGTGGTTTTCCAGGTCTGCGATCTCGACGCCAAGTTCCTTTGCAGTTTCACCGAGCATAATGTCGACCATTGCAACAGCCGGGAAAATCTGGTTGACGTTTTCGATAGGACCATAGAGCAGGTAGTCCGAACCTGCAATCAGGGCCACCAGGTTGGTACCAATGTCTGCAGGCATGTAGATTGCCTTGGGGTCAGGCTGAGTCTTCTTGAATTTGCGGAGCCAGTCCCATGCCGAAGCCATGTTGTGGTATCCACCGCCTATTGGCAGCCCGAACTTTGCTTTCAGTGTGGGTACCGAGCGGATTGTTGCGCCTGAGCCTGCACCGAGAGGCATGGCTGCAACGTCGATAATGGGATACTTTATTCCACATTCCTTTGCGACCTGGAGCATACCCTTGGTCTGTCCGGAACCGCCGACTTCAAGGATATCAACCTTTCCTTTTACGGTAGGATCGGTTGCGTTGAAGGCAAGGACGATTGCAGCTGATACGTCGCTTTCTGTGAGGATATCGATTTCTTCCTGTTCAATACTTGCGTTGATCGAGTTGTGGATTGCCCTGTCTGCAACACCTATTTCGGTACAGTACTGAGCTGCGGCTGCACGCACATTTCCGGCTGAAGAGTCGATCAGGAAAGGTGTCCTGTCGTCAATCTCAATGAACCAGTCAATATAGCGCTTGATCGCTTCAGGAGTTTCCCCTACAATCTGGTTTACATAGGGGAGCCCGGTGGCATCGCTCAGTGAAACCTGGGTGTTCCAGAGGGTTTCTGCAGCTGCTCTGTCGAAGATACCCTTGTCTTCATCGGTCACAATCTTGTGCCTTGCATAGAACATAGTACTGACTAACACGGTTGGGTTTTCACCCGGCTGTCCGCCGAATTTAACTCCGCCGATTTCAAAAACTTCCTGTTTCTTGTCAAACTTGAACATTTTGATCCCTCACTTACATGAACATTGATGATACCACGGTATATATCAGGAAGAGTAGCAGGCCAATAACTCCGCCGTAAAGAATTCCAATATCCCTTCCTACTTTCTTTCCGATTTTTTGCGCAACTTCACTGTTGACAAACTCAATCTTTTCATCGATCTTATCGAGCCTTTTCATTACTTCGTTAAATTCACCTGGCTCTACAAATGCTGCTGGTGCTTTTCCATCCATATTATTCACCTCACCAGACAAGTAACGGGAGTACAATGATCATCAGCAGTGAAAAGATGAAACCTGCTGCAAAGCCAATTACTCCGGTGGCCGCAACCCCGGAATCCAGCTTCTGGTTTCTCGCAATCAACTGTGCTCTATATCGAATGCTCTCAACAGTAGCATCAATTGCACCCATCTGAGGGGCAAGCACCATTGGGACGCCTTTGTCGTATTCTTCTGCCATTTTCATTACCTCCCTAGCAGTAATAATCCAAGCAGGGATATGGTTATTGTCAACCCTATCATGGCGCCTTCGATCTTTCCTGCGTGAACACCTGAGTGGAACTTGTTCAAGTTTCCTATATCCATCATGCGGGCTTCAATTGCTTTCAGTCTGCTCCGGATAACTGCAATTTCCCCCGAGACAGGTCTGACAGCGCCGCCCTCTTCTTCTTCTCCGCCCTCTTCACTGATTTCCACAACCAGTGGTTCTGCATCAAAGGCACCCGGGTCTTTTGAGGCCAATTCTCTAACTTTGGAGGTAATAGCACCCATATCCTCGGTATCCAGAAGGTTGACAACCTGAACCTGTTCCTGGAAACGGGCGATTGCAGCTGGATTCAGGTTTTCCACATATGGGATTGCACCTGTTGCCCCTGCAATCCTGTTTTCTTTTACACCGTTTGCATGGAGGGCCATAATTGACTGGCCGGTAATGTGCCCTTTGACTTCAGAGCCAGTCACAAGCAGGTATCTGATATTAGGATTTGAGATAACGTGAGCAACTACCTTTTCGATACCGAGATTTTCAGTCTTACACGATCCGGTAACGGCTGCACCTGCATCAAGGACCGGCTTTCCCGGAAGGTGAGACCCGCAGGTAATTACAAGTACACAGTTCTTGGCATCGCCTACTTCATATTCTCCTTTCAGGATAGGCCATCCTGGGGCTGGTTCTCTCTTATCTGCCATTTTACACCACCCCTTTCATCAAACTTGATATATATATGATAAGGGCAAGTAACCCGCTGAAGGCAAGACCTATAACGACTCCGTAAAAAGTGTTTCCGTAAAATCCTGCCATATAGGAGGTGTTCTCACGCCCTGGCCAGGAACTAAGGAGTGGTTTGCTGGGCGAAAGGGAATTAACCAGGTCATCTGCAACTGCATCCAGTTTGTCCATTCTCTCAAATACTGGCTCCATGGAATACTGAATTGAGTCTTTCCGTTCCTGTGTCACGGTTCCCGTGTCCGGGTCCAGAACTAAATTTATCTCGGGAGCTATTCTGACCATGCTCATTGTAGTTCCTCCGAACTTGGCAACAGACCGGTTCCAACGACTGCGTATGCGTCTCTCTTAATAAGTGCATAATGCTTGCTGAAAGCAAAGTACCAGATGACAATGCCTACAAACATGTTTAAGCCAGCAGCCATTAATCCTTCATGGAGTGAAGAAGCAAACCCTGCAATTATTAATGCAATTGCTCCCTTTTCAACAGCAAGCATGAGAGTTCTGTCCTGCTTCTCATCAGGTCCCAGGCTAGCATTGAAGGGGTGAAGGATTCCCATACCACCTATTATAAAGATCAGTGCAATGTATCCGTTTGCAACGACGTTTTGGACAACTAAAGCAAAATCGAAAGATCCGGCAATAACAACGCTCAATCCGAGAATTACAAGGGTACCTGCCCCCGCAATCTCTACCATTGCCTGCTCCATAATGGGGATACCCATGCCGATTACTTTGTTCGCAAGGGCACCAATAACACCACCTATAATTGCTGCTACAACGAAAGCAACAATAGGCCCTGCAACGCCTCCTATTGAAAGCCCGAAGAGAGATGCTAAAATACCCATACCAAGGGCAAGCATACCTATTGATGGGACACCTGTACCAAGTCCATAGCTTGCGACACGGCGAACCGCATCAGCACCCCAGACCGTTGCGCAGATTGCCCCAAGGCCTCCGAAGAAGGAATATGCTGGAGGCATGAAGTTACCAAGGTATATTCCGGCAAGGCCGCCGACTATACCTAAAGCCATTATTGTTTGTGGAGGATAACCGCCTTTGGCTTCTCCTCCTGCTCCACCTGCAGACATTTTAAATACCTCCGAGCTGTGCGATTGCAACTACCGCCACAATGGCGCACAGTATTGTTGCTATGAGGGAAGAAACTACAGCTTTTGGCCATTTTTTGAATTTCGGATCGTGGAACCCTTCAATTGTACCTCCTATGTTATAGGAAGGAATTACAGCGTTCACAAAGAAAATGCCTATTGCAAATATTGCTGCAACTGCTACAAGTGGGTTTCCTGTAACTGCATTGGTAATTCCAGCGCGCTCCAGTCCTACACTCATACCCACTTCAATAAGTGAATAATAAACAAGGGAACCTCCGATTCCACCAAGGCCTCCTCCAATAACTCCGCTCACAAAGCTTACAGTTGGAAGACCGTGCCCTTCAGTACCCTGGGATACATACAGATCCTGCCTGTACTTTGTAATAGGGTCAACTTTTACTTTTGCTGAAGAAGGCACAACACCCACACCATAAACATAGACCAAGGTACCAACGATCATGGTCACAGCGATCATAATCATTGCACCCACTGCACCTGAGGCAAGAATTAGCGGAAGGTTGTCTGTTACGTTCATCATAAAACCTGCACTAACAAGCCCTGTCAGACCTGCTCCTGCTGCCAGCTGCACTGTACCTGTACCGATACCAGTTGCTTGGGCCATAGCTGCAGGTGCACCACCTACAGGCACGAAGTGGACACTCCAGGAGATCAGAACGCCACCAATTGTGATTAGGGCCATCCAGATGATATTTCCAAAGAGAGCGTCAATCATGCTGAAGCCTCCTCAGTCTTATCTTCCTTGTAGGGTCCATATGCTCTGCGGGCTTCGACTTCCATCTTCCAGTTCCAGATAATTAAAATAAAGACAATGACAACGCCTGCAATAACAGAGAGCCAGCCTAAAGTCAGGCCTTTTGCAGGATCAAAAATAGTGGTTATCCAGCTTCCAAGGAATACAGTCATACCAAAAGCAAGCCCTGTGACAGGACCTCCAAACTTGGCACAGAACCAGGAATTATCGAACCCATCCCTTAGCCCGGATTCGGCATATCTTACAATGTTTCCTGAGTTTGAAGCGTTCAGTCCCGAACCGAATTCAAACTGCTGGAACTCACGTTCTGCACCGTAGTGAACGTCGCCTGTTGACGATCCGATTGCACCTACTGTAATACCCCAGATAAAAGCCAGCATAGTTAGTGGGAAGGGGTGTCCAAGTACAACGGTCATCAAGTATGATACCACTAAAATACAGAAGGTTGTTATGAACGCATATCCCATAATTGCCGGAGTGTGAGCTCTGATCATATCAAGATAAATCGGCTGCTTGAACCGGCTCTGACTGGCACATCTGCCCATTGTAGAAGTTATCGCAAAAGTACCGTGTACGCATGCTGCAATGAGGGAACCGAATACCAGTGCAAAAAGTGGGGACATCGTAAACTCACTTATTAATACTGTTGCAACGGCTGCACCAATCGAACACATTAATGCATTTGATGGCGGTTCTCCAGATATAGCTTTATTAAATATTCTGTGGGGAAACATCATTTGGGGAGCTAGCTGCACCTGAGAGTTAGGGTTACTCTGCGAGCCTATATCAGATTCCAGATCTTCCGAGGCACCTGCAATGGTCGCAGCCACTCCGATAAGTGCAAGCACTCCCATGCTTATGAGTGGTTCCATTCATTTTCCTCCTTTTATATTATTACATGTAATAAGGTGGATTCAAAAAACGCTGTATATTTTTTAAATCGTCTGCCATATCATTACAAAGAAATATGATTATGACGCGCGTTAATTTTTTGATTAGAGAGGATCATTCATAAACCTTTCGAAATATGTATGCTTTTAAAATATTATTAGATGGGTATATAATATACAATCAATTTTATAAGATAGATGGCGCAGGTAAAAGTACACAAAATCGTATATTTATATAAATAAAAAAATTCTACTTTCTCCAATATAATATAAAGATTCCGATCTTAACCAGTGAATTTTTGCGTTTAGATTTGAAAAATATATGTGGTATTTTTATATTAATGAGTTATTCCGTTGTGGTTATTATAATATTGAGTTTTATAGAATATTTACTATATTAACTTTTTAGTTTATTTAAGGAAAGAAAAAGGTATGTTTTCTGTACCATAAAGTACAAATAATTTAATACTGCATGTGTCTATGAAAAAAGTATATCTATCACAGAAAACTATATATTTTCTTAAAAGAATATTTATAAATAAAATTGTACTGTTTGCTGGATAACATTTAATTATATATAAATATGTTGGGTGACTTTATAAAATTAATAAAATGAAGAACTGCATGGCTGCAGTCCAATAGAAATTAATGTATATTTTCAACTTTGCCAAAAAACAAATAATTAATTTTGAAAGTCAACTAACTATATTTATACTGTTGTGAATTTGATTACTGAAGGCTTCAACTGAAGGCTTCAGAAAAGGATTTTTATATTTAGTTTCCTTGATTAATGCGTGATTTTAGGAGCCTCATCATTTGCCGGTCATCCTGGGGACTTGAAAGAACATGTCGAGTTTATAGAATTGTATGTCCCCAAACTTGGAATCTACAACGGTTCGACACTTGAGATTGAAAAGCTTGATAGAGTACTTGATGAAATCTCGATCTATAATTTTGCAGTTACAGTTCATGCCCCTTACTCTTCAGGAGACTCGAAATATCCTTCAGCTCTCCAGATTGACACTGCAAAAATGGGCAAGAGAGAATTTACACTTATGGAAGAGTCAATCGCGCTTGCAAATCAGGTAGAAGCCCCTGTTGTGGTATTACATCCGGGAAGAATTGGGCCTGACAGGGAAAAATCTTATTACTCTATGATCAAAAACCTCAACAAACTTGCATCCGTGGCTGATGACTATGGAGTTACTCTGGGCCTTGAAAATAAGGAAAGTACAGATCCTTCGAACTTTTGCTGTGAAGCCGAAGAGCTTTCCCTGGCTATAGAAGCTGTGAACTCCGAACACTTGAAAGCTACCTTTGATATAGGACACGCAAACCTTACCTGTGAAGGAAATCCTGAAAAACTCAAGGAATTTATCCTAACCTTGAAAAAACATATTATCCATCTTCACCTTCACGATAATAGCGGGCACTGGACAGAAAAATACGATGGAGACGAGCATATGGCTCCGGGAGAAGGCTGTGTGGACTTTTCTGCCCTCAAATTGCTTTCGGGATATAAAGGCGTCTATAATTTTGAAGTATTCTCTCTCGAAGACCTCATTTTTGGAAAAAAGACCCTTGAGAAAGCATTCAAGCTTTAACTTTTGCTTAAAATATAAATAAGAAATAGATGGATTCTGTAGAACCCTAACCTTTACTTAAAAAATTCCAGACTTACGTTTTTCTGGCCAAGTACTTTGTTTAATTCTTCATAGGCTGTGAAAAGTTCTCTCTTTTGTCTTCCCATGATTTCAAGAGTAGGCTCGGCCTTGAGCCATATGTCCCGATCTCCGCTACCTCTAGTTATCGCGACACAAGAAAGCATATCCCCATGGGTTAATCTGTATACGGAATCAATCCCCGTAGGAGTTATCCAGGCAGGATAACTGATCTTAAGCCGTTCTATTATTTCATGCCAGTCGAGGTTTCCTGAAGCTCGGAGATTAAGCTGGAGATGAGCACGTTCTCCGGTAATTTTTTCATCAATATTTTCAAGAAAAGCGCTGTACGACTTATCTGCTTCACTGATCTCCTTTGCTTCGTAACGAGCAAGATTTTCGGCCTCCTCTTTGAAAAAGGGTGCAAGATTGATCTTACTCGAGGGTTTTGTCATAAGGGACACTCCAACGAAGACAATTGCACTCATGGTCATTCCTACAATTACCCCGTGAGCTGTGAGGATCGGGTGGATGGTCTCAAGATAGTTGGTACCCATAGGTGGTGTTTTTATGAGATCCACAGCCACAAGAGCCACTTGAATAAAGAATCCCACAATCATTCCTGCAAAAGCTCCTTCTTTAGTAGCCCGTTTCCAGTATAAGCCTCCCATTAGAGGGAAAAAATAGGATGAGCTTGCAATGAAGGTTGCAATTTGAATAGCACCGATAATGTCTGGAATTACAAATGAGCCTGCTGTTGCCGCAAGTATAATAGCAACGACAGTGATTCTGTTTACAGCAAGCATTTCTTTCATTGTAGCATCAGGTTTTATATATCTCTGAAAAATGTCCCTGGAGACACAGGAGGCTCCTGAAGTTGAAAAGGTGTCCGTACACGACATTGAAGCTGCCGCAAGTCCAATTGCGCTTAAGGATATGATCACAGGAGAAGAAGCAAAACGTGTGTTGACAAAGTTAAGGAGTGCAGGTTCTGCCATGCCCATGCCTGCAGGAAAACCCATCTTTGCGATTTCAGGATATACGGAATTGAGAGCTATTGCAATTACAGCACAAGCTGCGAAGACTACGGAAATCATGAGAGCACCGATTATCATTCCGCGACTGGCAGATTTTGCATCTCTTGCAGCCCAAACCTTCTGCCAGGGATCCTGCTCAGTAATCCAGCCAGGGATTAAGGCAAAGCTGAGTATCAATATTAGAGGAAGACCGACTGAGAAAGGATTCCACCAGCTAGCAGACACATTTCCAAAAAGCTGAGATGCACTTATTGCAGTAGTGTTAAGTCCTCCGTCAGCTACTGTTCCTACTGATGCAAAAGCCATTCCCACTGAGAAGAGGGCAAGGAAAGCAAACTGGATAACATCTGTCCAGATAACCGCTGAAAGTCCTCCCAAAGTAACATAGAGAGAAACTGAGATCGCAATGATGGCCGCAGCATAAAGTGGATCAAGGCCATAAAATACCTGCAACACCAGAGAAAGCCCTTTAATATCCGATACTGAAAAAAGGGTCATTACCACAGTAATAATCACTGCAATTGGCAATCTTATTGAACTGCCATAACGTTGTTCTAGAAGCTCAGGTTGTGTGATTGCAGGCAGACTTTTAATCTTCCTTACAAGCACAGCAATAACAAGGAGAGCAAGGATATTAGGAGCCACAAATTCCCATATAGAACCCATTCCTCCGAGCATAAAATACCCGACAACTGCAAGAATTCCACCAGCTGTTAACCACGAAGCTGCAGCCGAAAAACCTATCGCTATCGGCCCTATCATGCGGCCAGCAAGCCAGAAATCGGTGATGGACTTCTGTCTACTATTAAAATACCAGCTAATAGCCACAAGTACGGCTATATAGACTGTAAGCATTACAAGGAAAATACTATAGCCATTCATAAATAAACCTTCAAACATATTAGGATATATGTAAGCAATTCATTTTATCGAATTTTCAAGATGTTATTCAACTTTCAAATATAGAGTTTTATATATATGCTCATCGTATCGGCATAGAGATAAATAAACATTTACTTTCACTATAAAATTTATTCACCTTTTCACAGTCATATAAGCACCTTTTTTTATAGCTAGACAAGCTAACTTGAATTAAAACAATTATTATATTTATTATTTTTATCATAAGTTTGTATTAAAATAAGTTCAGGATACTTTTATAATTTCCGTCATCTTTTCAGGATATAATGGCAAATAAAAAATTGACTGTACTGTAATTACTTGAGCAGACCGAAGCACGGATAATAGTTGACAGGAATATAGCGATTCACGCTTCAGGAGATATTAAGGTGAGGAGTCAAGTACATATCTTTCTGAAACCTGAGAACATAGTTTTAAGTAAGACTTCCGCACAATCCAGCATCAGAAACTCTTTACAGGGCAAGGTTACTGAAATCTGGATGCTGGAACTCTTTTCGGGCGAAAGTTGACTTTGGCATTTTCCTTATGTCCTTATAACCCAATATAATAAATAGAGAAAATAGGTACTCTTCCTTGAGTTCCGGTGTATGCCCAGTTCAGGGCAAGTTCTGTCCATGTACTCCGTGTAAAGGTGAAATTTGTGAAAGCAAGAACAAAAGTCTGGTTTACGGAAGACGGAAAGACCGTCATGGGTGCTGGAAGAGCTAAGTTACTGAAGACAATAGAAGAAGAGCACTCACTTCGGAAAGCCTGTAAGAAGCTTGATATATCATATAAACAAGCCTGGATAGTACTTAAAAAAATGAATGAAGCTCTTGGAGAACCCGCAGTCCTCACAGTGCGAGGAGGAAAAAATCAGGGCACCTTCCTGACTGACCTGGGAAGAAAGTTATTGGCTGAGTATGAGACCAGTAAGCAGCTTATTAGTGAAACCATAGGGGATGAAACAGCCTGGGAAAACATAAGTTTCAAGTTATCAGCCAGAAACCAGCTACCTGGTAAGGTGCTTGGAGTGGAAAAGAATGGGCTTGTGTCGAAAATTACGATTGAAATGGAACCTTCGGTTATAACCTCAGTAGTCACTGAAGAAGCTGTAGAAAAACTTAATATCAAACCCGGAGATAGGGTTTACGCGGTCATCAAATCTACCGAGGTAATGGTTGCAAAAATTGTCGGTGAAAAAGGACCTACGAAAATTGATTCAAGGGAGATAGAGCGCTCAGACTGAAAATTATAACTCAATTTGATAGAAGCATACATTTTCCAATACATAGAATGAAATTATATTCCCTATCATTACTCTACCCGGGTTGCAGTTTATAATTTTATGATATGTTTTTGGATTTTTGGTATTCTTCGTCTTCTTAAATACTTATGCCAGTGCAATGAATACCTTTTGTATTCAGCTTATACCTTTTCGTCCAGAATCCTGATTTTTTTCTAAAAGGCTTCCAGTTAGTAAAGAGTTTCAACTTTGTTCTTCACTCTTGACAACAAGAACCGGAACTCTTGACAACAAGAACCGGAACTCTTGAGCTTCTCACTACTTTCTCTGCAACGCTTCCCATTAGAAATCTTTCAAGTCCGGTTGCTCCAAGGGTGCCCATTACTATCAAGTCAATATTGTTATTTTCTGCGAAATAGATAATTTCACTACTCGGATACCCTTCTAAAATGACCTCTCTTACCTCTACACCTGAGTCTATTCCAATTTCCTTAACTTTAGATACTGCTTTCTGCCCATCATCTTTCATAATATTGTAGATTGTTTCTTTGCCAGCAGTCCAATTTTCAGAAATTGTTGATGAAGTATTAACTACGTAAAGAGCGTGGACGATAGCCCCACTAAGTTTTGCAATTTCAATACCATGAGAAATAGCTTTCTGGGAATTCTTAGATCCGTCCGTTGCAATAACTATATTTTGGAGAAATTCTTTCTTCATATTTTATTCCTCATTTGTTTTACATAAAATTCATATGGTAGAATTAAACTGATTCAGTCATAAAATAGACTAATTCAGTGTTACATTCAAATTAAGCTTTATAGTTATAAGTCATAATTGAAGAAAGTTTAGTATGATATTCAAGTCGAACTTTACAGTTATACGCCACAATTGAAGCAAAATTTCAAAAGTTATAAAACTTCACGAAAAAGAGCATAGGCAAATTCCGAAAAATAGATAGATGTAGCCTTTAAAAAGGCTACATACATACTTTTCATTACATTTATTTCAATTCTGTTTCTTTCTCCTGAACATTATGAAACAGGTAGCTAAAGCTACGAATGTAATTCCTGTTCCAAGCTCGAATCCGGGAAGAGACTGTTTTGCCTCCAGAACTTCGGTATTGATCTTGATCGTATCCGAGGTCTGGTCATGCCCATCAGAGTCTTCATAGAAAATCTCACTGCTCAGGGAGTATGGCTTGGGAGTAGCAGTGTCGTCCACATCCATATCAAAAGCAGCAACTTCACTGTCCCCTGGTTTCAGAGTTCCAAGGTAAGCCTGGTCATCAGTTGTACTGAAGGGATCAGCTGCACTAACTCTAACGGTTGCATCTTTTGCAGTTTCTTCTCCTGTGTTTTTATATGTAACATAAAGCATCCCACCCTCATCAGGATAAAGGTCACCTGTTACGTTTGTAACTTCAAAGTAAGGCTCATTCTTGACTTCTATATTTACGGTCTGCGTCTGGGTCTTATTTTCATACCAGATACCTACTTCCTTATTTGTTACAAGACCTGTTGTACTGTCAAAATCATCTCCACCTACCTGGACATTACTCTGGTACTGATATGAAAGGTCAAGAGTCAGAGGATATATACCTGCAGGAGTGTCTTTACTAATTTCAACTGTAAACTTTGTCGGACTTGCACTCTCTTTTCCCTGCTGGAGAGTACCAGCTTCCTGAGGTCCAGACTTAACTTTAATGTTAGGATTATCAGATTTAAGGGTAGCAAGAATGCCTACTGCTGTCGTAGCCTGAGCCTCATACTGCATCTCCGACTGCTGCAGCATCTGATCCGTATATTCTCCAATATCCGCATCCTTTTCAGATTTAAAGCCGGAAATTTCACCCTTATTCATCATGTTTAGATTCAGAGTTACAGTATCCCCTCTAGAGTACTGGTTGTCTCCAATAAGTGTTGCGTTAAGGTCAGGTCCTCCATACACTGAATAGTAGTTTTTACTAATATCAAAATTATCCGGTATAGCTGCCTGAGCTGGGAAAACTGCCCAGCAAAGGATCAGAAGAGTTGTGACAGTAATAAATAACCCATTTTTAGTATTCATTTTCATCACCTGATACATTCTCATTATTATGGTTTCTTTTCCGGTGTACATTTACGATCTGGTAAAGGGCGATAACTATAATCAGTAAAATTGCGATTCCTGTGACGCTAAACTTTTCTTCTGTAGCTTCAAGAGGTAAGTTCACTTTCATACTTTCTGAAAATTTAGTATTCTTATCGTCATCAAGGTACTTTATTTCACTATTGATGCCATACTTTTTTACAGTAGCGTCCTGGGCGGCCTTAATTTCAAAACTGGCAGTCTTTTCTTCTCCAGGTCCAATATCCCCTAATCTTACTGTAGATTTCTCAGTGCTCAGAGGACTCATAACAATTATCCGCGCAAAAGCGTCTTTTGCCATGGTTTCTCTTGTGTTTTTATAAGTAATATTAACAACCTTACTTTCACCCTGTATCAGGCTGCCAGAGACATTGGTTACTTCGAATTTAGGTTCACTTTTTATGGAAAGAGGTATTTTGAGAACTTCTGTTTTCGTTTTGTACTCTCTTGAATAGTCTACATCCGTAATCCCCAGATTTATTGCATCCGCAGTTACAGTTCGGACATTTGCCTGGTATTGATAGGTCACCGGCAGGAGAAGTTCATAATTTCCAGCAGGGATATTGCCATCAACTTTTATTGTGTAGCTAAGGGGCGCTGTATGTCCGGTTTCGAGTTCTTCAACGTTCTGGAAATTGCCTGTCGACTCTACTTCAATGTACTTCGTTTCGGATTGAAGAGTAGCTTCTATATCTTTTGCAGTAGTGGCTTCTTCTTCTTCTCCCATCTCTTTCAGTGCAATTGTTTCTTCAATTGAATCGTTTATTCTTTTCTGATTTGCGTTTAATCTCTTAAAACCGGATATAACTCCGACATTTGCGATTTTTATCTTTAAATCTGCAGTTTCTCCTCTTTCAAACTCGGGATCTCCTGTAATTGACGCCTGTATTGCTGGCGCCCCGTAACTCTTGTAGTAATCCACAGTATACCCGTGATCAAGAGCAATGAAGTTATTTTCATCATCTTCCCCGAGAGCTGGGAGTGCAGTCACTGATACTACTAATAGAATTAACGCAAACGTAGTGAGTTTTTTAATCATATTTTGCCTTAATTTTATTATGGGCACTTTTATCATATCTCGGCCCCCTGAATTTGTTTTTTTGTCTCTGTCTGTTTTTCTGCTGTCCTGGCTCCTTTTCTTTTATCGCGCCAGGTATCAAGAGTAATGATAAGAGGGGGAAAGACTACAAAGGTTGCCAGGAGAGCCAGCAAGACATCAATAACCGTAACCATACCAAAATCTGAAATCATCGGGAAAGGAGAAGCCAGCAGGGCCATAAACCCGAATACCGTTGTAGCTCCTGAAGCAACAATTGCACTTCCTATTTTGGAACTGGCCATCTGGATAGCCTCTAAAGGACTTGCCCCTTTATCTTTTTCTTCAAAGTAACGTTCCATCATGAGGATAGCATATTCGGACCCGACTCCAAGTATCAGAGCTCCCAGGGTTGCTGTGAGAGGAGTATAGCTGATATTAAGAGAGCTCATGACTCCCCCTGACCAGCCAATAACTATTAACATTGGGATTATAGGAACCAGAGCTTTCACCCAGTCTCTGTATACAATAAGAAGCCCTCCGAGCACGAGAATCAGGCCAAGGAAAGTCATTGCTATTCTTCCACTGGTAAGAGCAGTAATAACTTCTATAAAGACGACCGAATTTCCGGTAATCGTGATGGAGGTACCTGGCGGAGCCGGCATCCACTGCATATCCTGCTTGACAATATTCGAGAGTTCTTTAATACCTGTTACCTTTATGTCCGCAACCGCATTCCCTATATTGAAATTAAGGAGAAGCATGTTCTTCCCGTACATATAGCGGTCTTTCTGTGAGTCAGGAATTTCTGAGTAAATATTTTTTATCTCTTGACTAGTATCAGGGATTACTCCCCCATTATTTTCCTTTACGAGATCTACAATGCTCGAAGCGCTGTAAATGTGACTATTGGATGCTACTTCATGTTCAGAAAACTGGTCAATCCACTTAAGAACGTCTGGATTAGTTGTATCCTCAACCTTGATGATGAGGTTTAATTCATCGCTTCCGCCCATGATATCCCCCATGTGTCTGAGATCCACAAGTGAAGGCATGTCCTGAGGCACAAAGTTTTGAACATCAGTCTCAATAGATACGGACTGATCCAGATAAAGGCCGCCAAAGCAGAGCAAACATGCGATGCCCAGTACAATAACATCATATTTGATAGTTAGATTTGTAGTTTTCCGGAGAATTCTCCCTACCAGGCGATCACTTTCGTCTCCTTCCTCAGACTTTTTCTTCTTTTCCGAGTTTGCAGGTCTTATCTTACTTGCTACTTTCCTCAGGGGATTTTTATCCGAGTATTCATCAAATAAAGAAATCGTTATAACCCCTACGAAGATGGAGGCGAAGTAACACATTAAAATGCCTATCATGAGCAATTTTCCAAAATCCTGGATCATTGGCACAGTAGATGTAAAAAGGGAGAAAAATCCAAGGGCTGTCATTGCCAGAGCTATGAGGACTGCGGGTCCAGTATGCTTTACGGTTTCTATAACTGCTGTTGTTTTATTCCCCTTTTCCTGCAATTCTTCTTCAAGTCGGTTGTGGAACTGAATGGCATAGTCAATCCCTACACCTATAAGGATCGGGAATGCAGACATCGAAACCATGGACATGGGAATCCCTAAATAACCCATAGCTCCGAAGGTGTAAACAATACCAAGAAGAACTACCGGCAAGGGAAGAAGGCACCAGCGGACGTGCCTGAAAACGAGAAGCAGTACAATAACCATGAAAACAGCTGAAAGCCCCAGAAGCATTCCCATACTGGAATTCATCTCCTTGTTCATGAAAGTGCTGAACGCGGGATCGCCAGTAACAATAACATTATAAGAAGGTGGAAAATCCGCCAGTTTAACGGCTTCTTCAGTGGCAGTAAGGATATTTTCCTGAGCTTTGTCGCTAGCTGAACCTGCCATAACTACCGAAATAACCATATGGGTATTGTCAGGAATAATCTGGCCAAAAATATCAGGGTTTCCGTCTATAATGGCTTTTACTTCTTCATCGGTATCCGGGAGTTCAGATTTCCCTGTCATCTGGTAATTGACCATTTTGATCAGTGAAGCAGGGCTTGTGGTTTCAATTACCCCATCTGTTGCCTGGACCTGATGTTCTAACCTGTCTACGGATTTCATCACGTCAGCACTTTTTACATCGTTGCCCTCTACCATTACCACAATAGATTGTGTCTGGAAAATTTTTTGATAAAGGTGATCATAATCCTGGTAGAGAGGAGAGTCTTTTCCGACAAAAGTTTCTGTTCCTGATTTCATCTCAATAAGCTGTGCTCCCTGCGTTGCTATAACTATACACAGTAAAGCTATCAGGAGTACGGAAAAACGGTTATTCTGAATAAAAAATCCCAGTTTTTCAAAAATATTTTTAATAGTAGATTCCCCTCATAGTTTTTAATATGAAATGCAATTTAAGGAACTTGGTGCATGTTTTGAACTTGCCTTTTCTCTCTGGGTTGAAGGCTCATTATCTAATATTTGCACACATTTTTATATTTGCATACATTTTATAGTTACATACATTTATGTTTGCATACATTTTAATGATACTCGCCTTTTCTTTATCTGAGTTTAAGGCCTATTGTCGAAGGTTTGCATGATTTATAATGATACTTGCCTTTTTTTCTTAGCTGAAGACTTAGTATCTAAGATGTGTATAAATCTTAAAAGATACATTATTTTGCGGCAAATTTCCGGCAACTTAGATCTTTTGACGTATACAAACAGAAAAGATTTAAGTCTATTGTTACATTAGGGGTAACAGATGGTCTTACAAATTGATCCTCAGTTAATACGTAACCTTGAAAAGCTAGGGCTAACCGAAAATGAGGCAAAAGCATATATCGGGCTCGTCAGTTTGAGAGAAGCTACAGCCCGTGAAATCCATGAACTTACAAACGTGCCAAGAGCCAAAGTATATGAAATTCTTAAAGTGCTTGCGAAAAAGGGATATCTGGAAGTGAGACAGGGATCTCCGACTTATTTCCGAGCAGTTGATCCGAAAAAGGTAATCGGAGAAATAAAATATGAATTTATAAGCTGTGCAATTGAGACGCTTGGTCAGCTCAACGAATTAAGTTATGAACTTCCAAAAACTTCTCCTGTATGGTATATCCAGAGTGATTGGGGAATAAAGAACCGAATACGTGAAATCATGGCTGGAGTAAAAGAAGAATTGATTATTTTCTCGACCAGCCCTGAGTTTCTGCAGGAGTTTGAGCCGGATATAAAAAAACTGGAAAAAATCTGTAATCTAATTCTTATCGTTGATGAATTAGATAAGTTCAGGTCACTTCCTTTTGAGTTCAAAGAAACCAATAAAGAATTTGCGGATTTCATGGATAACATTATAATTGACGGCATCCAGTATAAAGAAGAACTTTTCATGATTGCCGATGGAAAAGAATCAATAGGTGTTCACAGTGCGGGAAATAAAAGAGAAGCAGTAATAATCAAACTGCCTATTGTCTCTTATATGCAGAAAATGATCTATGAAAGGGTGCTTGAACCAGGTTCTATCAAAAAGACGAAGCAACTAATGTCTTGACAACTTAATTGTTGAGCATGACCTTGGCAACTTCTCGTCATAATAAATGATTTTAAGCTTAATACAATGATTTTAAGCTTATCAGATTGTCAATGACTAAATTTTTGTGATGCTAGCCTGCAGGCAAAGGTTCTTCAGTTTTTCTCAAAGCCACTTAATGCTTCTATGAATACTATATAAAGCAGAAGTTTACTAACTTTTAAGGGGTTATTTTTCTCTTTGAAGATAGAATAAACTCTCTTTTGAGCACCATGAATATAATTGAAAAACAGTTCTTCTATAAATAGAACTATTTTATAAATATAATTGTGGAAATTGTGAAATAATCTGTCTATAAGTTTTTCTCATTAAACTCAGTTACGGAAATCCACAGGTGTTTGAAATGAACCGGGTAAAAATTGGAAATGTTACTATTGAGTGGCTAGGCCATTCCGGCTTTTTACTTGAGGGAGATGAAAAGAAAATTTATATCGACCCTTATGACCTTAGTGAAGAGCCGGATTTTGAAGATAAAGCCGATATTCTATTAATCACCCATGAGCACTCTGATCACTGCAGTCCCGAAGATATACGAAAGGTCAGGCGGTCGGACTCAACCACCCTGATACCTGAAAGTTTATCCCTTCAATTCAAGGGAGACGCAAGGCGGATTGCTGAAGGAGATGTGCTGGCCGACGGGCTTGAGATCAAGGGAACCAAAATTGAAGTAGTTCCGGCTTATAATCTCAATAAACCTTATCATCCCCGTGGACTGGGAGTGGGGTATATAGTAGAACTTGGAGGAATCAGGATCTACCATTCAGGAGACTGCGATTTTATCCCTGAGATGAAAAATATAAATGCCGATGTCGCCCTTTTGCCTATTGGAGGCACGTACACAATGGATGAGGAGGAGGCAGCAAATGCGGCTGCAGCTATTTCCCCAAAATACGTAATTCCGATGCACTACGGGAAGCCAGACATAACAGATGGCGATCCCGAAAAGTTTAAAGCTCTTGTACACAGCAAGAACCCTGAGATCAATGTTATTATTCTTAATTCCCGATTTTGATTTTTAAAGAAGCTTAAAAACCAGAGTCTGGAACGAAAACGCAGGATCAGTTTATCCATGTCCAGAATAGCAAGAAAACAGCAGAAAAACCTGATTCAGGTAATTGCAACCCAGCGCATGTGGCGGCTTTTTGAGCTTGCAAAAAGCGAGCATGCAGAACACCCTGACCGCAGCGAGCGTTATGTGCAGCTTATAAGGAACATTTCTATGAGAAACCGGATGAGTGTTCCAAGAGAAATAAAAAGCAGAATTTGCAAACACTGCTATACTTTTCTCGTGCCCGGAAAAAATGCTCGTTACAGGCTAAAGGAAGGATATATCGTTGTTTCTTGTCAGCGCTGCGGAAAAGAAATGAGATATCCTTACAAAAAATTAAAATAAAAGTTATCTGGGCTTGTAACAGCTGCCTGAAGTCCAGAAGAAAAATTTTCAAGACATACGGGACTTTTTAGTTTTTTAGGAGTTAGAAGTCCTCCATTTTCCTATTACTCTTTTATTAACTCCTGTTGGAAAGCAATATTAACCTTTAGGTCTTGGCTGAACTCTCCGGACCTCGCATCTTCTTTATGGCTAAAGCTATCTGTTTTGCAACAACTGTTTTTGGACCATTATCATCCACGAGCACTCTCCCGCTTATTTCCCACCAGGATTTTGGATAGGCTTTTTCAGGCTCTACTTCGGGATTCAGGCCAAGTTGTCGGGCTGCTTCTTTTATCTCATTAAGCTGCGGTTCCCTTATCGCATTTTTCCGGGAGATAATTCTGCCGCTGCTCCTTGATTTTGTCTGGTCGAGATATACTGGCCAGATTACAAGTTTTCCCCTATCTCTCATCATCATGGTTATCTTCGTCCTAAATTGCTTTCATGAAATTTAAAACTGCCCCGAAAACTTCTATGGACCAGGACTTTTTTCCTGCTTATGAAAAATTTTATTATATTGAAACTATAACCTGTAATTATTTATCTTTCCCGGACAAGTTCTTCAGGTGTTAATATGATTCCGTCGTTTTCAATTGATGAAAAGGTAAGAGCATATATAAGAAAGAGCGGGCAGGATTTCAGGGTCTGCACCTCTCCTGAGGGCCCTGTGCTTCTTCCAATCGGTACAACCGAACCCAAACCATCAGACCTTAAAATCCTGATTGGCAGCAATATTCTTTATATTTCCAAGCTTCAAGCAAAGTATATAAAGAAAGTTGAGTGGGCTATGGTGGAAAGGTTTCTGAACTCTTCCGGAGAACTTGATACCTGAACTTGTTACCTGCCAGGTTTACTCCTTTTATATGATAAAGTAATCTTTATGTCATACTTCTTAGAGATGTCTATCCGTGTTGTTTATTAAGAAGAGAGAGCATAAGGTAATGTTAACCTGTTCCAGACCCTGTACAGGTTTTACCTCGAAAAAGAGGGAAACTGCAGCAGGCTGAAAAGAGATCACTTGAAGTTTAGGGAGAATTTGTCTGTGAAAATGAGAACGAAAATTGTATTTATGCTTCTTGCCCTACTTGTGGTCTTAGTATCGGGCTGTATGGAGCAAAAAAAGGAAATTGTCATAGATAAGCCTGGCAATATTTCTAACTATGAATTTGAGATTTTTCAGAACGAATCAGGCAATCAAACGCTTGCAAATACCACTACCTACTACCTGATGAAAAACGATACAAAAGTACAGGTTGTCAATATGGTAGTTAATACTAGCAAGCTTGAGATCTATCCTCCCAATATCCTGGATAGCGGATCAGATGAGACTCCTATTCAAAATTTCGTACAGCTTGTGAGCCCGACAAACGAGACTGTACCTACCCCGCAAACGTTTCAAGAACTTTCTAGCAGAAACGAAACTTCGGCTATTAACTATACCCTGACTCAGGAAGTTATCCAGGGTATGAAAGTTATAAACCTGGAGTTCAAGGAACCTGTTACAGGTTTTGTTGCGTATACTCTCAGGAATTCGGGAAATCAGAGATTTACATTTGTTAAACACGATTCCGAATTCATTCGCGTAGTACTTCCGGAAGGATATGTTACCGGCAACAGGGTATTCGGGATAGCAAGGCCTGAGCCTTCAAGTGTAACTTATGATGAAAAAGGAAGGCAAACCCTCCTGTGGATTTCCTCTAAGATGGGAGACCGGGAAGAAACCATTCAGGTGAAATACTATATCCAATCAGCCCCCCTGCTGTTCTCAGCCGCAATTATAGCCCTGCTCTGTGGAGTTGGCCTTGTACTTTTACATTATGTAAAAAGTAAAAAGGAACTTGAAGCTGTTAGAGGAATTCTCGATCTGGAAAAAGAATATGAGAGGAAACAGCGAAAAAGGAAATGATCTGGAGGATGTTTTCCCTCCAGATTTGGCTATAGGTAGCATATCTCTTTAAAGTTAAGAAATTATTTATGACAGTTTGTCGTATTTTCTTATTGATGAAAGTCTGGGGAAAAGTACGAACTGAATATTACTTTTCGTTTAAGTCAACATCTGAAGCCGTAGCCCCTATTACAGGTTCTCTTCTTATGTTGAGTGTCCTGGTTATACTTGCAAGTACGGTTGCCGTAACGTTCTATAATACTGCTGGGGAAAGCACCCAACCTCTGATGGCAAAAATTTCACTTGAATCATGCGAAGGTGGACTTCCTAATGCAGTGACAGGTCAAAATGCATCTTTTGAGAATAACAAGATTGTACTTATACACAAAGGAGGCAGACCTCTTCCTCTTGATGCTATATCCATAAAGATTTTTGGATATGGAAAGTCTTACAGGCCTGCTATTGAACCGGGTACAAAGGGTTTTCTTACAGGAAATATTTCTCTTCTTTACCTGGACTTGAGCCTTCAGGGAAAAAATTCTACGTGTTATAGCGTTAATAACAAAGCCACTCTCGAAGACAGATTATGGAATGTAGGAGAAAGACTTGTGCTCTGTGGGCAGGATAGTGCAATAGGGACCACTAAATCCAGCGTAAAAGTTAGTGTGGATGGGGACAGTGACACTTCCGATAATTACGGATTCAAGGTAGGTTCTGAAATTATCCTTAAGGTTATTGATACTAAAAGCAGCAACGTTATTGCTGAACAAAAGACTTTCGTAAAACATTATGAAGATTAAAACTGAAAGAGAGGGGTCTCCTCTTATAGGAGACTTCTTTTTAATTTGAAGCTGTTTTCCTTACTAACGCACATGATATTCTCCGAATAACAGGCACAAGGAAATGAAAGTACTTTTCATCCATCCTTTTTGACTATAGATCTCGTCATTACTTTTGGTAGTAATGTTGTCCTAATTTTGGTTTTTCAAATCATCGCTAAACTAATCAGTAAATTGCCATCGAAGGCATAAATTTGATCAGGAGCAGAAAATCAAAAGGAACATTAAGAGCCAGTTTTGTTCCATACTTTCATGTCAAATAACCTTGTTTCGTAGATTAAATGATACTGGTAGTTGAAATCTGCCTGTTCTAGAAAAACGTTCTGTTTTTTAACTTATATGGACCTTAAGGGTTCAAGTATGGATCAACCTCTGAATTAAAGGTTATATTTCAAATTAGATGCCCTATAAAGCTTCTTTTATAAATATAAGTTTTATAATTTCTCTAAATACATAAGTATTTATATATTTTTTCCGGCTAATTCAAGGCATGTCAACCGTTGACGGTTGGCAAGACAATTCGAAGACATTAAAACAATAGAAATCAAACAATGGGACTTATGCTGTTGAATTGAAAAACAGTAGCAGGAATCTTCTGTCATTTTATTAAAGTATATCTGACAGATTTATTCGCAATTTATTCTGAACTTCACATGCATGAGTTTCTTGTAGATAAAAACAAAAATGTATCAAAATATGGTAAAAAACAAAAACACATCAAGACACAGTAAAAGTACATCAAAATACAGTAAATGTATTGACTTAAAAACAAAAATAGGGTTAGTAATATGAAAAAACAAGCATTTGACGGAATAAAAAAGCTCATGTGTATGTTTACACTGGTCTTTTTTGTAATATCACTGACCGCTGCATCAGTAAGCGCAGGGTCAAATGATACATATAAAGCAGAGAAGGCAAAGTTAGATACAGAGAAAGCTAAATTGGAAAAAGAAAAAGTAGTAATATTAAAAGAGAAAGCTCAGTATGAAAAAGAAAAACAGAAGTTGGAAACACAGAAGAAGAAATTGAGCACGAAAAATAAAACTGACAAAGAGTACCAGAACTGGCTTAAGAACTATAATAACTTTTTAACAAAGTATAACAAATGCCTAAGTAAATATAAAACATGGGAAACTAAACACAACAACTGTTTAAAAAACTATCAGGTTCTGGAACAAAAATATAAAAAATAAAAGCAGTAAGAACAGGCTATAGAATAAAAGCAGTAAGAACAGGCTATAAAATAAAAGGTGGCTATAAAAGGTGATTACAAAAGGTGATTACAAAAGGTGATTGTAAAAGACAGTGTGTCAATTTTCTGTAAAATCATAAGTTTCTAGACGTTGTTGGATGGAAGATTCGATGTGCAGATCAATCTCATCCGTAACGTACAAAACTTAACTTGAGTTTACAGCAAACTTGCAACACTGCCAGGTAATTTCCTTATAAGGATTTACGCACTTGAAAGGCAAATTAAAGTGTTAATTGATCTGTATGAATATTACTGTTCATACATTTTAATTATTTATGATATTGATTTCTCAGTTCAAGTGCGTATATTCCTGTTTAAATATAAGCTTATTTATTATAAATATATTTATGGCTTTCCACCCTTTCTCCTGTTACGCATATATAATTAGAGTTGTATTTCTGGTCTCCATCATTCGTTTTGGATTTGGAAGACATGAGCTTTTTTATAAAGGGTTTGTTTTCATTATCTCTTTTTGCTTATTCGGATATGACAAAATCAAGTTACAATCCGGCTCTTTCAACCATTAGACCTGCCACATGTTTTGCATCTTTCAACGGAAAATCCTTTTCAGTAATCAAGCCTTCTGCTTCTCTTGCAGTAACTTCAACATCACCTATCATGCATGTGGTGTCAAGCCCTTCTGGCAGGGCAGCAATCAACTCAGACATTGTATTTATGGGAAATTTTGCATCTTTAAGAATTTCAAGGATTTGTTCGTAAACTTCTTCCTTTACGCCCATTCTTTCCCTCCGATACGGGTCTCTTTATTTCTCACTTTAAAGAGCCTATAAATATTGACTCCTGCCCATTAATCCCGTTTTCATTTTATTTCCATATTTCCTTCAGGTTTATTTTTCGGTCGTGTCCCTGAATTATAGATCAATTCAGAAAAACCGAGTGCATACCATGCATTTGATGAATCTAATCAGAGATCCTCTCGATTTCGGTTTTCAATGATTCAAACCCACGACCTATTTTCCCTCATAGATTAAATGATAGTTGTAATTAAAGGCTATTCCTTCAGGTTTACTTTTCCCCATAGATTAAATGATAGTTGTAATTAAAGGCTATCCGTTTCCGAAATGGCATATTCTCTTTCTGAAGGTTCATGATATCTTTCAGGTCGATATCTTTTATATTTTTGAATCCAGCAGCCCTGAAATATTCAAGCATTTTTTCAGGAGGGACTCCATGCCTGTTTGGAAGCTCGCTGTCTAGTTCTCTGGAATAATGCCCTTTTCTGGGATTCCTTCTTTCAACAAGCAAAGTACAGAAATCACTTACAAAGCGCCTTGCGTTTGTTTCGATTGAACCGTCGTTCCAGACTCCGTCAATAACAATAAGTTTTCCCCCATCCACGAGTACTTTTTTCCAGTTCTGGACCGCAGTATCAGGGTGTGGAAGGGTCCAGAGGAGGTGGCGATTGACAACAATATCAAACGATCCCGCTTTAAAAGGAGGAGCCTCAGCATCCCCTTTTTTAAAAACACTGTTGAACTTCCTTTTAGAGGCTTTTCCCCTGGCTTTAGAGAGCATTTTTTCCGAAAGGTCAAGGCCTGTAACGTGGTGCCCCATTTCAGCAAACAGTAGCCCGATTTCACATGTCCCGCAGCCTACATCAAGCACATTCAGCCTGCCTGGAGGAAGCAGGTTTTTAAACACATTTTTCCAGGCTTCTCTTTCAGCTTCACTCTTGATCCCATGCCCTTCATGGCTGTCATATGTCTCGGATGAAACGTCCCATATTCGGGCAATAGTCTGTTTGATCTGGTTTTCCTGAGCTGTCATCTTTTAACATCTCTCTTTATATTTTCAATTGAAGTAATGGTCCCGTTATCGAGATAAGCAATCCTGTGGCAGACCTTCCTTAACACCTCAAGGTCATGCGAGATCAGCAGGTAGGAAACACCTGTTTCCCTCTGAAGTTTCTGCATAAGACGCAGGATCTGGGCCTGTACTGAAACATCAAGCATGGATGTGGGCTCGTCGGCAACTATAAAATCGGGAGATAAAGCCATGATCCTTGCGAGTACTATCCTCTGTATCTCCCCTCCGCTGAGCTGAATAGGATAACGAGCAAGGTGTTCAGGACGCAACCCTGTAAGCTCTGCCAGTTCCTCTCCCCACTTAAGGAGAGCATCTTGCTTTAACCCTGAATGGAGTTTCAAAGGCTCTATAAGGTTTTCAAAAGCTTTCATGCGGGGATCAAGGGAAGTCTCAGGATGCTGGAAAATAATCTGGATTTTAGGGCGTAGTTTCCTGAACTCTTTTTTTCCCATGTTCAGTATATTCGCTCCCTGAACACGGATTTCGCCTCCAGTGGGCCTTTCAAGCCCTACAATACATTTGCCAATCGTAGTTTTTCCGGACCCGCTTTTTCCGAAAAGTCCCAGGGTTTCTCCGCGAGCTACTGAAAAACTGACACTCCTGAACACCTCCAAAGTCCCGAAACTCATTGCCAGTTCGTTTACTGCAAGGATTGGAAGTGACACCTGATCCAGCCTCCATTATGGTTTTTCATTTCAGGGTGTTTTCTGAAACACTCAATATTCGAGTATCTGCACCTCTCATGGAAAAAACAGCCTTCAGGAAGGCTTATCCTGCTAGGGCTCTGCCCGCTAAGGGGAACAAGTCCGTTTCTGGGCTGAGCCCGGACAAGCCCTTTTGTATATGGATGAGAAGGTGCGTTCAAAACCTTTGAAGCCTTATCCAGTTCTACAATCTCTCCTGCATACATCACAGCTATCCGGTCGCAGACCTCGAGAGCCAGATCGAGATCATGGGTGATCAGGAGCATTGTCTTCCCATAATCATTTTTAATTTTAGTAAAAAGTTCCACTGCTCCTTCCTTTGCCTCAGGGTCCAGCCCTTTTGTAGGTTCATCCGCAATCATAAGCTCGGGTTCAAAAGAAAGAGACATACAAGCTATCAACCGCTGCCTCATGCCTCCAGATAACTGGTGGGGATAGAGATCGCAGAGTTTTTCAGGATCTCTTAAAAGGAGTTTTTTCATAAGCCTCAGAGATTTTTTCATTCCCTCTTTTTTGTCAATACCTCTTTCTTCGAAAACTTCCTCTATCTGAAGCCTGTTTTTCAGGACAGGATTCAGGGCTCCAGCAGGGTTCTGGGGCATAAGAGAAATACGTTTTCCCCTAATTTTCCTGAGTTCTGAGGGTCTAAGAGAAAAAAGATCCTGTCCTTGAAAAAGCACAGTTCCTGAAACATTTGCGTTTGCCGGAAGAAGTCTTAGCAAGGCAAGGCCAATAACGGATTTCCCTGAGCCGCTTTCCCCAATTAGTCCTAGAGTTTCCCCTTCCCTTACCTTAAAGAAGACGTGAGAAACTGCTTTTACAGTGTTCTCTCTTGCAGAAAACTCAACCGAAAGATCTTTTATTTCAAGCAAGCTCAATCGATTTCACCCCCTTCGTGATTTGGGTCAAGGATGTCCCTCATTCCATCCCCAAGGATACTGAAGATGATCACAATGAAAGTTATTGCAAGCCCTGGAAAGATCGTCTGGTAAGGGGCTGTCCTCATGAATTCCTTTCCTGCAGAAAGCATTGCTCCCCATTCAGGCACATCGGCAGGAAGCCCTATTCCGAGAAAACTCAGTGTAGCAATAGAAAGAATTACATGCCCGAAGTCAATTGTGGCAAGCACGAAGAGAGTAGCTATTGCATTAGGCACAATATGTTTGCGGATTATGTAGAAATCTCCGGCCCCACCCGTTATGGCGGAAAGGACAAATTCCTGTTTTTTGATAGAAAGTACCTGACCTCGCATCATCCTGGCATACTTTGCCCAGTGGACTATGGAGAGAGCAAGCATCAGGTTGAAAACCCCGGCCCCGAGTGCCCCCATAATAGTAAGGGCAAAGATGACACTGGGAAAAGAAAGGAAGATATCTGTAACCCTAGAGATGCTTTCATCCACAAAGCCTCCGTAATAGCCTGCTGCACAACCTGTAGCAGTTCCAAGAAACAGGGAAATCAGCACTACTCCTGAAGCAATTGAAAGAGAAGTCCGGGCCCCTATAAGGATTCGACTCAGGAGATCTCTTCCAAGATAATCAGTGCCAAGGAGGTGCTCCTCTGAAGGGTTCAGGTTCTTGTTTTTCAGGTCAATTGCATTAGGGTCATAAGGGGAAAGTAGGGGGGCAAAAATGGAAAGTCCGGCAAAAAGCAAAAGAGCTGCCAGTGCAAAAAGCATATCTTTTCTTTGAAAAACTCTTTTTACAAATTGACTTCCGTAAGCTTCAGGAAGCGAGAAATTCTTTTTTCTTAACCTATTAGTAAATACATTGTCCATAAATATCAGCCGTACCTTATCCGTGGGTCCAGATGCGTATAGAGCATATCCACAAGGAAATGCACAAAAAGGAACATCATAACGATCGCAAGCACACAGCCCTGGACCACAGGCAAATCCCTGGCAGAAATCGAATCCACAAGCAGGCTTCCTATCCCTGGCCAGGCAAAGATCTTTTCAATCACAACAGCACCTCCAAGCAAGCTTCCCATCTGAAAACCAATAACCGTGATAACAGGTAGCATTGCATTTTTAAGAGCATGCCGACTTACGATTTTCCATAAAGGAAGCCCTTTGGCTTTTGCAAACCTGATATATTCCTGTCCCAGGGTCTCAAGCATGCTTGTCCTTGTAACTCTCATAACTGCAGCAACGGAATGAAGAGAAAGTGCTGCAGCGGGCAAAAGCAGATTTTCCAGGCTCCCGTAACCAGTCACAGGCACAAGTTTCAGCCTCAGGGAAAATATCAAAATAAGAAGCAAGGCTACCCAGAAACCAGGCATTGAAACTCCAAATAGAGTCACAATCCTAAGAATATGATCCGAAATCTTGTTTTCCCTGATAGCTGAGTAAATTCCCAGACTTACTCCTGTAAGTATTGCAATTAGCATACTCATCACTGCGAGCTGAATAGTTGCTGGAAGGCGTAAAGCCAGAAGGTAAAGAACTGGCTTTTTGAAAACATAGGAGGTTCCTATGTCCCCTCTGAATACTGCTTCTTTAATCCACCTGAAAAACTGCAGGTAAAGAGGGGCATCCAGGTCATATTTATCTGAAATCTGGTTAAGCTGTTCGTCTGTTACGCTTTCTTCCAGGCCCACGAATGTATGCTTGAGGACTAATTTAGCCGTGCCTCCAGGAATTACGTTCATAAGGAAAAAGGTCAAAGCACAAACTGCAAAAATCGTAAGTGCCATGAAACCTACCCTTTTTATGAAATATTTCATGTTTTTTCCTCAACCCGGACAGAAAGCAAGCCTATCTATCCGTACTACTCTGAGTAAATATGGGTCCCAGGGTTAGAATCTGAAAAATCCAGATCCTCCCCTGAAAAATCCCTTCAGCTTTTATTTTCCAAATACATGCCCGCATTTATGCGGTAGTCATGGGCTGTTGGGTCGAAAACATATCCTTTTACATAATCTTTCTTCACGATTGCACAGCCGTAGTAAGCCACTATGATCATGGGCTGTTCATCATAAACGATAGCTTCTACCTCATTGAACTTCTTGTAACGTTCATTCAGGTCCTTGATTTTTCTGGCTTCATTTATTAGAGAATCTACTTTCGGATTGGAATATCCAGGTCCATTATCCGTACCGTTTGTCATGTACCAGTTCGTAAGAATATATTCCGGATCAGGAACCATCGCAATATTGTAAGCTGCAAGGTAGAGATCCCAATCTCCTTTTTCCCTTCTGTCATCGATTGACCCCATTTCCATAACTTCTGTCTCTATGCCTATGCCTGCCTCCCTTAACTGGGCAGCCATAGCTTCAGCCATTGGAGGTAGTCCGGGCCTTGCAGCATAAGTCATCAGGTTGAGCTTGAGGGGTTTTCCGTCCTTATCCCTTATCCCGTCCCCATCAGTGTCCACCCAACCAGCAGCCGTCAGGAGCTCATCAGCTTTCTTAAGGTCCTGACTATAAGGTTTCAGGCTCTTATTTGCCCAGACCATAGTTGGCAGGAAAGGACCCGCAGCAGCTTCTCCTACATTATATAGCACATTTTCTGCGATATCAGACCTGTTAATGGCATAGGAAATAGCCTGCCTTACTTTTACATCTTCAAGGGGTTCATGCTTCAGATTCAGGTCAAGTTTGTAGACTCTTGGCGTTTTGTATTTCTCTACATTAATGCCGTCTATGGCGTCAATCCTGTCAGTTTCACTATAAGGTACATCGACAGTAAAGTCAACTTCTCCATTTTCAATTGCCATTGCTCTTGTGTTCGGGTCAGGTATCCCCTTAAGGATCAGTTTATCAAGCCCTACTTTTCCTCCCCACCAGTTTTCGTTCTTTACAACTGTCAGAATTCTGGTCTGTTCATCAAAGGATCCGAATTTATACGGGCCCGTTCCAACCGGTTTAACAAGCTCTCCTTTTTCATTATAAGAGGAAGGACATATTATAGCAGTATCAGGATAATGGAGAACTCCAGGAAGAATAGGGTTAATTTCTTTGGTTTTTATTTTAAGAGTATAGTCGTCAACTACTTCTATAGAGTCCATTTTGAGCATGGAAGCAACTTTCGAGTTTTCTGAGATGACTTTTTCCAAAGTGAACTTTACTTCTTTTGCAGTCATTTTGCTTCCGTCATGGAAGGTAACATTATTTCTTAGCTTAAACTCCCAGGTATTTTCATCAAGCTGTTCCCAGGAAGTTGCAAGCTCGGGCTTAAGCGAGAAATCTTCATTGGCACCAACGAGAGTTTCGGTTATTGCGGCTTTCTCGCAGATAAGGGTACCATCCCCATTAATAGGATCAATCGATTCGATGTCCCACATTTCACCAAGTACGAGTGTATTATCAGAGCCTCCTTCCGGCTGGGAGGCGTTATCCGAACCGGAGGTAACTTCCATCCCGGAAACTGCATCTCTTGTTCCATTTTCGTCTTTACTGCTGCATCCTGAAGTCGTCAGGACGGCACAGGTAAGCATGATAATTAACAATATAATCAAGGGGGAGTTTTTACATTTCATTTCAGAATCTCCATCTGCTTTTAATGGATTTTATTTTCGGCCGCAAATGAGATAGTACTGGTAACTGCGTACAAT
The DNA here is from genome assembly GCF_002287235.1 of Methanosarcina spelaei. GTDB lineage: Archaea > Halobacteriota > Methanosarcinia > Methanosarcinales > Methanosarcinaceae > Methanosarcina > Methanosarcina spelaei. The sequence goes on from NZ_LMVP01000527.1 coordinate 39,360, forward strand.
CCGTTCACCCAACGGCATCTTCTCTTTCTGGGCATCTCTTACTTCTTTCAGGTCAAAAACCTGGAGATTTTCAAAGCCTGAATTCAAAAGGTACTCCTTTACTTTTTCAAGCGGAGCTCCTCCGGAATGCGGGAGCTGGGCTTTGAGTTCATCAGAATAGCCAGAGTGCCCTTTTCGGGGGTCTTTTCTTTCAAGGAGCAGTGTCAAAAGAGCACCTGCGTTTCTTCGAACTCTGGACTCCAGTGTCCCGCTGTCCCATATTCCGTCGATAATTACGACTTTCCCATTCTTCCGCAGAACTCTTTTCCAGTTTTTCACAGCTGCTTTTGGATTTGGGAGTGTCCAGAGAAGATGACGGCTGAACACAATGTCAAAAGAAGATGTATCAAAAGGAAGGTTTTCTGCATCCCCTTCCCTAAAGGCTATGCCAGCTCCGCAGGCTTCAGCTTTTGCTTTTGCAATTTTCAGCATTTGTCCGGAAATATCAATTCCTGCGACCTCATGCCCCATCTCAGCAAACAGTAAGCTTAACTCTCCTGTCCCGCAGCCAACATCAAGAATTCTCAAGCTTTTTTCCGGGAAAACCTTCAAGAAAGCACGCTTCCAGGCATCTCTTTCTTTTTGACTCTGGATCCCATGCCCTGCATGAGTATCAAAAGTCTCGGATGCAAGATCCCATTTATGGGCTACCATCTCTTTTATCTGGATTTCTGAAGAAGACATTAACAGGTACTTAATTATCTTATGATTAATAATTTTCTATTTTGTAACACTATTTGTAATAAAACGATTTTTTAATAACATTAAATAGAGACAAATTTTATAAAAATAAGAAAAGAAAATTTATCCCCTGTTTAGTTTTCACTTCACAGTAATCGTCTCAACTGAAGCTCAGGGAAATGGCTACTGGAAGTTTTCAATGGAGGCAAAAAACTGAAAATTTTGGGAATGCAAAAAGGATATGTTTGAGTAAACACGGAGTTTTTCAGGAAACGATAGTAATGAGTAATGCAAAATTTAACGGCCATCTGCTGAAAGACCTTTGACTCAGGAAATTATATATATTAATAATAGGAAATAGGTAACCGTCTTCCTTTAAAAGTTTTATTTCAAAATTCTAATAAGGCCATAAACGTTCCGCGATCATTAATTATACCTATCCTGCGACCTTGTGTACATTTTTTACAGGATAAAACCTCCATGTTCATTATGTTTGTTCGAACATAACAGATAAATAATCAAAAGTGTGACAGGCGTTTTTATGAATCGAAAAGTATATATTATATTGCTTATCTTCCCCCTGCTTCCAGTTGTTATGCTCTGTGGATGTGTAGAAAATACGGATCAACAGACTGTACCGAACTCAAGAACCGCGCTTCAGAACTCAAGTACCGTGCAGATAACCGACATGCTGGGAAGGCAGTTAACCGTACCTGCAGAAATATCCTCGACTATAGGCACTTCTTCACCTCCCGCTATCCTTGTGTATATGCTTGCTCCGGACAAACTTGCAGGCTGGAATTCCAGGCAAAATTTCACCCATCCCTTCATGGATGAAAATTACTCAAATCTACCTGTAATAGGAAACTGGTTAGGAACCAAGACCGGAAACTATGAAACTATAATTGATATGCATCCAGACATTGTTATTGAAAGCACCTCCACGGATGGAAAAACTAATGAGGTTATAGAACGCAGGCAGGAAAATCTCGGCAGCATTCAGGTGGTGGCTATTAATGATTCTATTCTTTTTGTGACACAGTCCGATCCTACTATCGAATATGTGGGCAAGCTGCTTAATTGTGAAGCTCAGGCACGAAAACTGATTGAATTCCGCAGTTCAATCCTTAACGAGATCAACAACACTGTAAAAGATATTCCCGAGGACCAGAAAGTACGCGTTTATTATGCCGAAGGTCCAAAGGGACTGATGACCGATCCATCAGGTTCGCAACATTCTCAGGTAATTGATATTTGTGGGGGTATCAACGTTGCCGACTGTCCTCTCACTCCCGAAAGCGGCATGACCCAGGTCTCAATAGAACAGGTTATGAACTGGAATCCTCAGGTAATTATCACTTCAAATCCACAGTTCTACGCAAACGTATATTCCGACTCTCTCTGGAAAAACGTGGATGCGGTCCAGAACAAACGGGCGTATCTCGCTCCTCAAAATCCTTTTTGCTGGATTGACAGACCTCAGGGCCCTCACCTTATCCTCGGAACTGCCTGGACTGCAAAAATGCTGTATCCTGATCTTTTCGCAGATATGAACCTCTCCGAACTGACTCGTGAATTCTACTCGGAATTCTTCCACTACGACCTTAAGGATGAAGAACTTAACATACTCCTTAACCCTGCAACCGAAACCTGAGCATGGGTGAGAATTTCTCTCCAGAAATTACATGACTTTACATTTTAGGGGAAATAATGTGGGTAAATTTCGATTTTTGCCCTTTTTTCCTCTTATTAATTATTTGTCTCTGTCTAGATCCACTTTAAATAGGTACACTTTAAAATATAATGTGTATAGAACAACATTTTTCCAAACTTCAAAAAAGAGTTTCTCTATATGTCCTTTTTTAACAGGAAATTCCTATTTTCATCGATAATTTTATAAAAGACCTGTTTATATATTTTAAGTGCACAGTCCTGTTCAGTATTTATAGAGAGATATTGAGCTTTACGTATATGGAAGTGGTCGAGCTCTGGCTGGTGTTTTTTTGTGTCCGGCCGATATTAGGGTTCTAAACCTTATATTGAAATTTCACCTCAATATCACTTAAAAATAAGTAAGGTTCTGTAAAAAAGTTACCTTAAAAAAGTTACCTTAAAAAAATTACCTTAAAAGTTACCTATATAATACACTGTATCCTTCTGCGTTATGCTGGAATTTGAAGAATTTGGACTGTGCGCCTGCGAGACGAAATCACACAATAGGAATCGTTATTAAATACGAGATTTAGACAGTTAAAGGTTTGACGCTATCCACGTTTCAACCGCGTAAGTCCTGATATATAATTCCTTCAGATAACCTGATTGCCTTAAAATAATCCTGTTGGTACTTATGCTGGTATTAATATCATTAGCGTTATGTTTATTTAAACATAACGGTGAAACCTACGGTGGTGTACAAATTGAATAAAAATTCAGATGAAGAAAAACGCCAGATGGAGACGATTCTGAAGCAGGTAAAGGATCCCGAACTACGTTCACAGATTGAAAAGGTTGTCCCCTTTCACGGCTTCCTGACCTCTGGGGCATTAATCGGTATCCAGATGCTCAATATCGCAAGACGGGAACTCGATGTTCAGAACGGGGAACGCATATACGTGACCTGCGAAACGAAAAGCTGCATGCCTGACCCATTCCAGATCCTTGCCGGAGCTACCATAGGAAACAATGGATTAAAGATCATGAACTTTGGGAAAATGGCGGTCACGGTAAACAAACAGGCACCTGAAGGAGCTAACAACGTAAAAGGGATCCGAATTATTCTCGACCCTGAGAAAACAAAGGATTATCCCAAACTCCATGCCTGGTTCCTGAATACTGAAAAGCTCCCTCATGTAGAAGTTCTACCAATCCTCCTGGCTGCAGGAGAAAAAGTATATTCATGGAAGTTTGTGGACATCGAGGTTTCGGTACGCAAAAAAAAGCGGATACGGTGCTGTAAAAATTGCGGTGAAATGTTCATTCAACATGATAACGAGCTGCTGTGCGGCGGTTGCACAGAATAACGTTAAGAGGTAAGCAAATGCAAGAAGATATGCGATTGTCTGTCTTTGCCGAAAAAAAAGACAAGCAGCTAATATATTACCCCGAAAAATGCATTGGCTGCGGGACCTGCGTGCAGGCATGCCCCAAAGGTAACCTGACAGTTGGAGCTGTTGGAGCAATAACACGAGGGTTGTTGGACGCGGATTTTCTGGAAATGAAGGAAAGTGAATCCTGTCTTGTCTGTGGAATTTGCGCAAAAGTTTGTCCCACAGGTGCTCTTGAAATGAAGCAGGAAGGAAAAACTCTCACTGACATGTCCTACCTTTCAAGAGCCATGAAACCCACGTCAGTAAATGAAAACTGCGTTCACTGCGGGCTTTGTGAGGATATCTGCCCGCAAGGCTGCATTGAGGTAACCCGTGAAATTTCAGCAGATGGAAAACTGAAGCTTGTCGGAAAGACCAACATTGATACCGAATGTTGTGTCCACTGCGGCTGGTGCGCAGAAGTCTGTCCGGTTAATGCTATTTCCGTGGAAAAACCTTTTGAAGGGCGCTGGACCAGGGATGAGGATGTCTGCCAGACCTGCCATACCTGTGTGGAAGTTTGTCCTGCAAATGCCATTTTTAATAAAAAAGCTAAACCTGGAGAACGAGTCGAAAAAATAAGTCACCGTCCGGATGCCTGTATTTACTGTGGAGCCTGTGCGATTGCCTGCCCTGTTGACGCCATTGATGTCAGAAAAACTGCAATTCTACCGAATGTGGAGAAAAAGGGTGTGCTTGAGAAAAAGCTACTCGAAGCCCCTGTTCCTAATGCTATATTACGCACCTGCCTGGAAACGGATGAAGATGCATGTCTGGGCTGCGGAAACTGTGTAATTGTCTGTCCTGTGAATGCCCTTTCTGACCGTGAACTTGCAGCCGGGCACCTGAACAACATGGACGAAAAAGCTCTTCTAGGAGTTAAAAACGGGAGAATTTCAGTCATAGACCAGGATTTGTGCGGAGCAGATGGAGCCTGCGCTATGATCTGTCCTGTTAATGCGATCTGGCTTGTAAAAAGAGAGGTGAAATAAATGGCAGGAACAATTACAATCAAGAACGGATACGTCTTTGATCCCCTCAATGAAATAAATGGGGAAATTATGGATATTTTCATCAAGGACGGAAAAGTTGTAAGAGAACTTTCTGCAGCCGAAATGAAAGATGTAAAGGTTATTGATGCTTCCGGTATGACGGTCATGCCAGGAGGAGTTGACTCTCATTCTCACGTTGCAGGTGCAAAGGTTAACGCCGGCAGGTCGATGCGTCCTGAAGACCATTATAAAGCAAATCTTCAGAAGACTTCACTCACTCATTCAGGCTCAGGTTACACTGTTCCCTCTGTTTACAAACAGGGATATGATTACGCAGCAATGGGTTACACAACTGTTTTTGAAGCTGCGATTCCTCCTCTTGAAGCTCGCCATACACATGAAGAGATGCGTGCTACTCCTCTCCTTGATATGGGTGGATATCTTATACTCGGAAACAACTTCTTTTTGATGCGCTATCTCCATGATGGAGACACAGAAAAGGCTGCGGCTTATGTGGCCTGGATGATGAAAACTCACAAGTCCTATGGAATTAAATGTGTCAACCCTGCAGGAGTCGAAAACTGGGGTTGGGGTAAAAACATACACTCTCTTGATGAAGCAAACATCCATTTTGAAATTACTCCAAGGGAGACTATAAAAGGGCTTAGCGAGGTAAACGAACTCCTGGGCATGCCCGTGCCTCTTCACCTGCATGCAAATAACCTGGGACATCCTGGCTGCTGTACAATTACTGAGGATTCTCTTAAAATCCTCGATGGAGTAAAGCCCAGGCAGAACATGGATGTGGAATGGGCTGAAACCAAAATGGACCCTGCAAGGAAATGTTCCGTATACCTTGCCCACATGATGTTCAACAGTTTTGCAGGCACTACCTGGGGAGACTGTGAATCCGGAGTAAAAGAGATTGCAAACTACATCAACAACAAGGACCATGTTGTAATCGATAGTGGTTGCACGCCCTTCGGAGAAGCCACGGTTATGACAGGAGATGGACCTGCCATTCAGGATATGTACAAGCTTACAGGAAACAAATGGTCGAATACTGACGTTGAGATGGAGGGCGGATCAGGTGTTATTCCCTTCACTTACTTCAAATCCAATCCAGTACACAGCTTGCAGTGGGCAATGGGACTTGAGTGCCTCCTGCTAATCAATGACCCCTGGAAGACAATTATGACAACTGACAGCCCCAATGGTGGACCGTTTACGAAATATCCGGAGGTTATGACCTGGATCATGTCCGAGGCTTTCAGGAAACAGACCTTCAGTGAATGCCATAAGTGGGCAAACGATAGGAGTGAACTCGGAAGCATAAACAGGGAACTTTCACTCTATGATCTTGCAATCCTGACCAGAGCAAACCCTGCTAAAACAATTGGAATGGCACACAGGAAAGGTTCTCTTGGCGTAGGTGCTGATGGAGACGTTACTGTTTATAACATAAACCCACAGCAACTTGATGCAAACAACTATGAGGCTCTACTTCAGGCCTTCAGAAAGGCAGAGTACACCGTAAAGGGCGGCGAAATCGTGGCTGTTAAAGGAGAGATTGTTTCCTTACCTGAAAAGCGGACTTATTATTCCGAAGTACATGTAGAAGACGAAAAGGAAAAGGAAATGCTGACAGATGTGAAGGAATGGTTCAGGTACTACACCCTGGGCTTTGCCAACTATCCAACCCCGGAGAAATATCTGAAAAATCCGACTCCCATACAGGTTAACGTTGTGAGGTGAGGTAATGACAGAGGGAGTTCTTATTAATAAAAATGAAAACGACAGTAAGCCCGAAGGCGTAACTATAAAACCTGAATCATTTACTGGCAAAAGTGCTGGAGAAACGGAAGAAGTAACGCTTGTTCCTAAAAAAGAGATTGACATAAAACTGGAAGCAGATGTTATAACTCCTGATTCCTTTGCAGGCAAAAACTCCGAAGAAATCGGAAACCTGGCAGTCTGGCAGGGGCCAAAGACCTATCCTCTCTCTGAGTTTTTTGAAGTGACAGGCAATGCAGGCAGTTCTGCAGCTGAGACCTCCATTCGTATAAAAGGTGACGCAATGAGAGTCAAAAGGATTGGCGAAGGCATGAGCGCAGGAAAAATCGAAATTGAGGGTTCTGCTGGAATGCATGTAGGCACCGGGATGAAAGGAGGAGAGATCGTCGTTTACGGAGATGCGGATTCCTGGGCAGGCATGGAAATGATAGGCGGACTTCTGCATATTAAAGGCAATGCAGGAGACCACGTAGGCTGTGCTTACAGAGGTAAATGGCATGGTATGAAAGGCGGACGGATCCTTATCGAAGGCTCTGCACGCCACCAGCTAGGAGGCGGCATGGACGGCGGTGAAATTCTGGTAGAAGGCAATGTTGAAAGCTTCTGCGGAATCCGTCAGAACGGCGGGCTAATCTTCGTAAAAGGCAATGCTCTTCGTGGAGTAGGCGCTGAAATGGCAGGAGGCACCATAGTTATTGGGGGCAAAATTGAGCGCTTCTCCCCTGGTTTTGAATTTGTATCTATGGAAAACAGTGTCAAATCCGGTGAGACTGAGCTAATAGGCGAATTCAAGAAATTCACAGGAGACTATGCAATTAGCAAGCGGGCAAAAGGAGCGCTTTACGTGATTGCAAACTCAAACCCTGAACTCTGAGGTGAGAAGCATGGAAGTAATACTCCTTACAGGAAGTACGATTAATGAAGGCAGGCTTGCCAAAGGTGGGGACAAATTCACTGACGATTACACTATGGAATGCGCATCGTGCTGGATTTCTCCAGTAGATTTTGCATCACTCTGTTCCCCTGATAAAGTAAAAGTAACAAGCCGGAATGGAAAACATTCGATAGTAGTTTATACAAAATGCACGGATGCAGTCCAGCCAGGACAGGTGTTTATGCCAAGGGCCATCTGGTCGAATGTTATTATCGACCCTGATACCCTTTCTACGGGTTCTCCCCTCTATAAGGGTGCCCCGGTAACAATTGAGCCCACTGATGAAGAGGTCCTTAGCGCCGAAGATGTAGTATTGAAAGTTTATATCGGAGGGCAGTAAGTATGATTTACAAAAACATAGTCTGTCCGGTTTGCGGGGCGTCCTGTGATGACATCCAGGTTGAGTTCGGAGACGGAAAGATTGAAGCTAAAAACGCATGTAAAATGGGAAATGCCAAATTTCAGGAAGTTGTAAGTTCCCACAGGCTCAGGCAGCCACTTAAAAAGAATGAAGGAAAATTGACACCTGCAACCTGGGATGAAGCTCTTGAGAAAGCTGCCGATATTCTTGTTTCGGCAAAACGTCCCCTGCTTTTCATGGGCAGTGAGACCTCCTGCGAAGCACATGAAATAGGGCTCAAGATAGGAGAATACCTTGGTGCAATTGTCGATTCCAATGCTACGATCTGCCACGGCCCAACTGCTATGGGAATCCAGGAATCCGGAAAAGTCGGTGCAACCGAAGGGCAAAAGAAAAACAGGGCCGACCTCTTAATTTACTGGGGAACCAATCCTCTTGAATCCATGCCAAGACAGATGTCAAGGTATGCTGTTTTCCCTAGAGGTTACTGGACAAAACGCGGGCGTTTTGACAGGACAGTTATCACTGTAGACCCTAGAAGAACTCCAACAGCTGAAGCTTCCGACCTGCACGTACAGCTCAAACCGGGGTCGGACTACGAACTGATCAGTGCACTTATGACTTTGCTTCACGGAAAACCTCCTCATCCGTCGGTAGAAGAGATCACCGGAGTTTCCATTCCTGTTATGGAAGAAATGCTCGATATGATGAAGAACTGCACCTTCGGAGCTATTTCAGCGGGACTCGGGCTTTCCTCATCCATCGGAAAACACAGAAATGCCGAAATTGCCATGAATTTCGTAAAGGAAATGAATAATTATTCCAAATTCACCCTTGGAGCTCTCCGTGGCCACTGTAATGTGGCAGGCTTTAACCAGGTGGCTTCCTATATGTACGGTTACCCCTTCGGGCTTGACTTCACACGTGGGCACCCTCGTTATAATCCAGGAGAGTTTACAACCGTAGACGTGCTGCGAGAAAGAGATGTGGATGCAGCTTTTGTAATGTGTGCTGACCTTGTCTGTCACATTCCTGCAGATTGCGCATCTTACCTCGCTGAAATGCCTATGGTTTGTCTGGATATTGCACCCTGCCCGACAGTAACTGCTTCGGATATCGTACTTCCTGGAGTCATTGACGCTATGGAATGTGACGGAACCTTCTACAGGCTCGATGATGTGGCAGTGCACTTTGAACCTTTCACAAGTTCACCTTTCGAGTTCACGAAGAGCAATGAAGACACTTTAAAACAGCTCTTTGAGAAGATCAAGGCAAGGAAGTAATATTTTCCATTTTTCTTTCTGCACATAAGCTGAAAGAAAAACAATTTTTAAGGGAGGAGTATTTCTCTCCCACTCCTTTTCTCGAAATTTACGGTGGCAAGCAACAGGTAGGAAAATAGAACATAGAAGTACTGCAAGTGATGGAGTCTAAAAATGTACAGTCTTACTTCTGTGCTTCCAGAGCTCTTTGCCGCTTAACGAATCTAACTCCCATCTCAAAGGCCTTTTTACAGTCGTGCGGAAACACTTCTTTTCGCCTTTTTGCTTTTTCTTCGGGATCAAATCTATCTGCAACATACTTTGAATAGTCATCAAACTGGTATGTATCGGTACTATATAGTGATTCGGAATATCCAAAGATTCTCTTCGTAAAATTTTCGTTTAGTTCTATGGTTTTCCTGAGCCCTAACATATCGAAGTATTCTTCCTTTACCCCCATTGTGTAGATAAAACCAACAGGAGTATTTTTCGGATAGAGCGAGGGCAGATTATTGGAATACGTCAGGTATGGAAACACATAGCGTTCCATGAACGACCTCATCTCGCCTGTTGAGTTTCCAAGATAGATGGGTGAACCCAGGATCACTGCATCTACATCTTTCAACTTCTCAAGCACAGGTGTCAGCTCATCCTCCATTGCACATTTTCCATAACTTTTTCCACCCTTTAATTTACAGGAAAAGCAACTTGTGCAGCCTTTAAAGTTGAAGTCATACAGGTGGATTAACTCGACTTCTGCGCCTTCAGAATTTGCACCTTCAAGAGCTTTTTCCAGTAGAGTAGCTGTATTCCATTTCTTTCGAGGGCTTCCGTTTATCGCTATTACTTTCATGATTTGTACCTCTTTTTTATTTCTTTTAAATTAGTTTTTTAACATCTCAAACAGACTTCAATATGGCACTGTCAAGTGTACGGAGGCTGAACATTTCATAGGCTCAACAATAGTTGGAGAAATTTCGTAATCCAATATACCTGACAGTACAAATATTTACAGTTAGAGATAACCTTCTATAACTTATTTTACCTGGAGATTAATATTTTACCTTGTTAATATATTAATTAGAAGAACTCTTGTAACAATGTATCCAATAAGTATGTATTGAGGAATTTTACGTGAAATCTGAAAAAGAGTCGAAATGCAACGTAAATGAGTATGTTGAAGTATTTGGAAGTAAGTGAAATCTCCTTATAATCTCACATTTGCGAGAAAATACTCTTTGATACACAGAACTACAAAAAATAATGTATGGAATCAATGCTAAAACGATAACAACGTATCTCAGAAAAAAATCGAAAAGGCACTTCTTCCTGTTCTTGAGGCGATGTTAGAATGGAGCAAAAAAATCCCTTGGTAAAAATGACTAATAATGAAGAGAATGATAAAACAGAAATTTAACTCCAATATAAACTGAGCACTAAAACTTTTGGGATTACGACAGTTCTCGAGATAAAATTATAATGAATATGCAAGAAATGAAAAAAGTATTGTCATCTTCATCAAAAGTTAACTGCTTCACTAGAAAATAAATATCTTTTTTGATCCTTCTAGCTCCGATTCAAACCATTCTTGAGTCAGAAATCGTAGATATTAGGATAATTGTCAATGAGAATTGGATTGACTCTGTATCCTTTTTATCCTTTCCTCCTTCCATGACTTTGCGCATATTTTTCTTTCAATATCAAACGAATGTCATAACTGCGACCGTAGTTGAAGTTTAAGTAATTCTTTAATATGTAAGGGTGCATTTATAACTTGCTAGAACTGGCTGAATCACCAGTTAACAAAGCAATTAAACAAGGAGTATGTGAAAATGCCGCAGGAAAATAAAAACGATAAGCTTTATTACGTTATTATTGCGCTATCAGTTGTTCTCGTGCTAATGTCAGCAACAACATATGCCATTTCACAGAGTGGAACCGAAAAGAATACGGAAAACACTATTTCCGTTAGTGGATATGCTGAACAGAAAGTTATCCCTGACACGGCAACATTGAACATCGGTGCTGTAATTCAATCTGAAACTGCAAAGGAAGCAGCAGATAAAAATGCAGCCCTTATGAGTGCTGTAATAGCAGAACTCAAAGCAATAGGACTGCAGGACAAGGAAATACGGACATCCTACGTTTCCGTGTCCCCAGTATACAACTATGATGCGAATGATACACAAACAATCAAAGGTTACTCTGCGTCCAACAGTGTTCAGATCACAACCAAAAATCTTGACAACCTTAGTGAGATCATTGACAGGTCTACAGCCGCCGGAGCTAATGATATTGGAAGCATTTCGTTCTCGGTATCCGATGAAAAGCAAAAACAGCTTCGTGAAGAACTGATGAATGAAGCAGTGGCAGATGCATCCTCTAAAGCCACTACGCTTGCTAAGAGCCTGGGGACTGAGATAACTGGCGTATATACCTTATCTGTAAGTGAAAACAGCGGCTCCAGAGTAAATGCCGAATACGATATGGCAACAACAGCAAAGGGAGCAGTGTCCACCCCAATTCAGCCAGGCGAATCTACTGTTTCAATGTCAGTACAGGCCATGTACCACATTGAATAAGGAATTCGGACTAAATAATTTGAGCACTGAAGCATATAATGATCAGAAGTTGCAGATAAAAAATGTCATTTGCAACTTCTCAGATCAATGCGTATTCTATTTATTATCTATCGGTTGATGCCTATGGTCTTCTCTTTTTACTTTTTATATATGATTTTCTGAGATTGCAATGTAATTGCAACAAAACGCATCCTTTTTGCTCTGCTCTCCGAATTGCAACTAAAGATTACGCAGTTCTTTTCGCCTCGCTCAAGAGAACTTATTTTTCATTTTATTCGCATTTTCTGAATTCAATATTATCTTCACAGTACTGACACAGCTTTTGGACAGAATGCAGCCAAAGTAGGTAGAAAAAGTATCCTTTAAAGATTCTCTTTTTAAGTACATGAATATCGAAACATAAAAAGTTAAAAAGTATTTTATGCTCCTCCAATGTTTTTAGTAAGGAACTTTCATGGTTGAGCTCTGAAGCCAATAGCATAAGACATCAAACTGCTTAATATATTTCATTTTACCTGCAAAATGAAAGTTATATGACACCTTCTGCAAATGTGACCGTACTGTCCTGGAAGTGACTAAATTTTACAGCAGGAGTTACAAATTATGAAGTTACAAATTATGAAGTTACAAATTATGAAGTTACAAATTATGAAAAGTGAAGATACAAAGAAGTTATAAATTATGGAAAGTGAAAATACAAAGAAGTTACAAATTGCAATATTTGCTTCTCACACAGGAACCAATATGCAAGCGATTATTGATGCTTGCAGAAGAGGGGATTTGAATGGGGAAGTATGTGCTGTTATAAGCAATAACTCAAATTCGCAAGCCTTGGAGAAGGCAAGAACATCGAGAGTTCGTGCATATCATCTAAGTAATAAAACACATCCAGAAGAAGATGAACTAGATGAAGCAATATATAAAGTACTAACTGAAAGTGGCACAAATATAGTTGTCCTTGCAGGATACATGAAAAAGATAGGACCTAAGGTTTTGAAACAGTACAAAGGACGTATACTCAACATTCATCCTTCACTTTTGCCCAAATATGGTGGCAAAGGAATGTACGGAAGCAACGTACACAGAGCTGTTATTGATGCAGGAGAGAAAATTACAGGGGTTACAATCCATTTGGTAGAAGAGGAATATGACACAGGAAAAATAATTAGGCAATGTGAGATTGAAGTTCTGGAAAGTGATACAATAGATACCCTGTCAAAAAGAGTACTTGAAAAAGAGAACTCCTTCTATGTGGAAACTTTGAAACTAATAAGCGAAAACGTAATTAAATTGCAGTGATTGAGATAGCAGTGAATTTGCTGTTTTTATGTTATATTACTTCTGTCAGGTGGTCTTGTTCTGCAATATAGTTTCACTGAGCTGATATTATCGCATGGCATTACCCATAGGGTTTTCATTGTCTACCTTAAAGGCCACAATACTATCATTTGATCCTGAACTACCTGAACTATCTTTACTGCCTAACTATCCTTACTGCTTAAACCATCTTTACTGCCTAACTATCCTTACTGCTTAAACCATCTTTACTGCCTAACTATCCTTACTGCTTAAACCATCTTTACTGCCTAACTATCTTTACTGCCTGAACTATCTTTACTGCCTGAACTATCGGCGCTGGTGTCAAAAGAGTAAATGATATTGCACTAAACTCATTTCCGTTATCTAATTATGTATTGAGTGTTTGTAAAATGGAGCATATAACGGAGTTTAGAGTGGTGGACATAATTACTGCTTGCAGCAGGCCGCATCCGTATGAGTTTGATTTTTAAAACTCCAAAGCCTCTGAAGTTCGGGACATTATTGCATGATATTTGTATTCATAATACATTGATTTTACAAAAGTAGCCTCAAAATTGTATTTTTCGGCTATTTTTTTTATTGCATTGGGGTTATGGGAAAAACCGAGAATGTCTTTTGGGTGATTGTTCAAGCTTGCAGATAACATAACTTTAAATTCAAAACCAACTTTGCGTAAAATATTCAAGAAACCTGCGTCTTGTGAGAACAGCCCTATTTTCCATAATGGGTATAATCGGGGGTCCAGTATGTCGAACAAGACAATTTTACCCCCTTTATTAAGGTAATTTGATGCATTAAAGATAAAACTGTCAATTTCTTGGAATGTCAAATACTGAACCACTCCAGCTGCGGTTATTCGATCAAAGGAGCAATCAAGTTTCTCCCAGACAGTTTTATCATCAGCCTGAATTAACGATATATTCCCACATTTTCTGTCCCTAACTTTTTTGCTTGCTTCATCAAGCATGGATGTGGAAAAGTCAACTCCTACGAGCTGTTCATATTTCGGCGCATAATAAACCAGGAGTTCACCTGCACCGCATCCAAAGTCAAGCAGGGTTTTACCACCATCCAGATGGAACAGTTTTTCCTTAGCTTCCATGGAAATAAATTCCTCAGCTGAAGATCTATGGCCACCGTCTCTCCGATCTGCGAAAAATTCTACCCAAAAATCCTTTAATTTGGATACGTTTTTTTCATTCTCCCCGAACATAACTGTTATCCTAAATTTTACTTTTTTTATATATTTTCCCTAATAATATTCCTAAAACGAGTTATTATTTTAAGGTTTATAAAGCTTATTCCGTGATTTATCCATAGTCTCATCACTTTCCAATAGAAAAAAGCATGTTAATTAGTTATATCTAATTTAAACGATTAATAGTTTTTAATTTTCATTTTTAACAGTTTTTGTTCCTTTTTTGTGTTTAAATTAAATTAGTAAAAACATAGCCCTATTTTATTTTTTCATCAGAAAAAATCGCAATTCTATTCTTTAGCGCCATACTTTGCAGCTAGCTATATTAAGTATGACCAAATACAAACTTGAGTCTAAATTGGGATATAATTCTTTTAAAAAGCCATTATTTATCTTAATTAATAGAAAAAAGGAAAATAAACTCTAGTTTGATAGTGAGTTTAAAAGAACCCTGGTTAAAATTATATTCCAAAGTTTGATTAGTTCTTAAAAGTCCCTACAACAGGATAGCCTTTTAATATTTTAGCTCCGTGTGGTGTTTTGTCCATTTTTCCAGTAAGATCTGTCCCAGCATTGCATCCTTTATGACTGCCATTTTTCCAAAGATCATTATCAGAGACATCATAGACCTGCCCTTCATAGGCAATGTATGCTATTCCGTTTTTACCATTGTATTCTGCAAGTTCTTCAAGTGTATATTCTTTCGTTTTCGATTTATCAGTCACATTTTGCGTTTCAGTTGTACTTTGTATCTCAATCGCCGTTTCTCCAGCTGGAGTAGATACTTCAATTGGAGTTACAACCTCTCCTGGAGTTCCTGTTTCGTTTGGAACTCCAGGTTCATTTCCCGAGCATCCTATTGCGAGGAATATGCTGAACAACAGTACCAATATAATAAGTGCTTTCCTCACTATTTCACCCATACAGTATAGTTATGTATCCTGAAATGATTTCGCAGATTCAAAAACAGTTGAAAGTTCAGTTAATGATACAAAAACAAGCGATGCGAAAATGAAAAGTTAAGTAAATTCCAGTTATATTTCTAGCACATTAAAATTGTATAAAATGAGATAAAGTTAAAAGTGAAGTAAAATGGAGATGGTATACGGAGATAGCGTGCTAAGAGTTTTGCAAAATATGTTTTCTGCATATTTTTTAATAATTTATATAATTTTGATATATATAGAGTAATTCTAATCACAATGATAAATATTAATTTGGAATAATTTTAATATTAGACGTTACCTTTTTATCATACTACTAACTAAACGTTTGTTCCAAGAGAATCATTTTTTATATATTAAAAAAGAATTTTCTTTCGTGGTAGCATGTTGCTCTTTGGACATATTGGTGTTACACTTGGAATATTTTTTGTATTTTCATATATTGCACCACAGTTAAAAACTATTATAGACAAAAGATATCTAGCTATTGGAGCTCTTTTGCCTGATTTGATAGATAAACCATTAGGAATGATTGTCTTTGCATCAACTATTTCAAACGGACGCATGATAAGTCATACATTATTATTTTCTTTTACTATCTTCCTGATAGGCTTATACTTCTACGATAAAAGAAACGAGATCGCAATTATTTCCCTTGCTTCAGGTTCTTTTTTCCATCTTATGGAAGATCAGATGTGGAATACGCCAAATACCTTATTCTGGCCTCTACTTGGATGGAGTTTTCCAAAAGATAATATTGCTGATGGGGTTGCATTTTTATTAATGCTATTCAAAAAATCTTTTACACTTAACTTTTCGCAAGGTTTTGCTCTTGACCACACTTTCATTCCAGAGCTACTAGGAATGATAGTAATAGTAATTTTTACTTTAAATTGGTTAAAAAACAAATTGAGCAAAGCAAGCTCTGAAGACGAGGAAATAAAAAAAGAAATTACTAAAAAACCGACAATAGGAACAAACGTGCTTTATATAGCAGGTTTCCTGGTGTTTGGACTACTTTCTGTAAGAGCCATTATAGCACTTTAAGATTTTAATCGAGATTTTAACTGAGACTTATGGAATAAATGAGATACAAAACTTTCAAATTCAAGAACTAAAACCTAAATTTATTTACTTACTTATTTATTTATTTACTTACTTATTGACTCAGTACCAAAACCTAGTGATGAATTTAAATTTCAAAACCACTAGGTTTTGTAATTAGTCATAATCCTTGTGACATAACTTAAAAATTGAAGTCTTTAGATGTCGAATATTGATTTTGATGATAACTGGACTCTTCTTGCTAACTCAGGTCTTCAATTAAAAAATACGAAAATCACTGGATTTTGGAACAGAGTCAGAACAAAGCAACACTGATGACATATATATCCGAGAAGTTTCTTCTGAAAGTGATTTAGAAGAAAGCTTGCGGACTGTAAAGACTTCTTTCCTAACTATAACAAAAAATTTTAATCTTACCGAAAAGGATAATCCTTCAAGTCCTGCTTTTACTAATATTACTAAGCTTAAAGAAATGAAAGTAAACAGCATAAAGATGTACGGTTTATACGTTGGAGTTAAACAGGAGGGTTTTGTGGCAATTGAGAAAGCAAACGATGAGGTTTTTTATATGGAGAGATTAGCGGTTCATCCGGATTCGAGACACAAAGGGCTACGGAAGAAATCTGATAGACTTTGTAGTTGAATATGCTAAACAAAATGGGGGGAAGAAAGTCTCAATTGGAATCATAAATGAGAATGAAAAGCTAAAGAACTGGTATAAGAAATATGGGTTTAAGGAAACGGGCTTAAAAAATTTGAACATATGTCTTTTACTGTTTGTTTTATGGAGAAGGTTCTTCTATAAACACACAGAGTCACTGGTTATTACTTCATCGGTGTTTCCCTTCCCACTTCACTCAAAAGGATTCGTCCTCATTCGCTTCTTCTGAACGCTACCTTTTCCCCGCAATGCTTATGCAACTTCTTTGTCCCTCCTGCTTCGCTGCCCGAGTTCCGCTTCGGGAGCACGATGTCTGTTTTGTTATTCTGTGCTTCGCTCAAACAGACTTATTTTTGGTTTATTTGTTTTCTAAATGCTATCTTCTCTCCACAATGCTTGTGCAACTTCTTCGTCCCTCCTGCTTCGCTGACAATGGTAAGCATAGTCATAGGATCAATAATTTGGGTTCCCATTACTGCAGTAATTCCCCTCTCGAAAAACGGAGCAGGGTAAAGAGGAGCGCTTGGACCGAGCAGAACAACTTCCCTTGCTGTACCCCTTAAGGAAATAAGTTCATCAAAAGTCCTGTTGGCAAGAGTACTTGCACTGAGAATGATTACATCCGATGCAGGTAGAACTTCTCTGGCTTTTTCCGAGGACAGAGTCAGGGTTTTAGGAGATTCGATTTCACGCTTTTCGAGAATTATGAGTTTATTTGTTATTTTCAGGATTTTAGGAACAAGAGGACCAAAATATCCTATCATTGCAACCCTGTCTTCGGGTTTTATAAGGTCGAGGATATCTATGTTTGATGGCAGGAAATTTTCAGGTTTGATATCCCGCAGCATGTGAGAAAGAGCATTTGCAGTTGCAATTCCGACTGCGGCTTCAAGAGGATTTTCCGACAGAGCAAGTTCGAGCATTTTGTCCGCAGTTTTACCTTTCAGAAAGCCTGAAAACCCAAGAGCGGGACAGCCTGAAAACTCGTAAAGTGGGGTGCAGGCAACACCCCCGTAGTTTTCTTGGAGCAGGACTCCGGTATAAGCAAGCCCTATCCTGACATCCTTTACTTCAATTTCCTTAAGATCAGGGCCCAGGTCGCTTTTAAGAGCATTCACCAGGGAGAGCAGAATTTCAGTTCCTTTTTTAGTTTTTTCCGCCTTATTTATTTCCACCTTATTTATTTCCACCTTATTTATTTCCGCCTTATTTATTTTCACTTTATTTCTTTCCACTTTGTTTCTTTCCACTTTGTTTCTTTCCACTTTGTTTCCTTCCACTTTCAATCCATTTTTTCCTATTCTTCTTTATTTGCCGAAAATTTTATTTTTTTGGAAGATTCTTTTTGGTACGCTACTACCTTTTTATTTTTTTATATTCTTTCGATTTTCGTGGTGAAGTCAAGGGGATTTGCGTAATAGGGAGCGCTTATAACGATAATGTCTACAAAAGGAGCGTATTCAGGAATCATGGACGCTTTAATTCCCCCTACTGCAAGTTCAAGCTTCGGATTAAGTTTCTTAAGTTCTGGCCCGAGTTCCTGCAGTTCTTTCGGAGAAAGGTGGTCAAGAAGCATAATATCCGACATTCCAACGTATTTGAACGCTTCATCTCTAGTTCTGGGCTCGATTTCTATCTTTTTCATAGCCCTGAGTTTTCCAAGTTCTCCCGCAACTTCCAGGTGGTTCTGGCTAATCTGGATGGAATCGCTTAGGGAGTTTCTATGGATGTCTCCTCCACCTGCACGGACGGCTTTAAGCTCAAATACCCGTGATCCTGGATGAGTCTTCCGGCTTGTTGCAATGATGAAATCAGGGTTTGCCTTTCGGCCTGCACTTACCATAGAGGCTGTTTCTGTGGCAATTGCACACATAATGGTGAGGAAAGTTTGGGACACCCTCCAGAATCTGAACAGGAGTTTTATGTCTCCTTCAGCTTCCAAAACTGAATCCTCAGGTTCGAAAGCCTTTCCATCTCGAAGATAATTCCGAATTTTCAGGCCTTTTCTCTCATAATAATCTGCCAGGTCACCGGCGCAGGCACAGATTCCGCTTTCTCTTGAGATAATCCTCATTTTTCCCCTACCTTCAAGCTTGAGCAGCTCTGCGCTTTCATCCTGATAGGGACAATCTTCGTAAAAATAAAGTTCAAAAAGGTCTATCATGTTTTGCCTCAAAAATTTCCTTCATAAATTTATGCTTTTTTTCATTTTTCTTTACTGACGGTTTTTCGCATCAATCTAATATCAATTTCGTATCAGTCTCGCATTAGTCTCGCATCAGTCTGCATCAGTTTCGTATCAGTTTCGTATCAGTTTTGTAGTTTCGTGTTAATTTCGTATTAATTTCGTATCAGTTTTGTATCAATCTCTTTGCTCCGACATATGTTCACTTTACTTCGAGTTCTATTAAATCTAATTCCTGATTACTTTCCTCTTAGTATCCTGACATTTACAGCTTTGAACAAGCGCAATCTTCTTTTCCGAACTCCTTAAAGACTGTTGGGAAAAACTCAGCTCTATATTCTTGTATGGACTTCTTACGATATGTTTGAACATACATAACGGTTAATATAGGTTTTTATAAAAAAGTACAGTGGGAAATATCATTAAAAATTATAGAGAAGTTTAGACTAATTTCTAGTTAAAAAAGTTAAAAAGAAAGAAAGAAAGAAAGAAAGATTTAAATTGAATTTAAAGATCAACCTAGCTTCGGCAGGTTAACGCAACTAGAGGTATATATTTTCATATTCCTCTCCC
>NZ_LMVP01000528.1 GCF_002287235.1 Methanosarcina spelaei
CAAAATATGATAAGGGAAAATGGAAAAACTATTATATTTTTTATGCGGTTGAAAAACCATTGAATTTGAAGAGGATACAAATTTTTGCCTTTTTACGTTTTAATGGATGTTGCCCTCCTCATTATTTTATTTTAATGGAGTTTTTTCGACTCAGTACCAAAATCTAGTGATGGATGTAAAATTCAAAATCACTAGATTTTGTAAATGGTCACCATCCGTGTAATACAACTTAATGATTCAAGTCTTTAGATAGCGAATATTGATTTTGATAAAAACTGGATTCTTCTTGCTAATTCAGATTTTCTATCAAAAATGCAAAAATCACTGGATTTTGGAACAGAGTCGTTTTTTCTCCTCATAATTTTATGTTCTAATGAAGATTTCCATCCTCATTGAGAATCTTCAGGAGCTCGATAATCGAATATGAAGCGCGGGTAATTCCCATGCTGCGTTTATCAGTATCAGTACCCGCTATATAGAGATTTCGAACAGGAGTTCGAATATCTGCGAACTTTCCATTAATTGCGACTGCAGCTTTTTCTGGGACCACTATTTGTTTATGTTGCATGTCGATATATTTCTCAATGTTCGGATGGGCACGGAAAATTGTATCGTAGGCCTTTTTTGTCTCCTCTTCTTCACTTTTATTTTCGTCGATCACGAAGGAAAAGCCTATAAGCTGCTTATTCTTTGGAGCAAGCGAAGGATCATAGTTACTTATAGGAGTTGCCCAGTAGGCAAAATTCTTGAACCAGATCTCTGAGCCTGTGTAGTTAAAATTAGGAAATTCTTTTTCAAGTCCAAGCCAAATTGTCAGGCTTTTACTGTGGACAATTCCCTTGAGGTCTTTAATATACTCTGTGGGAAGATCCCTTATCAGCATGGGGAGCTCGGTTGCAAAACCTGTGTAGACAACAAGGTCAGAGTTATATATCTCATCGGCTTCCACGCCTGAAACCTTTTCGTCCTGTACAAGGATGGATTTAACCTCACATTCCGTTTTGATTTCCACAGTTTCCGGAAGTGAGTAAAGAATGGCGTTGAGCAGGGCTTTTAAGCCTTTTCTGGGATAACCCTGAGAATCGTTTACGTCATTTGTTGCAAGCCTTTCCAAGGATGCAAATGGTTGAGTAACCCTGGTCATTCTTGCCTGAAGAGAAGCATGAAGATGATACGGAAGGATTGAGGCAAGGATGGATTCTGTAGACTGGGATTTTTTCGGTTCCAGTTTACCTATCATGACATCAAACTGCTCCTGAGTAATACTATCCCTTACAAAATTACTGCCATACAGGATACGCTGAGCTGAGGTCTCCTTCATAGTTTTTCCTGAAAGTGAAATGGACATTGTGTCCACAAAATCATAGGTGTCTTTTGAAAGGCTTTTTGGCAAAAAATCATATACTGCTCGGTCTGAAAGATCTATTCCGAATGAGGAAAGAGTAAAAGCTTTTGTAAGGGTCTGGGAAAGCAAAACTCTGTCCTTTCTAGGAAGCACGTCAAAAGTAACGAAATCTTTGAGGTTGGAAGGAACTTTGACAAAAGTATTTTCAGTTCGAATATAGTAGTACCCGTAGTCTTCAAATATAGGTAGATAATCAAAATAATTGTCCATCAATCTCTTCAGGGGTCCTTCAATCAGATGGGTTATCGCATGTACTCCTGTATCTACCTGATAGCCCTCTACCATGTAGCTATTGCAATTTCCTCCAATATGTTGCCTTTTCTCAAGAACAAGGACTTTTTTTCCGTGTTTGGAAAGCGTCAGAGCTGCTAAAAGCCCGCTTATCCCCGCCCCGATAACAACTACGTCATACTTTTTCATTTTCAAAACAACCTCTATACGCCCTATATTTTCCCGTGAGGCTAATTTCTAGCCACTATTTCTAACACTATTTCTAACCAATGTGACTGTTTTAATGTGACTGTTTTAGTTATTATTACTCAAAACTTTATTACTCAAAACTTGCTGATAATTTTAGAATTTCTCTTCGAATTTTAACTTTATGGAGACTCTTTATTAACAAAAGTTTGCCTGGTCACAGGTGAAATCAACATAAATATCTGAGAATATTAAATATTATTCCTATTTGTTATTACCATTTACTAGAAAAGTATTAAATACATGTTTTACCTTGAACGGAATGTCTACAGATAGACCCGCTCCTTCTGCTAAAGCATCCTGGTTTTTCCCGTTTTTCATTCCGCCAGAAGAATAGGTGTTAGCACATATAGGTGTTAGCACATATAGGTGTTAGCACATATTAGGTGTTAGCACATAATAATTTTCGGAAAACTGTGTTAAAGCCTTGTAGAAAGACACAGGGAGCAGAAATCTTTTTTGGTCCGATTTTTCGCTTTTCCGAGCATTCTATCTGGCTATTATTATTATTATTATTATTATTATTATTATTATTATTATTATTATTATTATTTCCTTTTTCATTATTAGTTGAACCAAACCCATTCCTTGATTAACTCTGTGAACTCAAGTTACAACTCTTTGACGTCCTCATACGCTCCGAAAAGCAAATAAAAGTACATAAATTAAAATAGTAACAGAAAGTAAAGGTTTATGGCTCTTATGTATTCAGCTCATGAAATATCTCTCATAGTTGGAGGTCTAATTTTTCTTATATTCCTCCTATTGTTTTTGAATCTTTATAAAAACAGTCTTATTTCATATTCTCTCAGGCTTTGCAGCTGGATCTGCGGAATGGCAATCAGTTCGGATAGTCCCTGGGTCAAAATGCTTGTGCTTCATCTTGTATTTTTCATTCGACTTCTCATGTATCTTGCTATCGTTTCCCTCGAGCAGGTCGATAAGCTAACTGCCAGAGGACTTTTGAAGCATTATATCTCAGGTACCAGAATTGTCCTTTCTGAATATATACTCTCTTTCCTTCACTCTCCAAAAGCGATTAAGAGGCATATTCACAGCCTTGAGGCTGAACCTGTAAACCGGAAAGATCAATATTTAAGAAGTAGTCTCTTTAAGAAGTAGTCTCTTTAAGAAGTAGTCTCTTTAAGAAGTAGTCTCTTTAAGAAGTAGTCTCTTTAAGAAGTAGTCTCTTTAAGAAGTAGTCTCTTTAAGAAAACAAACTCTCTAAACCAGTTTTTTCCTTTTAAAGTTTATTTGTTTTCTTTTTTAACTTCTTCTTGTTATAAGTCTCACCTTAGCTTTATTTTGCGGGTCGCTACAGGCCGTTTATTTTTGTCTATCTGGCATTTCTCTCGATTTTCTCAAACTGTTTATGAATATCATTCCTTTCTGTCCGGGGATTTTCATAATGTATCTACCTAATAATAACATACACCGGAGTATTTCGGTCCTTTTTTTGAAATTTCAAGTTATCGATTAGATTTAATGATCCTTTCAAGGTAAACGGAAAACGTTGTACGTTTTATATAGCTGGAGAGTATATTTTGTTCGAATGATTTAAGGCCCAATGATCGTTATACCGTGAAGCTTAAGGTAGCGAGTTCCCTTATTTCCAAAATTTGGAGAGTATCACATTGAACATTACATTAATCGGCATGGCAGGAGCGGGAAAAAGTACTATAGGGAGAGCACTTGCTAAGCACCTTGGATATACTTTTATCGATGTGGATCATCTGATAAGGGAAAAAACAGGAATGCCCCTCCAGACTCTGATCGATAAAGAGGGAGATCTGGCTTTTATCAGGTTTGAAGAAGAAGCCATTCTAAGGATCGAGCAGGTGGATAGGAGCGTTATTTCTTCTGGTGGGAGTGTAATTTATTCCGAAAAAGCCATGACTCACTTAAAAACAATCTCAAAAATAATCTTTCTGGACACTGCATTCAGAAGCATTGCCAAAAGGCTTCCCAACGCAAGAAAAAGGGGCATAGTAGGACTCAGGGATAGGAGCCTGAAAGAACTTTTTGAAGAAAGAGTAGTTCTATATCATAAATATGCTGATTTTTCAATAAAGCTCAACGGAAAAGAAAATATTCAAGAAATAACTGAAAAGATCATTGAACTCTGTTTTGAGGAGAATACCTGAGACTATGACTCAAATTGGTTTATTAAGGTTTTCAGTTGTGTTTTAACATAGTTGCTCTTTCTAAGTTAGGGTTTTTAGATCGATATGTTATTTAATTTTCTACAGAGTCTACACTTTAAGAATGGTTTTCTGTAGGGTCATTTTCATCTAGGAACAGTTCTCTTTAAGAACAATCGGCTTTGTAGATGGCTTACTTTAAAGACAGTTTGCTTTAAAGCAGTTCAGATACATGATTTACCAGATACATGGTTTACCCTATTAATAGCCTGTTAGAACGGCTTATTTAAAACAATAGTTCACTTTATTAGCAATCAGGTCTTCAATCTGAGCAAAATTTCTCAGTTTATACAAAATTCCTCAGTTTATAATATTTGAGCATCGGCCTGCAGGAAAAAAGGTCCGAGCAGCAGGAGACATAAAATGACATCAAGTCGTTTCATAATTACGGTTATAGGCAGCGACCGGGTAGGAATTGTTGCCAGGATCACTAGTGTGATGGCAAGTTTCAATGTAAACATTGTCGATATCACTCAGACTATCATGCAGGGTATCTTTACCATGATTATGCTTGCAGAAGCTCCACAGGAGAATTTCGACCTTGCGGCTTTCCAGGAGGCTATGAGTGCCGAGGGAAAGAGCCTTGGGGTCGAGGTCAAGGTACAGCATGAGGACGCATTTCGTTTCATGCACAGGATCTGATCTTGAGACAATCTGAAAGTGATCTGGAAAATTAATCTATCTGAAACGAGAGGTAATTTTTCATGTATATAAATCCAAACGAAATCCTGGAAACAATCCAGATGGTCAGGATGGAACATCTCGACATCAGAACCGTAACAATGGGTATTAGCCTGAGGGACTGCAGCCATCCAGATATTGAAGTTTTCAATGAGAATATTTATGAAAAGATAACCACCCGTGCAAAAGAACTTGTTCGTACAACGAATGAAATCCAGAGCCTCTATGGAATTCCGATAATCAATAAGCGGATATCAGTAACTCCAATAGCCGTGGCAGCCGAAAGTTGCAGGTCTCCTGATTTTGTTTCCATAGCAAAAACCATGGATGAAGCTGCGAAAGATTCACAGGTAGACTTTATAGGAGGTTTCAGTGCCCTTGTCCACAAAGGTGCAACTATAGGGGACCTGAAGCTTATCAATTCCATTCCTGAAGCTCTTGAAAGCACAGAAAAAGTCTGCTCATCGGTAAATGTTGCCACTACAAAAACCGGGATTAATATGGACGCAGTTGGCTTGATGGGAAACATAATTAAAAAGACTGCGGATTTGACTGCGGATAGGGATGGGATAGGCTGTGCCAAGCTTGTGATCTTTGCAAATGCCCCTGAAGACAATCCCTTTATGGCAGGAGCCTTTCACGGAATAGGTGAACCTGAGTGCGTTATAAATGTTGGGGTCAGTGGACCTGGCGTTGTGAATGCTGCAATCTGCGAGCTTGAAAACCCGAATCTTACGGAAATTTCGGAGACTATCAAAAAGACAGCCTTTAAAATAACCCGTATGGGCGAAATGGTGGGCCGAGAAGTTTCACGAAGGCTTGGAGTCGAATTCGGAATTCTTGACCTTTCCCTGGCTCCGACGCCTGCAATCGGCGATAGTGTTGCTGCGATTCTTGAAGCAATGGGGCTTGAGCGCTGCGGGGCTCACGGGACTACTGCAGCCCTTGCTCTCCTGAACGATGCCGTAAAAAAAGGAGGGGCAATGGCTTCTTCCTCAGTAGGAGGTCTGAGTGGGGCTTTTATCCCTGTCAGTGAGGACGCAGGTATGATTGAAGCTGTTAGGGCAGGAGCTCTCAGCCTGGAAAAGCTTGAAGCTATGACCAGCGTCTGCTCGGTTGGCCTTGATATGATTGCAGTTCCTGGCGATACTCCTGCTTCCACCCTTTCGGCTATTATCGCTGACGAGATGGCTATAGGAGTAATAAATAGAAAAACAACGGCAGTCAGAATTATTCCTGCGCCCGGAAAAAGGGTTGGAGATTCCGTAGAATTCGGCGGCCTGCTTGGAAATGCCCCTATTATGCCAGTAAGCAATTTCAGTTCCGAGACTTTCGTAAAACGGGGAGGAAGAATCCCGGCTCCTATCCAGTCACTTACAAATTAAGTACTGAACTAAAATAAGGATTGAAATAAGGATTGAAATAAGGATTGAAATAAGGATTGAAATAAGGATTGAAATAAGGATTGAAATAGCAAAGTGAAACAACAAATTGAAAATAAACCGAGATAACGAACCAGATAAAAAATTTAGGTATTATCCTAAAACAATCAGTTACTTTGCATATTCTAACGTTTTCAGGAATATCGATACCTTTCCTGGACGGGTGGATTGAGCCGGTAAACCGGCAACTTATTTTTTATTTTCCGGAAATGAGTTAAGTTACCATCATTTTTTCAATATAAGATTACTGATTTCTGTTATGGAATAACATTTCCAGTTTCTATCATGAAATTATATTTTACAGGCAATTTTTAATTGTTTAAGCTTATAATTTTTCGTTTGGAAATAATATTTGCTTGAAAGCAATTTTTTGTATAATTAATTTAAAATAATTTACGTTACTCGTATATTTTGGAGTAAGGGGACAAATTGGGGTATAATTGACTAAATGAACATCCTGAGGACGCTGATCCTTCTCTTCGAATGAACATGTTTGGGGGAGCATGATGTTTTCGAAGAGGCTGTATTGGGGGATGCAGTAAATGGATTCAGCGCCTCTGGACTTCTTCTCCGGACTTCTTCTTATTATTCTTTTGATCTGTTATTCTTTTGATGAAAGTCCTTCAATGAAAGTCCTTAATTTTTTATTAGACGGAGGTTCCCTGTACCACTAACGTATTCCCAAAATACCACTAAGATTCGTTGTAACATTTAGATTCAATCAAGATCCGGTTACTGTTACGATTCTTGTGCAGTTAACCTGTTGTCAACTAGTTGTTGCAAACCAGGAGGTTGAGACATTCGATGAATAGTACTGCAAAGTTATTTCGAAAATACGAGAGAATTCAAGAATTCAAGGTGCAAAACTCCAAGTTCATCTTAAGTCGGTCTCTGGAACTTAAGGAGGCATGGCAATGAGTAGAACTGCACCGAAAACTTATATTACATCCGGGCACAGCGCCTGTCCGGGCTGCTGTGATGTTTTTGCTGCAAAGTTTACACTCATGGGAGCAGGTCCTGACAGCATTATTGTCAACCCGACTGGCTGCCTGGAAGTCACAAGTACACCTTTTCCACTGTCTTCGTGGCAGGTTCCGTGGATCCACTCTCTCTTTGAAAACGGAGCTGCAGTAGCCTCAGGTATTGACGCTGGCTTAAAAGCCCTTGGTAAAAAGAAAGATACCAAGATCATAGTCATTGCAGGCGACGGTGCTACGATGGACATAGGCTTCGGGGCTATTTCAGGTGCGTTTGAGCGGGGTCATGACTTTACATATGTCTGTATGGACAATGAAGCCTATATGAACACTGGAGTCCAGCGTAGCAGTGGGACACCTTATGGTGCTAGCACCACAACGACTCCAGCAGGCAAATTTTCCTTTGGAAACCCCCTCCTTAAAAAGAATATGCCTGCCATCATGGCAGCCCATGGCTCTCCTTATGTGGCCACAACTTCCATAGGTTTCTCAAGAGACATGATGCGAAAGGTCAGGAAGGCAACTGAAACCGTGGGCCCTACCTATATCCATGCCCATGCTCCCTGTACAACAGGCTGGGGCTTTGATACCTCAAAGACCCTGGAAATCGCTAAACTCGCAGTCGAAACCTGCCTCTGGCCTATGTATGAGATGGAAAACGGGGAAATTACCCAGGTCAGGAAAGTTAAAGATCCCAGGCCTGTCGAAGAATATCTTAGAATCCAGAAAAGGTTCAAACACCTCTTCACCATGGAAGGCGGTGAGGAAGAAATCAAGAAAATTCAGGCCATGGCGGACTGGAACATAAAGCACTTCGGGCTTCAGTGAAAAATGAAGTTCCGGTAGCCTGAACTTTTATATCGAATCTACCCATAGTGCTCTCATCGTTTCCCTTATTGCTTCTATCTTTTTTATGTTAGCTTCATCGTTTATTATATCAAGCTCATTAAAGGATTCAAGGGCTACCTTAGCTGCAATTGAGGCATCGTTCAGATACCTGTTTCCTGCATTGCTAACAATGATCTGGAGAGCAGAAATTGCCTGGATAACTGCATTTTCCATGTTTTCTTCTTCAGCGTTTCTCCCAACTTCTTCAATAGAGCTTGTGATACTTCTTACCGTATTCTGGAGGTTTTCCTGCATGGCTACGGCTGCCATTTCCTGAAGCATAAGCTCTACTCCCACTGCAGCCTTCTCAAGGTTCTTCTGAGCCGTAAGTTTTCCGACGTCTCCAAGGCACGAGATACATATTGCCGTATTTTCCGAAAGATCCGGAAACTTCATCCTGGTAACAGCTTTTCCGATTTCTCCAAGCCCGATTATAACTGCCATGGTTTCTCTCTCCTTGTTAAGGAGAGCTGCCGTATTTCCGCTTTTTCCGAGCACTGAAGCTGCAAGCTTTGCTACTATTTCCATCTGCTGTTCTGCAGCCGTTTTTCCTATAGCTCCAAACGAAAGTAGTACTCGGATAGCTATGTCCTGCATATTCTGCTCTATGGAGCCCTGTAGTAGCTTTTCAAGGGCGCGGATAGCACTGACTGCGGCATTCGCCATGCCCTGGAGGGTAGCAGCTTTTCCGATTTCCTTTATGGAAACTACCGTTTTTTCAGCTTCCGGTTCCTTTCTTTCGTTTAGATAGTATGTGCCAATTTCGGTCAGAAAATCAAGGGCCTTGCTAACTCCTTCGTCAAATCTCTCATTAATGGAATTAAGCCCCAGGCTTACCATTTTGTCTTCTTCCTTTGAAAACATGGCATAAGACTCCTTTCAGTGACTATTTCTTTTCATAAAAAACTCAGACTAGAGATTGAGTACATCTTTTTCTCAAAAATCTTTTGTCCTTGTCAATATCTGTCCCACCTTATTTTTCTTACTTATTTCTCAGATACCTTACTTATTTCTCAGATACCTTACTTATCTCAGATACCTTACTTATTTCTCAGATACCTTGCTTATTTCTCAGATACCTTACTTATTTTTCAGATACTCTTGATTTATGGTTTTCCGGCTCTAAATATTTTCAGATCTGTAAACATTCAGGCGAATTAATAAGTCATTAGACTGATAAACTCGTTAGAGAAGATGTTATTTCTCCTTATTAGGTATCCGCCAATTCGCATTACCTTCATTATAAGACATGTGTTAAGAAGGCGATTTATCTGATGCAGGAAAGGAAAATTGAGTCTCAACAATCCAGGTGTCAGTCAGAAAAGAATTCATTCAGGTGTGAGCTTATAAGCTTTAATGAAGTATTGCAGCTTTCCAAGGTCCTTGCACGAAAAATTAAAGCTTCTGGTTACATGCCTGACCTGATTGTTGCCATAGGGAGAGGAGGCTATGTGCCCGGAAGACTGGTTTCCGACTTTTTGCTCTTTAGTGGCCTTACCTCAATGAAGATCGAGCATTACACACGAGCTGCGGACATGAGGGAAGAAGCAAGGATAAAATTTCCTATTCCTGAGAATATAGCAGGGAAAAAAATTTTAATTATCGATGATGTAACCGACACCGGTGAGACGCTCAAGCTTGCAGTGGACTACGTCCTGAGTCTGAATACGACAGATGTCAGGACTGCAGTCCTCCAGCATAAGACCTGCTCGGCTTTCACGCCTGACTTTTATGCCCAGAAGATTCTCAAATGGCGCTGGATAATTTATCCCTGGGCCAGGTATGAGGATCTGGCAGGTTTTGCAGAAAAGATTCTCCAGAACATGCTTCTTGATCTCCCTCAAATTATAGCCGAGTTTAAACACAGGTATGAGCTGGATCTCAAGGAATCCGAACTTCTCGAAATTCTGGACGATCTAACGGAAAGGGGTGAGCTTGAAAGCATAGAACAGAATCAAAGAAAGCTATGGAGTATCAAGCAGTAGGTACTTCAGGAAAAGGGTTCTAACCAAAAGATAAGATCGATAGAATTAGCGGATTGATAGAATCAATGGTTCTAGAGTTAATGGGTTGATAGATTAACGGATCTAGAGTTAACGGATTGATAGAATTAATGGATTGATAGAATTAATGGATTGATAAAATTAATGGATTGATAAAATTAATGGATTGATAAAATTAACGGATTGATAAAATTAACGGATTGATAAAATTAACGGATCATCTATGGAACTAAAAAGATGAAAAGGTGCAAAGGTTAGCTTCATCTTCCATCTGAGGACAGGATTTCACGACCTTTTACACTCCCAAAGTAATAACATTATGAAAACATTATGAAATTCTCTGCTTTTGAGGATATAATGAATATATCTCATTTAGAGCTTCAAAATTCCCAGATCAAGGCTCAGGGATACTACCATTGCAACAATTGAAAGTACTGAGATGATCAGGTAATTTGCACGTTCTTTTGATACCGAAAGACTGCACAGCAGATATTCCAGTCCTTCAAGGTCTTTATCCGTAAGTTTCTGCTGTCTCTTTATTTTTTCCAGCAGGTCCAGGTTTTTGACAACGCCGAACCTTCTCTTCGCAATATGGTATCTGTGTGTGAAGAACCATAGATAACCTACTACTCCAATATACCAGATTGCTTTTCCCCAAAAAACGCTGTAGTGGTCAGCTATAATTATACTTCTTAATAGGATGGCGGAAATCAACCCTACATAAAAGTATAAATTGATTACAGGCATCCCGTATCTATGGGGGATTTCAAATGTTGGAGTTTCAGATTTTAACTCTGTCATAGTCCTTCTACCTGATTCCCAGGGTTGTTAAACAATAATTGTAAATTAAGAAAAAGGGGATGCAGTTTAAAGAGCATCTCCATTTTGTTCTCCAGTTCTTATTCTGACTACAGTTTCAACGGGAATGACGAAGATCTTGCCGTCTCCAATTTCTCCGGTATACGCTGCACTCTGAATAATTTTCATAATCTCTTCAATTTTATCCTCAGGTGCTGCAATCTCTATTTTGGTTTTGGGAAGAAGATCAACACAATATTTCTTACCTCTCCATTGCTGCACGATTCCTTTCTGCTGTCCACGTCCTTTGACATCAGTTACTGTCAGACTAGGGTACCCGGCTTCTTCAAGGGCATCTTTTACCTCACTCAGTTTATGGGGTTTTATTATTGCTTCGATTTTATACATTTTAGTCATGTTAGTCCTCCCTCATAAGGTACTCGGGATATGCTCTAATTCCATGCTCAGAGATATCGAGGCCTTCGATTTCTTCTTCTTCAGATACTCTAAGCCCTATTACGGCATCGAGGATTTTGAAGATTATGTAAGAGAGCCCAAAGCCCCAGACCATGGTTACAAGTACTGATACAAGCTGGATAAGGAGTAAGCTGATTCCTCCGCCATAGAAGAGTCCAGGGACTTGAGCAGCATACGAGGCGTCTGCAAGAATCCCGTTTCCAATTCCTATGGAAAAGAGCCCGACAGAGATCAACCCCCAGCTTCCACAATATCCGTGCACTGCAATTGCACCTACAGGGTCGTCCAGTTTTAGTTTATTTTCGTTAAACATGACACCTGCGTAAATTATTATCCCGGCAACAAGACCAATCGCCAGGGCTGCCCAGTTTGATATTGATCCACAGGGAGCGGTAACTGCTACAAGCCCGCCGAGAAGCCCGTTTGCGGTGAGGGAGGGGTCTGGCTTTCCGGTCTTTATCCAGGTAATAATCATGACCGTAAGAGCTCCTGCAGCCCCTGCAAGGAAGGTATTGACAACTACCAGGTTCATATAAGGATCATTTGCATTGAGGGTGCTTCCTCCATTGAATCCCAGCCATCCGAGAGCCAGGATAAGAGTTCCCAGGAAGGTAATAGTCAGGTTATGACCTGGAATAGGTACGGGTTTTCCGTCTTTAAATCTCCCTATCCTTGCGCCCACAAGAAGCACACCCGCAAGGGCAGAATATCCTCCTATTGAGTGTACGACCCCGGAACCGGCAAAGTCATGGCTTGCCACTCCGATTGCTTTTACTATTGGGCTATCGGCACCACTTAAGAGAGCCATATCCGCTCCACTCCAGACCCAGTGACCGTATATAGGGTAAATTACAGCTACCATCATGACACAGTAGACAAGATAAGCCTTAAAATTGGTTCTCTCAGCCATTGCCCCTGAAACTATAGTAGCACCAGTAGCCGCGAAAACCATCTGGAAGAACCATGAGTTCCAGATTGCGTTGTCCGCGCCTGCCAGGAAGAACTGATTGG
The DNA here is from genome assembly GCF_002287235.1 of Methanosarcina spelaei. Classification (GTDB taxonomy): domain Archaea; phylum Halobacteriota; class Methanosarcinia; order Methanosarcinales; family Methanosarcinaceae; genus Methanosarcina; species Methanosarcina spelaei. The sequence continues at coordinate 12,361 of NZ_LMVP01000528.1, forward strand.
TTCCTATTATGCCTGCGACATCAGCTCCATACATTATGCCCCAACCAACAGCCCAGTAGACCAGAATGCCCAGGACAACAGTCATAAAGTTTTTCATCAAAATGTTGGCGGTATTTTTACTTCTCGTAAGCCCAGTTTCCACGAGTGAGAAACCTGCATGCATAAAGAATACCAGTCCACTTGCAAGTAACAACCACATAAACGTTAGTGTAGTCTTTACTTCTTCGATCGATGCTGCATTTTCATCAGCCGTTACTGCAAAAGCTGGTGAAACCAGTGCTATAAGTAAAACAAAAGTAACTATCGGTAGTCTATTTAATTTTTCCATCTTTTTCAACATATTTGCCTCCTTTTTCACCAGAAGTAGGTAACCGGTTGACTACTTAATGATATATATATTTTTCCATCTTACATAATATGTATTACAATATAAGCAGAAAAATAATTAAAAAGTAATCTGCAACACATGCCCAGAAATAAGTGAAAACCGTAATTTCTCATGAAAATTAATTCTTTGAATTTGTAGGAAAACTTTCCAAATTAGCTACAAAAAGCTGAAACATACAAACTCAAACTGCAGGCGTCTGTGCAAGCCTTATAGATTGGGCATGCTGCTATGATTCCTGTTCTTTTTCTTAAAAACAACCAAATTTTTTTATTAGATCCCCTTATATACGACTACTGAAATTCCAGTTTGGATATGTTTTAGTGATTACTAAATATTTTAAAGAATTTATGTGAAATATTTAAAATGAATCGATAGTATGAAATAAATAAAAAAGCATGTGAGGTTTTGTTTCACTTCAGACATAAAGGACGAAAGATAGTGGGAAAAAAGGAAAAAGGAAAAAAGATAACAGGAAAAGGAAAAAGAAAAAAAATAACAGGAAAAAAGATAACAGGAAAAAGGAAAAAAGATAATAGGAAAAAGGAAAGAAGATGATAGGAAAAAAAGAAAAATAAAAGAAAAAGAATCAGAAATTTTAAAATGTTTATGGGACTTTACATTACTGTCTCAGTGACCAGTTCCCTATCTCCTTTTGAAAAGACTCTGGACACCCTGACTTTCCAGTTTCCGTTTGAATTCTCTTTGTCAGCCTGAATCAGGTTATAACACTGCGTGGTTTTTCCCCTGGTTTTGGAAGAACAGAATGTGCCTGCATTTACCACAAGCATGTTATTGAGGTTCCAAACCCAGGGAATGTGGCAGTGCCCACAGAGGACAAGATTCACTTTGCAGCGGTTTAGAAGTTCCAGGACATCGCCTGCATCCACAAGAACAGTATTTTCCCTGCCTGCCAGAGGTATAGGAACAAGGTGATGGTGCATGGCAAAAACCTTGAAATTTTTTCCTGAAAAGGCTTCTTTGATCCAGCCATAGTTTTCCCTGCCCAGATGACCTTCATCAAGATCAGGCTGTGAAGAATCTGCCCCTACAACCGTAACATCCTCAAAATTCCGCGAAAAGTACCGATTTGTAAATAGATCTTCAAAGTGCACATATCCTGCATTTTTCGAGTCATGGTTACCCGGGACAAGAATTTTATTTTTGCATTCAATTCTGTCAATAAACCGCTTTACTCCATCATATTCTGCTGAAAACCCATTCTCAGTCAGATCACCTGTAATCACGACAAGATTCGGTTCCAGTTGGTTTATACTGTCAACCATAGACTCTGCAATCTCCGGAACAAAGTACGCATCTGAATAATGAATATCTGAAAGGTGTACAATCTGTATAATTTCTTCTTCCTCTTATTTTTTTAATTTTGTAACATACATTGAATCTATTATATTCAGAGCACAGGATTTCTGTACCATTATATATAGGTATCTCTCAAATCTACATATTTGAAAATATCTAATTATAATTCGTTAAAAAAGAAAATTTTCATCTTAAAACCTTATTTGGGTAGTATAAATATGTACCTAATTAATATTCATGAATAATATCTATAAAAATTACAAACCTAAATTACTCGATATGCACACATCTCATTTCAGCCCATTTTCTACAGTAGGCGAGCGCGCCAGCAGACTTTGTGCGTCCCTTTGTCGCAAAAATACCAAAAAGGGCATGGCAGAAGGACTAGAATTATTTTCTGAAAAAAGTTGCTTATGTCGCTTGACCACGCTGCTGCGTATACCGTAATTAATTTCAGTAAATCAGCTCTCCTGAGCGAGTTGAATACATAGCCTTTCTTGCCTATAGTTCAGCTATGTCGACTCATCTAAGCATCTTCATTACGATTCAGCCCTCTTGAGCGAACTACGTGAGCTAAAAGGGCCCCGTCCTCCCGAGACGGGATTCAAAAAGTGAAACTCTTTGCTCATAAATTAATCCGCTTGAGCGAACTACGTGAGCTAAAAGGGCCCCGTCCTCCCAAGACTGGATTCGAGAAGTGAAACTTCTTTGCTCATAAATTAATCCGCTTGAGCGAACTACGTGAGCGAAACGGCCCCGTCCTCCCGAGACGGGACTCGGGTGACGGAACTCGGGCGACGGAACTCGGGCAACAAATAAATTAATAATGAGTTATGACTATTCACCTACGTTTCAGCTTCATCCTTATATTTTTCATTTATTAACCCAAATCAAGGTGAATTTATGTCATTAGCAAAACTTAGAACACATTATACAGCCGATGTCAAGCCTGAAAACGTTGACAACGGTCAGAAAATTACTCTGGCAGGCTGGGTCCATGAGGTAAGAGACCTCGGAGGGATCTGTTTTGTAGTGCTTCGAGACCGCGAAGGAAAGGCTCAGGTTACTCTTGTAAAGAAAAAGATCGATAAAGAGCTATTTGATGCTGCAAGAAGGCTTATACGCGAGTCAGTAATTTCAGTAACCGGCACCGTTAAATTCGAAGAGAAAGCTCCAAACGGATATGAGTTACTTCCTGAGGAGATCACTGTCCTGAATGTTGCAAATTCTCCATTGCCAATGGATACTACAGGCAAGGTAGAAGCTGAACTGGATACCAGGTTGGACTCACGGTTTATCGACCTCAGGCGGGCCGAAACTACTGCGGTTTTTAAGATAAGGCACCAGGCTCTTCAGGCTATCAGGGAATACTTTGTTAAAAACGGATTTATCGAAACTGCAACTCCCAAGGTCGTAGCAACTGCAACCGAGGGCGGGACTGCACTGTTCCCGATTACATACTTTGACAGGGAAGCTTTTTTGAACCAGAGTCCTCAACTCTTTAAGCAAATCCTTATGAGCGGCGGTTTTGATAGGGTTTTTGAAATAGGTCCCATTTTCAGGGCTGAAGAGCACGACACTCGCAGACACTTGAACGAAGCTACTTCTATCGATGTTGAGGTAAGCTTTGCAGACCACTTCGATGTAATGGAGATTCTCGAAAACCTTGTGGCTTACGTCTACGCTCAGGTTATTGAAAAATGCCAGCTTTCCCTTGAAACACTTGGAATTGAGGTCAAAGTCCCGAAAACTCCTTTCCTTAAGCTCACCTATGATGAAGTAATCGAGATCATAAACGCCCGCTCGGAAGAGAAAATGCATTGGGGAGACGACCTCGGTACATTAGGAGAGCATATTGTTGGCAATTACGTCTACGAGACCACAGGGGAATCTCACTATTTCATTATTGACTGGCCGACTGAAATTAAACCTTTCTATGCCATGCCTTACGAAGACAGGCCGGAGTTCAGTAAGTCATTTGATATGATGCACCGTACAATGGAACTCTCCTCAGGAGCTCAGCGTATCCACATTCCGGACTTGCTTAAGAGCCGGATAGAATCGCAGGGCCTCAATCCTGAGGGCTTTGAGTTCTACCTTAAAGCTTTCGAATACGGCATGCCTCCACATGCAGGCTGGGGGATGGGTTGCGAACGTTTTATCATGACCATGCTCGGAACCGATAATATCAGGGACACCGTACTCTTCCCCAGGGACAGGAGAAGACTTTCTCCCTGAAATCCCTTCTTTTTGGAGTTTAAACGGTTTCAGCTTGAACGCTGCAAGTTTAATCTCCAGCTTAAGGATTTCATTATTTTTCCAGTACGTTTCATAATTTTTAGAGTATTCGAACCGGAGGGAACATAGCATGACAGAAAGAAACATATCTGCCGATTCCCCGGAAAAACGTGCAGCTGGTATCGCTGCATCCCGGATGGTAGAATCGGGAATGGTTGTGGGGCTTGGAACGGGCTCAACAGTAGCATATACGATAAAAGAACTCGGCAGGCGGGTAAGGGAAGAGGGACTCGAAATCCTTGGTGTTGTTACCTCATATCAGTCCGAAATGCTTGCCATAGAAGCCGGCATCCCTCTGGCTAACCTTGCCCAGCATCCGGAACTGGACATCGCCATTGACGGAGCAGACCAGATCGATTCGAAGCTGTACGCAATTAAAGGTGGGGGAGCTGCCCATACCCGAGAAAAAATCGTATCGGCATCTGCAAGACGTTTTCTGGTCGTGGCTGACGAATCAAAAACGAGCATCCAGCTTGATAAGGCCGTACCTGTAGAAGTCCTCCCCTTTGCAAAAACTCTTGTGATTAAAAAAATAAAAGAGCTGGGAGGAAAGCCTGAACTGAGGCTTGGTCTGAGAAAAGACGGGCCTGTGATAACTGATAATGGAAATTTCGTACTTGATGTGAATTTAGGCGTAATAAACGACCCTGAAGGTCTGGCCCTTAAACTATCTTCAATTCCGGGAGTTGTTGAGCATGGAATATTTTCTAATGTGGACGAACTCTATATCGGGAAGAAAGACGGATCAGTAGAGATAGTAAGGAAGTAAAAATAATCAGGAAATATGAGTGTTTCACCTTCCTAAATCGGAATATACCCGGTATGTTTTTATAGAAGTATTATCAGTTATTTTCTGATCAAATACTGCTTCATATAAGGCAACTGATTAAATCATATTTTCAGACTGATCTCGGGCTAAGAGTGACTATAGCCAGGATAACTTCAAATTATCAAGTAAAAAGCTTCGACACATATACTTCATTTTAAGGAGGTTTTGGTTAAGATGGAAAAAGGTGGCCAGCCAATCATAATAGTAGATCCTAGAAAAGAGCAGACAAAGGGAAAAGAAGCACTCAGCATGAACATTGCGGCTGCAAAGGCAGTGGCCAGCATAGTCAAGAGCACACTCGGTCCGAGAGGAATGGATAAGATGCTTGTCAATCCTATCGGGGACATTACAATCACAAACGATGGTGCAACCATTTTACACGATATGTCCATCGAGCACCCTGCAGCCAAGATGGTGGCCGAAGTTGCAGAGTCACTTGAAAGCTCTGCAGGTGACGGGACTACAAGTGCTGTTGTATTTACAGGCAGCCTGCTGGAAAAGGCAGAAAGCCTTATTGAGAGTGGAGTTCACCCAACAGTTATTGTTAAGGGATACAGGCTTGCAGCCGAGAAGGCTGTTGAGATTCTCGAGAACCTGGCAGTCTCAACTGCCGAGAATGAAAAGGAGAAGCTTGTAGAAGTTGCCAAAACCTCTATTACAGGTAAAGCTTCAGACAGGTACAACAGTTTGATTGCGGAGCTCTGTGTGGATGCCGCACTCGCAATTCGTGAAAGAGGAATCGTTGACCTTAAAGACGTTATTCTTTCAAAAGATATCGGCGGCAAAATCGAAGATACCGAGTTTGTCGAAGGCATTGTAATAGACAAAGTCGCCCTTGACAAGGAATTCCCTCTCAGAATTGAGAAACCAGCGATTGCTCTGATCGATACCCCTATGGAGATTGCCAAGACCACAAACAAAGCAAAACTTCAGATAAATGAATATGGCGATCTTGAGGATTTTGTAAAGCAGGAAGAAGCAGCCTTATTCGAAATGGCAGACTATGTAATCAGGGCAGGGGCAAACGCGGTTTTCTGTTCCAAAGGAATGGATGACAAGATCGCAGCCTATCTGCAAAACCGGGGAATTTATGCAACCCGCAGGGTTAAGAATGAGGATATGCAGCACCTTGTAGATGCCACAGGCGGCAGGCCTATCCGCAATATCAAAGAACTGACCCGGAAAGAACTCGGGCATGCCGGGCTCCTTGAACAGGACCGTGACGGTGACCAGGGTAAGACCTATCTCAGGGACTGCAAGGGTGCAAAATCCGTATCTATTGTCATTAGGGGCGGTACCGAACACATAGTTGACAACCTTGAGCGCGCAATTGACGATGCTCTCAGAGTAATAAAATGCACCATTGAAGACGGCAGGATAGTTGCAGGCGGTGGAGCTTCCGAAATTGAAGTAGCACTTGAGCTTCGTACATATGCCGCTAGCGTAGGCGGGCGTGAACAGATGGCAATCAGGGCTTTTGCAGATGCCCTTGAAGAAATCCCAAGGACAATTGCCAGAAACGCAGGCCTGGACACTATCAACACAATAGTCAACCTCAGGGCAAAGCACGCCGAAAACAAAAACGCAGGCCTGAACATCAATACCGGTGCTGCCGAAGACATGCTCGAAAAAGGCATTGTTGACCCTCTCAGGGTTAAGGTCAACTCTATCAAATCCGGTTCCGAAGCCGCAGTGATGGTGCTCCGTGTGGATGATATGCTCCGCGCCCAGAGTGCTGACATGCAGAATGTCAAACCCGAGCATATGGCAAGCACTTATGACGGAATGGCAGCTCCTGGACTTAACATGCGCAGGTAAAGCTGAGTTTAAGTCAAAGTGGCAAATAAACAAAGATAAGTAAACATAGAAAAGCTGCGGGTTTTACTCTGCAGCTTCTTTTTAACCTTTTTTCGGAACTGTTTTTAACTTCTTTTTTTCTAATTTGTTTTTCAGGTTTATTTTTAAGTTCTAAACGATATGGTTCCTGATATATTGGCAATAAGCTATTTTTGTATAATCAAACAAATTTTTAAAAGTCGTTGAGTAGAATACCTCCTGCCTCTTCAGAAACTCTGTTTAATTTTAATTCTATGACTTGAGAACAATATGAAAATATATATCTATAATTAGGTTAACTTGTCGATATAGGTATGAAGACGGTGTAAGATGACTATTTCGTCAAAATAGAGGCCTAATTTATGAGATATATAGAAGAAAGGACCAAAATGCAAAATCGCGTTTCTGAAATCATGCAAAATGGACTGGAAATTGCGGATCTGTTTATAAATAAAAACTATTTAATTGATATCGGTAAATGCGACCCGATACCATTAGAAGATATTCAACGCTCTTTCTCATATATCTCGATGTTTGAAGTTAGCAAAATTGTATATGACGTTGATGAGAACATTAACGATAAACTCGTTAGTGTCTATAGTGCATTATCGAATTTTGGAAGTTCAGCTTTACTCGTTATTTTCAGTGATAAAGAAGGTGTAAAGTTTTACCTCGGAACAAGAGATGTTAATCAACCAAATACCGCAAAAGAGATTTTGCAGAAAAGCTTGAGAGGAAATTTCCCAGGTATTGAAATAAATGAACAATCATCTTCAGAAATTGAAAGAATATTAGAGTCTCATATTCCCAGCGTATATTCTAATATGGCTGTTTCTGCTGTTTCAATTGTTCCTAGCGCAAGAGACGATGATAAGGATAAGTTTGTACAGGGAATGGAGAAATTCATTGATTCCATGTCAGGTGAAAAATACACTGCAGTATTAATCTCTTCACCGTTAAGTAAGGCTGATTTGGAAAACAAGAAGCGAGGATATGAGGAGCTTTATTCCACACTTTCACAATTCTCACAGGCAAATATGACGTATGGCGAAAATAACAGCGAAGCTGTAGCTATAGGAATAAGTGATAGCTTCTCAAAATCGATAAATGAGGGCATTAGCGACACAACCGGAACAAACACGAGTACCTCCAGTGGAACAAGTAAGTCTCGGAACCATGGTCATAATTATTCTATTTTTTTACTTGGATTTAATTCTGGTAAAAGTGATGGCACAAATACTGGGAACTCTACCGGATCTTCGACTGGCCATACTGATACTCGTTCGGAATCTGAGTCTACGAGCAACACAAAATCAGATACAAGGACGACTACGGAAGGAACATCTACAAGTATAGCAATTACCAGACAAAATAAGACTGTACAGGAATTATTAGAGAAGATAGATGAGCAACTAGATAGAATCAAAAATTGCGAAGCATATGGATTATGGGACAGTGCCTGTTATTTTATTTCTGAAGATCCCGAAACATCCATTGTAGCAGCTAATACGTATAAAGCGCTGGTTGCTGGAGAAAAGACAAGTGTTGAAAACTCTTTCATAAATATGTGGGATAATGAATATGAGAATTCGGATGATAGCTTAATGATTTTGGATCACCTCAGACATGGTCTGCATCCTCAGTTTAGATATCTTCCTAATAGTGGAGAAGGCAATTATACAGAGCAAGTAATTACTCCAGCAAGTATGATTAGTGGTGTTGAGTTGCCTATTTTAATGGGAATTCCGCACAAATCTGTAGTCGGTGTCACATCTGTTAATTCTGTTGCATTCGGTAGAAATGTGTTTGTAAAAGAGCAAGAAGATAATTCTCGAAATGTGGACATTGGAGCCATCTACCATATGGGAGAGATATTCGAGAACAGTAGAGTGAAGTTGGATTTAGAGAGCTTAACAGCACATTGCTTCATAACCGGATCGACCGGCTCAGGAAAATCAAACACGACTTATAAAATTATTGATGAATTAATATCACAAAAAAACAATGTTAAGTTCTTGGTCATTGAGCCAGCAAAAGGTGAATACAAATTAGCTTTTGGCGGTATGCCGGATATTAACATATTTACAACAAACCCAAAATATTATGATATGTTGAGTATAAATCCATTTGAATTTAATGGAGAAATTCATGTACTGGAGCATCTGGACAGGCTTATAGAAATATTCAGTGCATGCTGGCCGTTATATGCAGCTATGCCAGCACTTTTGAAAGCCTCATTTGAGAAGGCATATGTTCTTCATGGCTGGGACTTAAACCACTCTATACATATTAATCGAGGAAATGGAAAATTCCCGACTTTCAAAGATATCGTTGAAATTTTGCCTCAGTTGCTCGAAGAATCTAAGTTTTCTGCGGAAACGAAAGGTGATTATATTGGATCTCTTGTTACCCGTGTAGAATCATTAACAAACGGCTTGGTTGGGCAGATTTTTACGGGATATGCAATAGATGATGATGTACTTTTTAACCAAAATACGATTGTCGATTTGAGCCGGATTGGGTCTACTGAAACAAAGGCCTTGTTAATGGGCATGTTGGTATTAAAATTAAGCGAATTCAGGCAATCCACATCATCTGGCACAAATCTGCCGCTTAATCATGTAACTATACTGGAAGAAGCACATAACCTTTTGAAAAGAACCTCTACAGACCAAGATCAAGAGTCTGCAAATGTTCAGGGCAAATCTGTTGAAATGATAAGTAATTCTATTGCTGAGATGAGAACATTTGGTGAAGGCTTTATTATTGTCGATCAATCACCAACATCTGTAGATATATCGGCGATAAAAAACACTAATACAAAAATAATTATGAGATTACCTGAAAGAAGTGACTGCGAGGTCGCTGGTTGCTCAATCGGTCTAAAGGATGAGCAGATTACGGAACTGAGTAAACTGGACAAAGGCGTTGCTGCAATATATCAAAATAACTGGTTGGAAGCCGTCTTAACAAAAATAGATAAAAGTAGTGACTTATATGAAATATCATCGACTCCGATTCAGGATAGAAAAAATAAAACGGCTTTAATAGGAGAATTGCTTACGGAACTTATATCCCAGGATGCAGATGATAATTTTAATATGTCCTGGTTCAATACGATTATTAATTCTGCAAAGGTTTCTAAGTTTGCCAAAACCGATATAAGAAATCTTTTTTTACAGTATCAGAAAAGGTTTGAAACGGATCAGCAGCAGTTTGCATTCTCTGAGCTTATTTTTAAACTTACGAATTGTAACGATTTGTTTAGGATATTTGAGGACAGATTACCAGAGATGGTTTCGGATGAGTCAGAAATTGATGACTATGTTGTTAGTACTTGTAGAATATGGAGTGATTGCATCTATAATAACTTAGATCTCTACGCGGATTTTTATGATGAACAAACAAAGGATCAAACTTTTATAAATATTTTGCTCTACAAGATACAAAGTGAACCGGATGACTACCGGTACAAACTTGTGCTGGATTGTATTGGTTGAGAACTTTTTGGAGCAAATTACTTTAGGGCTCAATTATGGAACGTTAAGGTTCATTATAGTGGTGAAAAAAATCAAATTGCGTGCGGCCACCCCACCCTAATGGATGGGGTATGCTTCGGG
>NZ_LMVP01000529.1 GCF_002287235.1 Methanosarcina spelaei
ATTCAAAAAGGATTCAAAAACGAATTCAAAAAGGATTCAAAAACGAATTCAAAAAGGATTCAAAAACGAATTCAAAAAGGATTCAAAAACGAATTCAAAAAGGATTCAAAAACGAATTCAAAAAGGATTCAAAAACGAATTCAAAAAGGATTCAAAAACGAATTCAAAAAGGATTCAAAAACGAATTCAAAAAGGATTCAAAAACGAATTCAAAAAGGATTCAAAAACGTATACAAAAATGTATAAAAAACGAATTCAAAAAGGATTCAAAAACGAATTCAAAAAGGATTCAAAAACGAATTCAAAAAGGATTCAAAAACGAATTCAAAAAGGATTCAAAAACGAATTCAAAAAGGATTCAAAAACGAATTCAAAAAGGATTCAAAAACGAATTCAAAAAGGATTCAAAAAAGGATTCAAAAATGTTAATATACCCTCTGTGATAGTTGCAACTCTCAATTAGGTCCCACAGGCTCTTTACAAGAAAGGACAAGGAAAAATCTACTCCAAAAAAGAATTCCAAGACAACTCAATTAACAAAGAAGAAAACTAACCTATAAAGCTACGAACAGAACTGAAGTTTAAGCAAAGGATAAATCCAAACAGACTCATCTTTTCATAAACGTATCAGCGAGAACAAGAGTTGAGAGAGAAAGAGGGAAAAAAATGAAAATAGGAGCAAACGATAAGTTTTGGAAGTACGCAAAAATTACAACAGTTCTGCTTACGATATTCGTGATTATTCTTTCCGGCTGTATTGGTGAAGAACAGAATAAAACCGAGTCAGGAAATATAACAAATGATAGTCAGGGAATTACCGAAACTAACAATAGTCATGGGACCACTGGAGGAGATTACATATACGGTACTGCAAAAGTAGAGAGTGTTCAGATTGCAACCCTTGAGTCTTTTCCAGTACAGATACAGGTGATAGCAAAAGGCTACCTGCCTGACGGATGTACCGAAATCGATGAAATAAAGAATGAAAGCAAAGGAAATGTTTTCAATATTAATATCAGTACAAAACGCCCGAAAGATGCACTCTGCACGCAGGCTACAAAAAATTTTACAGAAACCATTCCCCTTGAAGTCAGAGGCCTCAAAGCCGGTAACTACACTGTAAATGTGAATGGAGTGACCGAGTCTTTTGAACTACCCGTAGATAACGTACCTCAAGAGGCTTCTAACACCAGTTCACTTAAACAACAGGTAATAACCGAAGCTGACAACGGAACAAGTATAAGTCTTGAAAATGGAAACACGTTTTACCTCAAGCTTAAGGAAAACCCGACCACAGGTTATTCATGGGAACTCAATCTAAGCCAGGGACTCAATAATATCTCAGGAGAATACTATCCTCCAGAGCAGCCTGAAGGAATCAAAGAACCTCTTGTGGGCGCGGGAGGAGTCCATTTATGGGAAATTAAAGCCGTGTCTAAAGGCAGCCAACAAGTAACTGGAATATATAAAAGACCCTGGGAGAAATTAACCGGAGAAGAAGAGAAATTCACACTCAACGTTAAGGTTGTCTGAGTTACTGGTGATACCTGCCCTTTTCCAGGTTTATTCGTCCCATTCAGTAGAGGAAAAGGGCATCTTAACTTTTGACCTGGCACTGCATTCTTAGCACTATATTCTTGGTATCGCGTCCTTAGCACTGTATTTGGTATCGCGTTCTTAGCACTGTATTTGGTATCGCATCCTTAGCACTGTATTTTGGGTATCGAGTTCTTAGCACTGTATTCTTGGTATCGCGCTCTTCTCCCATTGGTCCTTTTAAAGGGATCCGAGAGCCTGTTTCAGATCTTTAAGGCAGTTTTCGCAGATGTAGGATGTACCGATTTGTGTGCATCCAAGAGTTTCCGTATCTCCTTCCTTTTCTCTTTCTCCCTGGCTTCCAGGATAGCCTTCACAGTAGACTCCGCACTTAACCTCGCAATAAGCTCCACAGAATATGCACCTTGTCATAATATGATTTAAGGTTCGAAGTATCAAATATATTTCCGGAAAAGCCTGAGAAAATAGTGAGCAGAATATAAAATATGATAAATTGCAGTTAACTGAATAATTTTTTTGATAGAAGTACCTAATTTCTACGATAGACCTCTAAAGAATTCCACGATAGACCTACGAAGATCAGAAGGCCAGGCGAAAACTATATAAATGATCATTAGTATGTTCTGATAGTTGTCCCAGGCAAGGTGGCCTGATAAATAAAACCCCGTAGCGGGGTGGGGTAGCCAGGAGATCCCGACGGGCTCATAACCCGTAGACCGATGGTTCGAATCCATCCCCCGCTATAGTAAAGCTCTTTTCTGAGTTTGTTTGTGGTTTGACACATTTTCAGATTTCAATTACCCGGTAGCGGGGTGGGGTAGCCAGGAGATCCCGACGGGCTCATAACCCGTAGACCGATGGTTCGAATCCATCCCCCGCTATAGTAAGTTATTTTTCGGATTTATTTGTGTTTTTTGTGTTTGAAATCGTATTTTAACACATTTCAGAGTCTTTCAGACAACACTCGTTCAAATATTCATACCCGGCAACGTTTTTATAATCGGTCACCGATCTATATATAGATATAGAATCCATTTATTGATCCCTTTTTCAAGCTATTGAAACTTAAGGCTTATTAAGGAAGGTTACTCTCTTACACAAGGTCAAAAAGTGTGAGTATCTTTTTATTTATCCTCAAAAAATCAGCAGGATGATTTTCATATGGTAATGGAAAAACTTGGAGACTCCTTACAGGGGGCGCTTAAGAAGCTGATCGGCGCGGGGCGAATTGATGAGCGCACGGTCAATGAAGTAGTAAAAGATATCCAGCGGGCTCTGCTCCAGGCCGACGTGAATGTAAAACTTGTTATGGGAATGTCCCAGAGAATCAAAGAGCGTGCAATGAAAGAAGACCCTCCTGCAGGTATGAACCCGAGGGAGCACGTAATCCGCATCGTATACCAGGAACTAATGGAAATTATCGGCAAGGGAGCTGAGATTCATCTCAAGCCGCAGACTATAATGATGGTTGGGCTTCAGGGAAGCGGAAAAACTACCAGTACAGCAAAACTTGCTCGCTACTTCCAGAGAAAAGGACTTAAAGCAGGGGTTATCGCCGCAGATACCTTCCGACCCGGTGCATATCACCAGCTTAAAACTCTCTGTGAGAAGCTTAATGTCGCTTTCTATGGAGAAGAAAACAATCCCGATGCTGTCGAAATTACCAGAAACGGGCTCAAAGCTCTGGAAAAATATGACATAAAAATTGTGGATACCGCAGGCCGGCATGCCCTTGAAGCCGATCTGATAGAAGAAATGGAACGGATCAATGCCGTTGCCAAGCCAAACCACAAATTCATGGTGCTGGATGCAGGTATTGGACAACAGGCAAGCCAGCAGGCACATGCATTTAATGATTCTGTAGGGATTACAGGCGTTATCATAACGAAACTTGACGGTACCGCAAAAGGAGGCGGAGCTCTGTCTGCCGTTTCCGAAACAAAAGCCCCTATTGCTTTTATTGGCGTGGGGGAAACACCGGAAGATTTTGAAAAATTCGAAGCTGACAGATTCATTTCAAGGCTTCTTGGCATGGGAGACCTTAAAAGCCTGATGGAAAAGGCTGAAGAGACCCTCAGTGAAGAAGACGTAAATGTCGAGGCCCTAATGCAGGGGCGATTCACCCTCAAGGATATGTACAAGCAGCTTGAAGCCATGAACAAGATGGGCCCTCTCAAACAGATTATGTCCATGCTGCCACTGGGAATGGGCGGAATGGGAGGCGTTAAGCTGTCAGATGAGACGTTCCAGGCTACCAGTGACAAGATGAAAAATTACAAGATAATCATGGACTCTATGACAGAAGAGGAAATGACTGACCCCAAGCTCATAGGCGGTTCCCGGATCAAAAGGATTTCAAGAGGCTCGGGTTGTAGCCCTGAAGAAGTAAGGGAGCTTCTGAAATATCACAAAACCATGCAGACAGCTCTAAAAGGATTTAGGGGCGGAAAATTCAATATTCAGAAAATGATGAAGAAAAGACTAGGGATGTAATTTGTCCCGAAAATATTTCTTATTTTTATATAGCGTTTGTTTGCATTTACTTTTTTATATAGTTACTAAGTTTAAGGTATATTTTGTTCTTTAGATTATAATCGATTGTTTATTGATTGCTAATATCGATTGCCAATGTCAATTGTTAATATCGACTGCTAATGTCGATTTTAACAATCGACATTAATATTTTTCACAAATTTCAAGGAAGTTGGTAAGCAATTCTTCTCCCTTCTCGGTATGGGAAACCTCAGGATGCCACTGTACACCATAAATCGGTTTTGTCGGGTGGCGCATAGCTTCAATTTCACAAATATCAGAACGCGCAAGATGGATAAAGCCTTCAGGCAGAATGGCAACCTCATCTGCATGGGAAGCCCACACTGTAGTCCTTGGCCCTAGTCCACGCAGAATATCATCTTCTTCGAGCACTTCTATCTCAACCTCTGCATATCCGCCTTTTTTCCCTGCATGAACATGTCCTCCATATGCCAGGGCAATTGCCTGATGCCCGAGGCAGATTCCAAGAATAGGGAGATCGATTTCCCGGACGTAATCGAAACATAAACCCGCCCTATCCATTTCCGGCCCACCACTCAGGATCAGTCCGTCCGGCTCCTCTGCAAGGATATCCTCAATTGGCATTGTATTGGGAATTATTTTCGTATCCATGTCAAGGTCTCGAACAGCCCGATGAATGAGATGGCAAAATTGTCCGTAGTTATTAACAACAAGAATTTTCAGCTCTTTCATAGTTCCTTCAGTTCCTGTTTTAGTATGATTGTATTTCTGACGCTATGAGTTTACTCTATTAGCCGGTCTTATCCTATTTTAATTCTTGTATGTTTCCATAGTTTAGAATTGAGAATTGTTTTCGTAATCAAGAGGCTTCAAAACCAATCAATTTCTTGAATTTATTTTCCTTAACCTGTATTTATGGGTTTATTTTCCTTAACCTATATTTATGGGTTTATTTTCCTTAACCTATATTTATGGGTTTATTTTTCCTCCTACCTGAAGTGCATATTCAATGATACCATTTACTCATAGTAAAGAGAAAAACTTCATATTTGATCATTATAGTACATCATTATACAGAAAAGTTCAAGAATATCCGTTGATATTAAAGTGAATAACTTGTCTCGTAGCTAGTTGGAATAGCTTTAAATAGATTTAATGTGCTAACGTGTCACATACTAGCATGGAAGTTCCGAGTAGATAATAGCAACAATTTGAGAGCATTTTGCCTAGAAGGAGATTATAATGTCAGAAATCGGTAAAAAGATACGGATAGAAAGGCTGATGAACCGGGAAAGCAGAAACATTGTCATCATTCCCATGGACCATGGGATTTCAGACGGGCCTATTGACGGGCTTATCAATATCACTGATACAGTAAACAGAGTTGCCGAAGGAGGAGCAAACGCCGTTCTTATGCAAAAAGGAATGGTAAAATACGGACATAGGGGATACGGCCATGATATAGGCCTTATCGTGCATATCAGTGGTTCTTCTTCCCTGAGCCCGGACCCTAATGCCAAGGTGCAGGTCTGTACAGTTGAGGAAGTAATTAAGATGGGGGCCGATGCCGTTTCCATGCATATAAATATAGGCTCTGAAACCGAAACTGACCAGCTTGAGCAGCTCGGAAAAATTTCCAGAGACTGTACGGAATGGGGTATGCCCCTTCTTACTATGATGTACCCTAGAGGTAAAAAGATCACAAATCCGCACGACCCTGTAAATGTAGCGCATGCCGCAAGGATTGGGGCCGAACTTGGAGCTGATGTTGTAAAAACAGTATACACCGGAGACCCTGATAGCTTCAGAGACGTTGTCAGAGGCTGCCCTGTACCTGTAGTTATTGCAGGAGGACCTAAAACCTCAACGGACCTAGAACTCCTCGAGATGATTGACGGAGCAATGGAAGCCGGAGCCAGAGGTGCTGCAATCGGAAGAAATGTTTTCCAGCATAAGGATCCTGTCAGACTCACCCGGGCGATTTGCGAGATTGTACATCATAGAAGACCTGTAGAAGAAGCTCTCGAACAGTTGAAGTGAAAGCTAGATATTGAAAAGCAAGACCAGAACCTGAAACGGAAGTTAAAAAGGGGAAAAGGCCTGAGTAAAAATAGAAAGTATACCGAGGTTGAAACCTTTGAAGAAAAAAAGTGTATGGATAAAAGCCGATGACGGCGGCTGGGAACAACAGAAAGAAAGAATTACGACAGGCCTTGAATCAGGAGCCGACTGCGTACTTGTAAACTCAGGAGATGTTGGAAAAGTAAGGGAACTGGGAAATATTCCAGTAGCAACCTTTGGTCGTGACAACAAATCCGGAGCTGAGATTATTGTCGTTGGAAAGAGAGGAGAAGGCGATGGAACGAAACCTTTGCCCCTTGAGACTCAAGGTTCTCTTGACATAAACGCAGCAACTGTTCTAAGGGATAAAGAAGTGGCTGTTGGCGGATATGTTATAATTAGAGACAAACGCTACGAGAATTTCGCAGCCGAGTTGGGAAAGGTCTGCGATTTCCTCATTGTGACAGGCACGGACTGGAAGGTTATCCCTCTGGAAAATCTGATAGCTGAGCTTCAGCGTTATGATGTAAAAATAATTTTTGGGGTAAAGACTGCTGAAGAAGCAAGGCTGGCCTTCCAGACTCTTGAAACCGGGGCAGATGGTGTCCTTCTTAACAGTGGAAACATCCAGGAAATTAAAGATACCATCCTGGCTGCAAGAGAACTGGAAAACGAAACCACTGAGCTTGAGTCTGCGATTATAACTCGGGTCGAACCTCTTGGAATGGGAGACCGAGTCTGTGTAGACACATGCAACCTTATGCAAAAAGGAGAAGGCATGCTAATAGGTTCTCAGGCAAACGGGATGTTCCTCGTAAATTCCGAATCCGATGACAGCCCGTATGTGGCAGCCCGCCCATTCAGGGTAAATGCAGGTGCGGTTCACTCTTATATAAAAATAGGAGATAAAACCCGTTACCTCTCGGAACTTCGGACTGGCGATGCGGTAACCATAATCGATTCAAAAGGGAGACAGAGAGAAGGCTTTGTGGGCAGGGTCAAGATAGAAAGCCGTCCTCTTATGCTTATTGAAGCAAAAGCAGGCGACCGTACTCTGAGTGCAATCCTGCAAAATGCCGAAACTATCAAGCTGGTTGGAAAAGACGGAAATCCGATTTCAGTCGCCAAACTCAAGAAAGGCGATGAGGTTCTGGTTCGCCTGGAGGAAGGAGCCAGACATTTCGGTAAAAAAATCGAAGAGACAATTATAGAGAAATGATCCCCTAATAGAGAAATAATCTCCTAAAAAGGAAAAATCCTGAAAAGGAAAAATCCTGAAAAGGAAAAACAGAAAAAGAAACGGTAATCAGCAGAAAAACGAAAACCGGAGCAACGATGATTCATATTGGCCAGCTTGATCTTGAGAAAAGAGCTGCCGTTGTCGCAGTAATCCTTGAAAAGCCTCTTGAAGCTTCAAGAAAGGCCGCCGAAATGGGAGCCGACCTTCTAGAAATCCGGCTGGATTTACTTGGAATGAGAAACCTGGAAACAGCTGCAGAAACAATCAAAAAAGTAAAATCCGAAACCGGACTTCCAGTAATTCTCACAAACCGCTCATTTAAGGAAGGAGGAAAATGGGAAGGAAAAGAGGACGACAGAATTGAACTTTTAACAAATCTCCTTTCTACAAATCTCCTTTCCCTGAAAGACGGACCAGATGCAGTAGATATCGAACTCTCTGCCGGGAGAGAAGAAAGAGACCAGGTAATAAAAGTGGCAAAAGCATACGGAAAAACCATAATCGTTTCTTCCCATAACTTTTCAAAAACTCCGGCTTTCCAAGAAATGAAAACTATTCTGGAAGAGGCATTTCTGGCAGGAGCAGATATTGCGAAACTTGCTGTTATGCCGCAATCGAGAAGAGACGTACTGGACCTGTTAAGAGTTGCACTGGATGCCAGGGAAGCAGGAAACGCTGTATGTACGATCGCTATGGGCAAGCTTGGAAAACATACAAGGGTAATTGCTCCTTTTTATGGTTCGGTCCTGACATATTCGGCTGTTAATAGTGAAGTTTCTGCAGCTCCCGGACAATTTCAGGTAGATGAAATAAAGAAAATAATGGAGCTGCTCGAATGAAGCGAGTTTTTGGCGTATTTGGAGACCCTATAGCCCATTCCCTTTCTCCTGCAATGCATAATGCTGTTTTTTCAGCCCTTGGGATGGACTGTATCTACCACGCTTTCAGGGTGAAACCTGAAAAGCTGGAAAAATCAATTCTTGGGGCTGAAGCTATGGGATTTGGAGGGTTGAACCTGACAGTGCCCTTAAAAGAGGCAGCCTTGAAACTTGACTGCATAAAACCTGATCCACTGGCCGAAAGTATAGGGGCTGTAAACACTATCGTCTTTGGGAAAGATGAAGAAATAAAAGGGTACAACACTGACGGATTAGGAGCAAAGCAGGCACTTCAGAATTCTGCAGTGGAAATAAAGGGGTCTAAAATCGTAGTTGCAGGAGCAGGAGGAGCAGCAAGAGCTATTGCGTTTCAGCTTGCAGCTGATGGCGCTGAAATCACAATAGTTAATCGTACCGAAGGAAGAGCAATTGAGCTTGCTAAAGATATCTCAACCGCAGCCCTTTGTGGAAACGTAACTGGGAGAGGGCTCTCCAGACTAAAAAACCTGTTGCAGGATTCCAATATCCTGATCAACACCACAACTCTTGGAATGCACCCGAACACGGACACTACGATTGCCACAGCAGAAGATCTCAATCCTGACCTTACTGTTTTTGATATTGTCTATAATCCCCTGGAAACCAGGCTCTTAAGAGAAGCAAAAGCCTCAGGTGCAAAGACCGTGAGTGGGGTTTCAATGCTTGTCTATCAGGGAGCTGAAGCTTTCAAGCTCTGGACAGGAATCAAACCTCCAGTCGAACTTATGAGAAAAACGATTCTGGAGGCTTTGCAGGCTTGAGTGCTAATCTGAAACCAGGGAATCAGGTCAATACGGCTCAAAATCCTGAAAAAACGAAGATTCTGATCCTTGGCGGAACCGGTGAAATGGGACAATGGTTTACCCGTTTTTTCAAAGAAAGAGGTTATGAAGTTACGGTCTGGGGGAAAGGTGGGAAAACAGAGATTGCAAGGAAATTAGAGGTTCCTTTTGCTTCGGATCTAGAAAAAGCTGTTCCGGAAAGTGACATAGTAATAGTCTCTGTGCCCATCAGTGTAACTGAAGAGACTATTGCGGAAATTGCCCCAAAAATGAAAGCCGGAAGCCTCCTTATGGACTTTACTTCCATTAAAGTAAAACCTGTGGAGGCCATGAGAAAATTTGCTCCTTCCGGAGTGGAAATTCTCGGTACACATCCAATGTTCGGCCCAACGATTCCTACAATAAGAGGACAAACTGTTATTCTTGTTCCTGTAAAAGGACGTTCTGAGAAGTGGTTTCCGGTAATAAAAGAGCTTTTTAAAGAAGGAGGAGCGCACATTGAGATTACTACTGCAGCCGAACACGATAGGCTTGTTTCGGTTGTGCAGGGGCTTACCCATTTTGCTTATATTACTATAGGAACGACCATTGACAGGTTAGATTTCGATATAAAAAGGTCCAGAAAATTCGTAAGCCCGGTCTATGATATAATGCTGGACTTTGTAGGTAGGATTCTTGGCCAGAACCCCTATCTGTATGCCCTCATTCAGATGGAAAACACCGGAGTTCTTGAGGTTCATGAAGCATTTATCAAGGAGTGCGAAGAGCTCTCAAGGCTTGTGCGAGTCCATGACGAAGAAAGTTTTGTGAAAAAAATGAAAGCTGCTGCTCGTAAGTACGGGGATACTGCTCATGCCCTGCGTAAATCGGACAAACTGATTAATTCCAGAATAACTGAGTATGAGACCATCCTGAACTCTGTTGGAAAAGTTTGTGGCTTTTTCCATATTTATTCAGGAAAAATTCATGTAGGTACCCTGGAAAAAGCAGGACTGGACGAGATCGTTCTTACAAAACTGGTATCAAAAGGCACTTCCCCTCATATAATAAATAAATTTGTAAAACTCAAGCTTGAAAATCTTCGCATGCTTTCGGAATCCGAATTGTGGAAATGGAGAAAAGAAAACCTCGAACATTCTACAAGGGATATTTCAGTCCTTATTCCTAAAGGGGCTGATCCTGTAGTTATCCTTAACGCTATAAACACTAACAAACAGCTTGCAACCTGCGAAATAAGTGATATCTATAAAGGCATTAATCTGGGAGATCACAAAAGGATTAAGTGGGAAGATTGTAAAGAAAATTGGGGGAATTATAAAGGGAATTGGGGAGATTATAAAGAATTTAACATGATAGGAACTGAAAAAGAAAGAGAAGAAGCAAAAAGACTCGGAGTTACTTACAGAATAACGGTTTTTGGGGATTGCAACGCTAATTCTGTCGAAGCTGATGTCACATCACTCCTTTGCGGTCTTGGGTGCAGAATAAGAGAGAAAAACCTGAAACAAAAAGAAAAATTTGAAGTAGAAAGAAAAATTTGAAGCAGAAAGGAAGATCTGAAACAAAAAGGAAAGTCTGAAGTAGAAAGGAAAAAACTTTTTTCTTAAATCCACATTATCTGTATTAATAAAGATAGAAAGTAATATAAACAATAAAAAAAAAGATAATGTAATGTCTGGAGTTAGATGGAGAGTCTCTCTTTTATTTGCGCTTATCACTCTTTCTATATTTTTTTCACTTCTTGCAAATAGTGATAGGTTCATAGAAGTCAGTGGAAACGAAACATACACACAGACCGAAGCTGGAGTTTCAAGCGGCGGTTCTATAGTAAATCTTATAAATAGGCTGGAAGCCGGCAACCATGAAGCAAGATTGAATACTGCATCTGAACTCGGGAAGCTTGGTGGTCCTGCGGCAAATAGCCTTGTTGACAAAATCGAGTCAAAGAATTCGAGTTCTGAAGAAGTAAACAGTTACATGCTTCTCGCGCTTCTTGAAACCGGGGATGACAGAGCAGAAAATATCCTTTCTGAAAACTTTAGGAAAATTGAGGCCTCGAATAAAGCTGCAAACGAGAGTAAAGATGAAGAATGGAAACAAGGACTCTCAGAGGACATTCTGCAGGCCATAGAAGAAAAAGATAAAGTCACAAGAAAGTACATTGCAGATTCCATTGCTATGGACTCCGCCAGGGCGGAACAGAGGGGAGAAACAGACGCTTTTGAGAGAGCTCTTGAATCAGAAACACAGAATTCAAGTATCTATATGCCTTTTGCGCTTTCGGACTTTGGACCTGAAGAACCGGGAAGCGAAACCGAAAAACTTATTAAAGCTCTTAAAAGCAATAAAGGAAGCACAAGAGTTGCAGCTATGATGGCTCTTGGAGAAATGAAAGAAGAAGCTGCAGTAGATCCTATAATTGGAATTCTGACTAGAGATTATCCGCCTGCACAAGCCAGTGCAGCAATTGCACTTGGAAAGATTGGGGACGAAAGGGCAGTAGAAATTCTAAGAAAACAAATGAAAGATGGCGATAACGAATATGTTAAAGGCGGCTGTGCAATTGCGCTTGGGAGAATGGGAGACGAAAATTCAGTACCTTATCTTATAGATAGACTAAGAGACCAGAGAATCAAAGTAAGAAGTAGTGCAGCTCTTGTGCTCGGAGAAATAGGCAACGAGACCGCAGTAAAACCCTTAATGGAAATCCTGGAAACCGGAAAGAGTACAGAAGGAAAAAAAAGTAATTCCTTGAACGCAAATACTGATGTCCGAAAAAGCGCTATCCTTGCCCTTGGAGAAATCGGGAGCACTAACGCTACTGAGATTTTAATCGATGTAATAACCGATAAAGAAGAGGAGCTTGAAGTCAGGAAAGCAGCAGTTTCAGCCCTGGGGAATATAGAGGATCCCAAAGCTGTAGAAACGCTCAAAAAGATATTTGATGACAAAACTATGGATGCAGATATTAGAAATGCAGCTTTTCTTGCACTCAGCAAAACAAAAAACCAGGAAACTGCAAGAATGGTTGTAGGAAAACTGGAAGATCAAGAGTTTGGGGCTATATCCAGAGAAGCTCTCATAGACATGGGCGAATTGGCTGTCGATCCCCTTATAGAAAATTTGAAAACGGAAGACAAGAAACTCAAAGCTGAAACAGCCCTAATCCTTATTGAAATTGGAGATCAAAGGGCAGTTAAACCTCTTGTTGAGGCTTATAAGTAATTTTAAAGAAATTGCAAAAAAATCGGCTCAAAAGCCTCATTCTTTTTTATTCAAAGCTATTCAAAAATTTGGGTTAGGTATACATCTATTTAGACTCAGTATAGTTCTCTGCTATAAGGTGCAATTACTTTTCAGATATTTTTTTCAGGTATCTATAAAAATTGCTTTCACCAAATAGTTTAGTAAAATTTTCATACAGCATTTTGATGAGAATCTTCACAAAACTGAAAAACCTGAAACTTAAAAAATCTGATTCTGGAAATGCGGCTGTATTCGGAAGCTTTCTCACTTTTCTGACATTTTGACAACAGTTTTCCACATAAAGACGACAATTGCCAGGAAAAAATAAAAGAAGCATATGGAATAAACGTCGATATACTGGAACATAAAGGAAAAAGAATGATTATCCCTGAGATTTGAACTTCGGAGAACCTTTCATAGTATAGATTTTTTATAATTAATATATAAACGTTAGATTGAAAAATTATTTTTAATTTTTCGTTCTCTGGAGAGGTTTTTAGCCAAAAGAGTAATGATTCTTACCCAAATGCCAGAATACTTTAACTATTTTATCATAGCTAGTCGAAAAAAGCATCTCTGACAATTCTAAAATTATTGAAAAATTGAGTTATTAATTAGAACAGCAGAACTGTTAGTTAAAAACAAAGAATAATGATTTCCTGGTACAGTCTCATGCTAACCGTTAATTGCCTGACATTTTTCGATCTTTGAAAAAAGGTAAAACCCTGGAAAATGCTTAAAAAATATTTATAGCAGTCGTAGAATTGAAAGGCTCTTAAAGATGCCTTCTGGAAGCTAGAACTAACTGCCAACAACATATTGCTATCGAATGTTTGAGGATATATTTTCCAGTACGGATTCTTAAAATATATTTTTTCATAACATGTTGTATTAATTAACAGACTCTTAGTCATAAATAGTAAATTAAAAATCAGATTAATTAATACTAGATATGGAAGTTATTAAAATTGCTCTATAATATCTTCAACACATCAATTTCCGTAATTTAAGTACATTTCTTATCAGGTACCTTCTCATGGTAAGAATGATAATTCCCGGAAATTTGTTTTGCGAAAATTTACGTAAGTGAATCACAAGAAGCTAAACATATACTAAAAATATATCAGGATATTTATTTAACGTTAAGTAGGATATTTTATTTCGTAAAATATCTACGAAACTTAAGACTCCGAATTTCAAAATCAAACTAATATCGAATTTATGGAAACGGTATAAAATATGAATCCTTCAGTGCCTAAAATCGTACTGTTACTATTCACACTGACACTGGTTGGAGTTGCTTCCGGAGTTAGCGAAGGCAACATAAAAAATCCCTATGAAATCCCCAACGGAACAACCATTTTGGATATGAATGAGTCAAAAACTCAACAGGCTATAGAGCCTCTAATAAAGAAATTGGGAAATGAGGATATAGACTCCAGAAAGGAGGCCAGATTTGCTCTGGAAGAAATGGGAGAAGAAGCTGTAGATCCTCTTATAGAAGTTATTGACTCCGAAAACCCGGAAGTAAGGTGTGAAACCGCTCTGGCTCTTGGAAACATTGGCGGGCAAAAAGCAGAAAAAGCAATAGTAAATCTTTTGCAGGACGAAGACCCGAAAGTTAGAGGTAGTGCAGCTCTAGCTCTTGGTAATGCAAGAAGCCAGAGAGCAGAAAAACAATTAATTCAGGCGCTTTCAGACAAAAACGAAAGAGTACGCTCCAATTCAGCCTGGGCTCTTGGAGAAATTGAAAAGGCAGGTTCTTCTTCAGAGGAAGACGACTGGAAAGAGACCTTATTCTCAGGAGATGTAGAAAAAGAGAAAATTATTGAAGCCCTCTGCCTGAGTATGGAAGATAACAATAGTGAAGTGAGATCCAGTGCAGCAGAAGCTCTAGGGAAACTTGGAGGAGAAAAAGCCGAAGAATCTCTGATTCAAGCCCTCTCAGATGAGGACGGAAAAGTTCGAAGAAATGCTGTAGAAGCCCTCGGAAAGACAGGGGATAAAAAAGCCACTGAACCCCTGATAAAGGCATTGAATGACGAAGACAAAGAGACAAGAAAGAGAGCCATTATGGCTCTCGGAGAACTCCGAGAAGATAAAGCAACAAACGCCCTGATTCAGACCCTTTCGGACAAAGATAAGGAAGTCCGCTGTACTGCAGTTGTCGAATTAGGAGAAATCGGGGACCAGAGAGCAGAAAAAGCTCTGATAAATGCTCTTTCGGACGAAGATCCTGAGGTAAGAAATCTTGTCGTGGAATCCCTTGGGAAAGTAGGAGAAGAAGAAGCAACAGGAGTTCTTGTCCAGCAATTAAAAGATCCTGACCAAAAAGTCAGGAATATGACTGTAAAAACTCTTGTAGAAACTGGAGACAGAAATACTAAACCGATTATTCAGGCATTAAAGGATAAAAATAGTGATGTTAAGCAGTGTGCTGGTGATATTCTTGTTGGAATAGGGAAACCGGCAGTTGAGCCCCTTATAGAAGCCCTTTCAGATAATGATGCATACACAAGCAGTACAGCAGCCTGGGCTCTTGGAAATATAGGAGATGAAAGGGCAATAGAACCTCTCATTCAAAATCTCTCGGCTGAAAACGAAGAAACAAGACTGAACTGTGCCAGAGCTCTCATAGAAATAGGAAAACCTGCAGTTCCTGAGTTGATAAAATCTCTTGAGAACCAGAACAAGACTGCTAGAAAATATATTGTTTTTTCGCTTATCGAAATGGGAGACGAGAGAGCTGTTCCAGGAATTGCGGAAATGTTCAAGGAAAAATCAGGAAATTCTGCTGAGTTCACTGGAAAAAAAAGTGACGAAAAAATAGATCAAACTCTTCCGAAAGCTGTCGAAGAAAAAGACCTTAACTTCCGGAAGGAGGCAGCAGGAGCATTTGAAGCGACTAGAGACTCCGAAACAGAACCCCTCATCAATGCGCTGGAAGCAGACCCGCAAAACATAAAAAAATATGTAGAGGCTTCCGGAGTTGCTCCTGAAGATAAAAAAGTGCCGGAGAAACTCTTAGAAGCATTAAAACATGAAAAGAGTTATGTGAGAGTCAGTTCCATACTTGCACTGGGAGGAATGAGAGAAGAAAGTTCTGTTGAACCTCTTATTGAGATACTGGTCAAAGACTGCAATGAAACAAAAGCCTGTGCAGCCTTTTCTCTTGGAGAAATTGGGAATGAAAAGGCAGTGGAACCCTTATCACTTGCCTTGAAAGTGGATAAATACGACAATGTGAAAGAGTGTAGTGCTATTTCCCTCGGAAAAATAGGGGATCAAAGAGCAGTAGAACCCCTTATCATGGCTTTGAGTGAAAACAATTCAGTAAAAAGTTGCGCAGCCCTTGCTCTGGGAGAAATTGGAAACCCGAGGGCTGTTAAACCTCTGATCCAACTGTTATCTAATGAAGATCCAGAAGTTAGGCGAAGTGCAGCTCTGGCTCTGGGAGCAATAGGGGACCAAAAAGCAGTGAAATCTTTAACCGCAGGACTACAAGATGAAGACGAAAACGTGAGAATTGCTTCAGCATGGGCCCTTGGGAACACAGGTGATGCCACAGCTGTGGATGTGCTCAATAGTGCTGCAACAGACGGAAATGAAACACTCAGATGCACTGCTTTAGAAGCTCTGGGAAAAATAAATGATCCAAAAGCAATTGGAACTTTTGAGAAAGCTCTTGAGGATAATAACTCCGGAATTAGGCTTTCTGCTGTTACTGCTTTAGGAGAGATAAAAGATGAAAAAGCAACTGAAACTCTTGTCAGAACTTTGGGAGATAATAATAAAGAAGTAAGAGACTGTGCTTCAAATATCCTTATTGATAGAAAAGAAGAAGCAGTAGAACCTCTAACAAGAGGCCTGAGTAGTGAAAACAAGAACGTCAGGGAGAACTCCGTATTCCTGCTAATTGACACTGGAGATGAAAGAGCAGTAAAGCCTCTCATCAACTACCTGAAGACAAATACCAGAGCTCAACCTGAAACTCAAGAAAATAAAACTTAAACCAGACGTATGAGATCTTCGAGTGCGGCTTTTGGATCTGCAGCTTTCACAATTCCAGATGCCAGAAGCACGCCTTGAGAACCAAGGTCAAGAGCTGCCCTTAGATCTTCACCTTTGGAAATCCCAGCTCCGCAGAGTACCTTTACCTGGGAATTAATTTTCGCAACCGCTTCAACCGAACCGCTAACAATTTCAGGATCGGCTTTTGAGACAGGGATTCCGCTCCCTATAAGTTCTGGGGGCTCGATTGCAACATAATCCGGACCCAGGGCTGCAGCTGCTGCAGTTGTCGGGACATTATTAGTGCAGATAATTGACCTGAGCCCGAATTTTTTTGCAGCTTTTAGCGACGCCTCGATTTCTGCAAGGGTTAGACGCTTCTCAGAGTGGTTGATCAGAGTCCCTACAGCGCCTGCATCTTTTATGGATTTTCCGAAAATATGGCCTGTAAAACTTCCTGCTCCTATCCCATCCAGATGCTGGGAAAAAACCGGCAGTTCAACTTCCGAGGCTACCCTATAAATGTCCGGAAGCTGCGGGGCTACTGCTATCTCGATACCTGAATCTTCGGATACGGCTTTACAGGCCTTTGCAATTTCCACTGCTCCCTGACCTGTACCCTGTAAATAAGTCTTATAGTTCAATACAATGAATGGTAAACCCAAAAAATCCCCTCTTGAAATTTAAAAAGAAATGGAAAGCGTGGATATCAACGCTTTCTCTAAAGGTTTTTGCCGAAATTACTGCATAATTTTCCCTTTAGCATTAGGTTTTAGCAGCAAGTTTTCAGCAATTTCATGAAATTCTTAAACCTACTTAGAAGTCAGTCATGACTCTGAACTGGTCAATTTCCGGTTTGTTGAGGCTATTGATAAACTGCTCGGCAACTTCCCTGACATCTTTTGCGTTGGCAATTGCGCGTCCCACTACAAGAATGTCAGCACCTTGACCGAGAGCTACAGGCACTTTGTCAAGACGGACCCCGCCTGCAACAGCAACCAGAGTCTTTGGAGCAACCTTCTTGATTTCGGCAATATCGCCCCATGCATGTTCAGTAGCTTCAATGTCGATTCCACGGTGGAGTTCAATAACATCAGGCATGACCTTAAGCTGTTTTAAGACAGAAATTGGATCGCGCTGATTAAGTGTATCCATGACAGCATAAATACCTGTCTTATGAGCTTCCTCGATAAGCTTGTCAATAGTGTTGATCGGAGCAAGGGCTGAGACTACAATAGCGTCTCCTGCAGCATCGGCAACCATTCTTGCTTCAAGGTTTCCGGTATCCAGAGTTTTCAGGTCAGCAACTATGAAGGCATCAGGTCTGACCTGTCTGATTTTTGAAATGACATCCATACCGTAACGTTTGATCAGAGGCGTGCCTGCTTCGATAATAACGTGATCGCTTTTAGGAATCTGGGAAATGGCAGATTGCACAAATTCGATGTCAGGATTGTCAAAAGCAACCTGCAGGTAGGGTGGATCCCAGAGTCTTATGACCTTGAATCCCATGATAGCATGGGTAGATTTGTTACTTTCCTCAAGAACTGTGTTAATGTCCGGGAAGCCTTCAAGAGCACGTTTGATTGCAAGTTTTGTGGCTCCGTAATTATACCTGTAGATCTTGTTGTAGTCCTGGGCATCAGGATGAATAAAGACACTGGCTACAATAACAAGTTCTTCAACCTGGTCCTTTGAGATTACGCCTTCTTCGACCGAATCTGCTACTGCTTTTGCAACGGCTGACTGAGCAGGTCCGAAAATTTTTCCTGCCTGATCCATATTTTTTACCGTAACCTTCGGAATAATGAGGGTCGAAGGTTTTGGAGGCAGATTGGGCCTGATAACGGAAAGGAGTGGAGTATGTCCGACTGAAAGCTGGGTCAGACCGTTTGCAAAAGCTTGCCCTACGGGGCCTCCCTTGTCTCCTATCATCAAATCAACGTGGGCAAGTTCTGCACCCTGCCCCATTAAAGCTTCTCCTATTTGAAACATATTTGACCTCGTAAAGTGTGATAAATGATATAATTCTGAGTATTGATAACAGTGTGGATACTGTATATATGGAATGAATTTATTATCAACTAAGGATACGAATAACCTTTTTGCCTGCTAAATGCCAGCCTTATATAAATAATCTCGTATCGTCTCATAGGTTTTTTCCGCAGCCCTGATAGAGTCACAGAGAGAGCCAAAGCATTGATTTCGGAGTTTGACTTTGAAATTTCCGGAACCACAGAAAGCTCCCTGTTAAAGGAGAATTTTAGGACAGATGTCTTCAAGAGCACATGTTTTGCACCTTGGAGAAATAGGCCGGCATGTATTTTGCCCTAATTTGACGAGCAGGAGATTTATATATCTCCAATCTTTCTGTGGAAAGATCTTTTTTAATTCAGCTTCAGTTTCCTCAGGAGCTTTTGTCTCTACCAGACCAAGCCTGTTAGAAATCCTGTGAACATGAGTATCCACGGCAAGGGCATCCTTAAGGAAAGCATGGGCAAGCACACAGTTAGCAGTCTTTCTGCCGACACCAGGCAATTCAAGAAGAGCTTCCATATTGTCAGGAACCCTGCCATCATATTTCTCCAGAAGAAGTCTGGAAATTTCCTGTATTCTTCCTGCTTTAACCCTGTAAAAGCCCACATCTTTTATAAGAATTTCAATCTCGCTAACATTAGCTCTAACCATTTCTTCAGGCGTCGAAAATCTCTCAAAAAGTCTGCTAGCTGCAGGATAGGTGACATCATCCCTGGTTCTATGGGACATTACAGTGGAAATTAACGAAAAAAAAGGATCTATAAAGCTATCGGTAGCTGCTTCAGGATAAAGTTCAAAGAGCCTCTGCATGAGTATGTCAATGTCCATGCTCAAAAATCGATCTTCCCTAATATAAAATTAAGGTTCGAATTTGAACCTGATTAAAGTAATCTCCAAATACACGCTAAGAGAGTCAGGAAGTTAAAAGTTCTGGGAAAAAGATCAGTTTTAAAAGAAAGCCAAGATCCGGATTCGAACCGGAATGGAATCGCTCTGCAGGCGATTGCGTAGCCGCTCCGCCATCTTGGCATTTTACAGATTTGTTTAAATACTCAATAAAGTAATTTTAAAACAATAAATCGTGTAGAGAAGAAGCCAAGATCCGGATTCGAACCGGAATGGAATCGCTCTGCAGGCGATTGCGTAGCCGCTCCGCCATCTTGGCATTCTTGATCACGTGTTGCTCGTGTAGCTTCAATTAAAGTAATTTCTAATATATAAATATTTAGTTCGAGGCAATCGGTTTTTAAATTTTTAAAGAGAACATATTTCAAAAATAAAAGGGGTTCTTCTTATAAAAGGATAACCCCATTAGAAAAAATTCTGGAGAAGAATAATCCTGAAAAAGCAAATATCCATGCCATAATTATGGCTATAAGCAGGATTACAAGTAACGTTGGTAGCAGTATAGCTATTGCAGACCTTGCCATGCTTACACCATGGACATACATTCCACCCACAATATAGAGATATATCTCGTAAATTCCGACAATCCAGCCGATAATGGGGATCCAGGAAAGTACCATTACAGCAGTTGCATAGGAAACAAGTCTTACAGTACCTTCGTAACTTCCCATTCCTCCAAGTATTTTATAAATAATATAGAGTATTGCAGCTTCGATAAAGAGAGAAATGATACCTGCAATAGGTGTTATGATCACAGTCATAAGTATTGCGAAAAAGCCAAGCCCTCTCACACTACCGTACATACCCTCATACATTCCATCATACATGCCGCCCATATATGTTCCAGAGCCAAAGAGAATGGTTAAAAGTGCAGCTAAAAGCGCATATATGATGAAACTGATTGCTGCAAAAGTAAGTGGATCAGTATACCCTCCGGTCTTAGGCATCTCTCTGTAAAAGTCAGACGGTCTTTGCATTACCTTATTCCATGTTTCAATATAACCCATAAGTTACCCCCAATAAATATAGGCTTAATTTTTATTTAAATAAATTTATCAAAAATAATCTGATAAGACCTAATTAATCCTAATAAAGTAAGGAGACTAAGAAGAAATTCATTATAAGCCCGCGAATAGTAAAGGCACATAATATAGAAAACCCCACCGAACACGAACCATGATAACCAAATAAAATATATAAAATATCAAAAAACATAGTCTAAAATATCAAAAAACATAGTCTAAAATATCAAAAAACATAGTCTAAAATATCAAAAAACATAGTCTAAAATATCAAAAAACATAGTCTAAAATATCAAAAAACATAGTCTAAAATATCAAAAAACTACAAGCAAGCCAGAGCTCTCACACACCAGAGTCGTCGTCAGTTATTCCACATTGAGGATTAGTTATTGCTTCTTCACACTTGCACATGCTCAGGGCTTCAAATAGACCTTCACCCACGCTTATTCCTTTTAGAGCGCATTTTTCCATTAAATGGAAGTAAAGGGCTTCATTTTCACTTTTAATAAACTCGCACATCTCAGAAACCGTTTCTTGTGTTACAAGTTCTTCCTTTTTGTTTATCCAATTAGTAACTGATCCGATTAAGTGTTGACGTATGGCTTTATCATTCCGGTTCTGCTCTATTACATTCATGAAGACGCATTCATCTCTACTAAGAAGCCACTTACCAAGTCTATACCTGAACTTACTCTCACTATCTTGACTAATTTTATTTTCATCAGCCATATTACATCCCCATAATAATAAAAGGCTTCATTCTATTTAACAGTTTTAGACGATTTTTATAATATTCAAAACAGCTAAAGTTTAATCTAGTCTTAGCAGTTAAAGAGGAGGTTAAAAATTAGGTGATAACTGAGAACTATACACTGTTAATAAAGAAAAGTGTAGAGTTAATAACGAGAAGTGGTAGAAAAACTAAAGAAAAAATCACGAACTCCAGGGAACAGTATCAGATTAGATCTGATAAATAATTTTAAGTGCCTTTTAACTTTATGAACAACTTAATTCTAGAAATTAGAATTTCCTTTTGCTCAAAAGATTGATATTTAAACTTCTATCGGATGTTCTGCGGATAAAGAATTCTTATTTTATTAACAGATCTCCTATTTATATTCAGTTTGTTTATATAACATGTGCCTCATAATATTCAGGGGAGACAGGGTCCAGGTCTATACTCAATAACACTGCTTGTCCAGGCAAAAAGTTGTAAATTTTAAATTTTATCGACAAAAATATTGTTAACAGCAGAGCTTCCCTAAACTATACAAAAAAGAAGGGAAGGATCTTATGATAGTACTTTCAAGAGCCAACCAAGTATATGAAAACTCCAAATGAAAACTCCAAATTAGTATGTTAAAACTTATTGTAAGTTTAAGTATAAATAGAAAAAATATAATTTCTTTTGCAAGGGGGTATATGTTTGAAAGGAGATCAGAAACTAATCGATTGTCTAAATGCACGTTTGGCAGATGAATTAGCTGCTATCAACCAATACTTTGTCCATGCCGAAATGTGCGAAAACTGGAACTATGACAGACTGGGCGAGGTAATCGAGAAGCGGGCCATTACCGAGATGAAACACGCAGAAAAATTGATCGAACGTATCCTCTTCCTTGAAGGGAAGCCAATAGTCAACAACCTGAGCGAAATTCGCATCGGTGACCAAGTACCAAAAATGCATGATCATGACCACTGGGCCGAAGAAGGAGCTATTCAGGGGTACAATAAGGGCATCAAGCTGGCAATGGAGTTGGGAGACAACGACACTAAAGTGCTTCTCGAGTCACTCCTGAAGGAAGAAACAGAACATATTGACTGGATCGAAGCCCAACTTGACCAGATCAACCAGATAGGTGTCCAGAATTATCTGGCTCAGCAGATCTACGAATAAGGGCGATGCTACACAGCATCTACCCTTTTAAAGTATGGATGAGAGCATCATGAAAAGCCCTGATCAAGGGCAAAAAAGTTTTCAATACCTCAAGTAGTTGATCTAAGTGAACTACGTTGATCTAAGTGAACTTATATAAGAAGAAAGTTTAAAAAATATTTATAACCCTAGTTTTGCTTAAGAATCATAGGAGATTGGAGATTTTCAGAAAGTTGCAATGTAATCGCAACAGCAAGGAATCTGAATCTATTTCATTCGCTCAAGCAAAAGAAAGCAAAAAAGTGAGTAGATTTTGCAAACTGAGTATACAAAAGAGTAAAAATAACTTAAGAAATATGCAATAATCTAAAAAAACTAATTTTAAAAAAGTTATGGAAAATAAATTATTATAAGGTGAGCATGGCAGCGATCCAGAGTTCCCGAAGGCTCGCACACTTCAGTACAGTAA
>NZ_LMVP01000530.1 GCF_002287235.1 Methanosarcina spelaei
GGATTCGGGAAGGCTCCATGGCTTTATGGAAAAGAACTGGCCTCCGAAGAAATAATTATAAATTCAATTTAAACATTAAATTCGAATATTAATATTCCGTGTCAAAAAGACACGGAATAAAGTTTATTAAAACCCTTACAAGACATAGTTTCTTTTTTCCGAATAGGTTCATTTAGAAGTCGAACAGGTTTATTTAAAAGTGCAGGTTTATGAATGTTTTTGGAATTGATACTGTTTTTTGGAATCGATGCTAGTAGGACCTACAATTTACCCATTCTCCGAAGGCTTTAAAGTACCAGGTTTTGAGCCATGTCATCTGGGGATCAGGGCCGGATAGTCCGTGTAGCCTTTCACACCGCCCACGTAGAAGGTGGCTACATCCGGCTTGTTCAACGGCGCATTCTGCCTGAAGCGTTCTGGCAGGTCAGGATTGGCCAGGAACGGCACTCCGAAAGCGATCAGGTCGGCTTCTCCCCTAACAATTGCTTCGTTCCCGCTTTGGAGGCCATAGCCGCCGTTCAGTATGAAAGTCCTTTCGAAAATTTTGCGCAGCGTAGGCCCAAGACGTGCTTCTGGTGGTACGAACCCAGACCTACCTCCAATGGGCTCTATTAAATGAAGGTATCCCAGACCGATTTTGTTCAGCTCTCCAGTAAAATAAGAAAAGGTCTCCATGGGATTGGCGTCCGACATAGAATGTGCGATATTGTGAGGAGATATGCGATAGCCGACACGGTCACCGCCCCATACTTCAATAACGGCTTTCGTGACCTCAAGCGGCAGACGTGCTATGTTCTCAAGGCTTCCGCCGTAATTATCGGTTCGCTTGTTGGACCCGCTCCGCAGGAATTGGTCAAGCAGGTAGCCGTTAGCACCATGGATTTCCACACCATCGAAGCCTGCTTTTCTGGCGTTCTCAGCCGCATGTCGAAACTGCTTGACGATGTCTGGTATCTCATCGGTCTCGAGAGCCCTGGGCACCGGAATTGGCTTTTTCCCATTTGGTGTGTGGACAAAGCCTTGAACGGGCAGTGCGGATGGTGCAACCGGTAAATCGCCACCCAGGAGGTCGGTATGGGATATCCGTCCTACGTGCCAGAGCTGGATGAAAATTCTGCCGCCAACCTGGTGGACTGCATCTGTCACTTTCTTCCAGCCGGTGACCTGTTCTTCAGAGTATATGCCCGGTGTATGCATGTAGCCCACTCCCTGAGGGCTAACCTGCGAGCCCTCGGTGATAATCATGCCGGCTGAAGCTCGCTGCACATAATATGTGACCGTCAGTGAAGCCGGGACATCGGCATCTCCTGCGCGGTTGCGGGTCATCGGCGCCATTACCATGCGGTTTGGCAGCGTTAGATCTTCCATTTGATACTGTGAAAAAATATCCTTGTGCCCTGCCATGATATTGTCTCCGTTAAGCCTGGTTGGTTGCTGGTTCGAGATTCTCCGATTTCAAAAGCTGCTCAAACCTCTCTGGATTGAACCCGACAACTACAACATCGCCGATCCTTACAAACGGGAAGCCGATACGGCCGGCTCCAGTCATCATCTCGACCGCAATCTTGTTTTGCTCGTTCTCGTTGGCAAGATCGTAATCGATAAAATCGAATGATATGCCTCTGGTTCGGAAAAATTCCTTTGTTTTCCGGCACACCGGGCATGTGCTTATGGTGTAACATTGATACTTTTGACATACGATCTCCGAATTCCATTATTAATTATGTTTCCTTCAATTTTTTCCGTTTATTTCAGGCAGTTAATACTCAATGAGCACATTGATGTCCCCGATATTCTTGGATACGTTGACCAGTGTCTCCTCTTCGACGCGCCTGAAACTCAGATCAGTAAGCGTGTTGCCGACCTTTACGTTGTTAAATTGCACGTTATCCAGCCATGAAGGCAAATGGGGCTTGTTAATGACAAGCCGGTTATTCAGGGCATCGGGAGCTATGCCCAGGCTGGCAGTAAGCATAAACGGCATTGTCCCGGATGCCCAAGCCTGCGGACTGCAGGCTACAGGATATTTTACAGGGATGCTGTACTCAGAGCGCGTCAGTCCACCGAAGCATTCCGGCAGACGGTAATACTCAAATGTCCTGGCTGCTTCATACATGCCTGTGAACAGTAAGGACATCTCGTTGATGAACCCGTACTTTCTCAAACCCATGGCAATGATCGCGTTTTCATGCGGCCAGACCGTACCGTTGTGGTACCCTAGCGGATTGTACCGCTGCTCTTTCGATGACAGAGTGCGAATGCCCCATTCTGTGAACATATCTTCTTTGAAGATTCTGTTTACCAGGTGTTTTACGTATTTTTGATCAATGACTCCTGTCCACAGGCATTGAGCCGGGTTCGATGATATCACATCGCATAAACCTTCCGCATCGCGTGCCTGGGCGAAAAATTGTCTGTCTTTCATCCAGAACTCACGGTTGAATCTATCTTTCAGTTCCCTGGCTTCCTTCTCAAGTTTGGCTGCTTTACTTTCTCGACCCAGCTTACTGAACAACGGCGCAAGGCGTCTTTTTGCCATATACACGTATCCCTGTACTTCGGCCAAAGCAATCGGTTTTTTCGCCAGCGTGCCATCTGAACGGCTGATCGAGTCAGGTGAGTCCTTCCATCCCTGGTTGTAAATGCCTAATGGGGATTTTACCGCATAGTAGGCAAAGCCATCTCCTTCCATATTGGCGTACACATCGATCCATTTCAGGGCCTGGTCCACGTTGTCTTCCAGCTTCTTGACCAATTGGATGTCTCCTGTCCAGTTCACGTATTCAGCCAAAAGAATCAGGTATAGGGGGGTGGCGTCGACAGTACCGTAATACGGTGTATGAGGTATCAGGTTCAGGTTGGCCAGTTCTCCCTGCCTTAACTCGTGAAGCATTTTACCAGGCTCCTGATCTCTCCAATCATCTAATTTGTTGCTTTGGAATTTTGCGTTTACCAGCAGTGTGCTTTTTGCCAGCTTCGCCTCGAATGGCAATAGCTGGAGTGCTGAGATGATGCTATCCCGCCCGAATAATGTATCATACCAGGGTACCCCTGCCGAATGGAACATGTCTCCTTTTAGGCTCATTCGCATCATGTTCAGGTCGGCAAGCGAGCGCACCATGATGCTGTTGAGAATGTTGTTGCTGGTCGGTATGTTGTCGCAGCATTCGAGAGCCGTGATGTAGGATCTCATGATCTGGTTCATTCTCTGATCGGGGTTTTCCACTGGCCGCTCCGGCTCCTGGCCGGGTTTAATCTCCTCGATTGAGATCTCTACGTTTACAGTCTGTGACCCGTGAGGTTTTATCTTCAGCTCGAAGGTGCATTTTTTCCCTTCTACTTTCGTGGGCAGTGGATCAAATGTAATGATCGTGTTGCGACGATGCTTGTCCTCACCCTCGTAGGATAAGTAAAGGTTTTTACCATCATATCTGGCCGGCAACACTTTCGCAGCGGTTGGTGGGGATATGCCCCTGATTGTGAACATATCCTCAAAATCTGCGTCGAACTCAAAAGTAAGGTTCAATGTCACTTGAAATGTGTTGAAGTTCTGAATAGTGTGACAATGTCGGACGCAGCCCGGTATAACTGTTGTCAGGGTGCCAAGAAGCGTTTCTTTAGAGATAGTGGTACCTGTGCAGTCCTTTAACTCCGGGTTGGTGACAATAAGCGTCGACCTGAAACCTCTCTCGTCGCTGGATAGAACCTGCGTTGGAGGTATGTCCATAAGCCGTATGAGAAAACCACTCAGGTACCTGCAATCATGATAATAGAGGCCATACCCGTAATTTTCTGTAATGGGTATTTCGCCATTCTCTTGCATTACGAACGTCAGCTCATTGTCACGTATAACCAGCTCGTTGATAATGCTGTTGGAAAGGGTATGCTTCTTGTATATATCCCAAGCTTCGCGAATTCCCTCTCGTTCAGAAGGCTCTTGCATAAAAATTCCTTACAATCCAGAGTTCAATTTTATAAGAGTTAAGTTTATACAGTAAGTTTATACAGTGACTTTGTACAGTTGCTACAGATATCGGATGGTTACTTTCCCGGATAATCGGAAGCACATCTTGCCCGTAGCCCTCGATGAACTTGTACTGGTTACTGTTTTTCTCAGCGTTTAGCATCGTCCCCCATTTTGCGACGCTTACAATTTTACCTTGAATCACTAAATACGAGCTCCGGGCAGAATTTATATGATAATTATTGTGGCATTTTTATTTAAATATTAGTAGCTTGCCTGATATTGTCGGGTATTTAAATCACCAAATCACATTCGGAAAAGTAAAAAATGAGATTTTGCAAAGGCAGCAATATTAAATCTGTAATGTACAGTACTATTTGGTACTGTGTGTATTTACAAACGGTTCCTACAAACGGTTCCAGTACCAGAATCACTGATAATTATCCTACTATAGCTGATTTTTTATTCAAAGATGGTTTGAACCAGAGCTTAGTAAGGATCAAAAAGGTATTAATTTTCCAGTAGAGCAATTAACTTTCAACGAGGATGATATTCTTTTATTTCTTGCATATTCATTATGATTTTATCATCATAAACCGCTTCTGATCACGAAAAATTTTTAGGGTCCGGTTAAAAAATAATCCATTGGTCATTGGTTAAGGAAAAATCATTATCAATTGCATTGATTTTCATAAAATTTGTTAAATTATTCATCAAATGCAAAACTGGAATCTGATATCGATTTCAATTTAAACACTAAACATTTGGGTTTGAGTTTTTCCGTCGAAATCGAGATCAGCAGCTCAAAATCCTTAACCGAATACAAATGAAAAATAATCAGATTTCTGTTTTGCCATTTGCCTCACTATCAGTCATTTTCAACAAGGGATTTTTTTTACTCCATTCCGACATCGCCCCAAGAACAGGAAGGAGTGCCTTCCCGCGTTCTGTCAATGAATATTCTACCCTTGGTGGAACTTCCGCATAGACTTTTCTTTCAATGATCGCATGTTCCTCAAGTTTTCTAAGATGCGTTGTTATCGTTTTAGCGTTGATTCCATTCATTCTTTTTTGCAGTTCTGTATATCGGAGAGTATTTTCCCATAAGTGCGAGATTATAATGAGATTCCATTTACTTCCAAATACTTCAACATACTCATCTACGTTGCATTTCGACTCTTTTTCAGATTTCATGTAAAATTCTCCATTACATACTTATTGGGTATATTGTTACAAAAGTTACTCTAATTAATATATTAATGTATAAGTAAAATATTAACATATAGGTAAAATGAATTCAAAAAGGTAATTTATGACTATAAATGTTGATTCTGATCTCTGTTCACAATGCGGTGTATGCTCTAAGGTTTGCCCAATGGGTATTATCGATCCCGCAGATGAAGTACAGCTTCCCAGAGTACATGAGGGGATGGACGCAGTTTGTTTTTCCTGTGGGCACTGTGAAGCATTCTGTCCATCAGGAGCGCTTACGTTTACTGATATGGGAAGTAAAGCTCATGAAAGTGTGATCTCAAAAGGAGCGATCTCTCCAGAAAATCTTGGCCTTTTCCTCAAAAGCCGTCGTTCGATTCGGACATATAAACCCATAGAAGTACCTCACGCAACTATTGAGTCGATCTTAGATATTGTCAGATACGCCCCCTCAGGTGGAAATTCTCAATTGGTTGAATGGCTTGTTATTCATGATCCCCGTGTTGTGCGAGAGATTGCTGAACAAACTATTGATTGGGAGAGAGAAGTAGCTAAGAGCAGTCTCCCCATGGCTTCCATGGCTTCAGCGATGGTTGCGGCCTGGGACAAAGGAAATGATGTGATCTGTCGAGGGGCTCCGCATATAATTCTCGCCCTTATGGATGAGGACAAAGTGATGTCAATGGGCGATGTAATTATGGGCGATCCAATTATTGCATTGACCTACTTCGAAATTGCAGCACAAGCCTTTGGCATAGGAACATGTTGGGCCGGAGTTCTCCTAATAGCATCTCAGAACCGGTCTTCTATCCTTGAATATCTGAATCTACCTGAGGGACGGAGAATTGTAAATGCCATGCTCTTTGGATATCCTCAGTACGCACCTCAATTTATTCCCAGGAGGAATCCCCCTCACGTTACATGGAGATGATTTAATATATGTTCAGAGAAATTGGAAGCGTTAGAAATGAAGCTGATGAGACATCACAGATTCTTGCACTTTTCAGAGACAGCATCAGCGGGATATTACTAAATGAATCTGAGTCCGTTTCTGCATACTTCAAACCAGAATACTCCCATTACCTGGTGGTACATACTCCTCTAAACTTTAAGTGTTCTGAAAATAGAACAGAGCGGAGTCTGCGGTTTTACAGAGATGTGGGAGTTTCGGTTGTGGAACTTTTTACAATAAAAGCTGGGGCAGCTTACGTGAAAGGTTTGATGGCAGCTAATGGATCAAAAATCTATGCAATCCTTCCCTTTACATCAACAGATGCAGAAAAAGCAGAAAAAGCAAGCTTCCCCGAAGATCAGATATCTCGCGTAAGAGCAAGAGTGCTTCCTGCTGTGCTTCGAGGAATAAAAGGGGAAACGATTCTGGATATAGGCAGCGGGTTTGGAACACTCACTCTTGAAGTTGCAAAAAATAATCCTGATTCAAAGGTCTACGGTATCGATATTCACGATTCTCATACCGCTCAGGCACGAATGAATGCAGAGATCCTTGGTGTACGGAACCTGGAGTTTAAGACAGACAGTGTATATTCACTTCCTTTTGAAAGTAATTTTATGGATTCCGTTACCTGTTTTTACATGCTTCATCATATTGAAGATTTAAAACTAGCCCTTATGGAAATCAAGAGAGTATTGAAAAAAGATGGGATATTAACCGTAGTAGAACCTCTGGAACATCAATATCACAACGGACCTCACCTCTCTGAAATCGAATGGAAAGAGCTTTTTGAAAAAGTAGGCTTTTATGTGGAAACTCAAAGCTATGAAGGAGCAGTAGCTATGAAAGCCAAAAAGTAGGGATATTATTTTGGAGGTAGTTCAAACATTTAGGCTCGATGAAATTTGAAAAGAGGCCGGAAGGTTGGAATGAGATCTATGTTATATTGTTTGATTCTAATTTCTTCATTAATTGAATATGTCCTCAAATAAATTGATACAGTAAGAAGGGAATACTTTGGTCAAACAAATGCCAAAGTTGTTCGGCAAAAATTAAAAACATCAAGTGCGAGAGGAGTATTTTTGCAACACAACTACACACAACTATAATCAGCGTTGCATGAAACAATCTTAACATTCTATTTTAAAACTTAGTAAATATTATATATGTCCAATTCTATTACTTATGGTGATAATTATAGAGAATATAAGTTTATCAAATGCTTTTAAGTATCCTTTTAAAAAACCAAAAAGACTTCTATATGCACTACTATTGCTGATCCCAATTTTTGGATGGCTTATACTCTTTGGTTATCTTGTAAGATTAATTAATGAATTTATTGAGGGTAGATATGAAGGGCCAATTAAACTCAATATTATGGATGATATGAGTCTTGGATTCACTATCTTCTTGAAGTCTCTTCCCTTCATAATTGTATATGTTATCCTTATTTCTGCTGTAAACTATGTCAGTGAAACCTTTGGAATTCTCCTCAATTTGCTACTTTCTGTCTTTGTAATTCCAATTCTGCAAGTTAACTTCTATAGGAAACAGACCATTAAATCTTACTTTGAGTTTAATGTCCTGAACATTGTTAAGAACAACCTCGGAAGTTATGTTGCAGTAATCCTGAAGCAGTATGCACTTACGATTATCTTTTTAATTCTCTCAATTGTACTTATAGGCATACCAGCTATGCTTTTTACAGATACAATTTTCGTTGCAAATTTCTATGGGAAATATACTGAAGCAAAAAACATTTTTGTCTCAAAACCAGAATATGAAGATCAAGTGCCAGTCTAAATATGGAGATTCTCGACTGGGCAGTATTTCAAACGTTTAACAAAGAGCTGAAATTCAATGTATTAAAGAGGACTTCGATAAACCCAGCTTTTTGGCTAGTTGCTTATAAAGGGTATATAAGTAATATGTTGAAATCAGAGGTTTATCGAAGTCCTCTAAATTCTGTAAATTCTAATAGAATTATGCAGTTGAACTGAAAAATGAAACAGCATCAAACCGGCAACTGTCTAAAACGTAGCTATAATCTACAGTCTTTTCGGTAATTAATTTTGTTCTTCAAGTGCATAAGTCCTGAATCTTAAAATTTTATTTTAAGACTTAGTAAATATTATATACATGTCAGTTCTAGTAACTATGGTGATTATTATAGAGAATGTAAGTTTTTCAGATGCCTTTAGGTATCCTTTTAAAAAACCAAAAAGACTTCTATATGCATTATTTTTGCTAATCCCAATTTTTGGATGGCTTATACTCTTTGGTTATCTTGCAAGATTGGTTAATGAATTTATTGAGGGTAGATATGAAGGGCCCATTAAACTCAATATTATGGATGATATGAGTCTTGGATTCACTATCTTCTTGAAGTCTCTTCCTTTCATAATTGTATATGTTATCCTAATTTCTGCTGTAAGCTATGTCAGTGAAACCTTTGGAATTCTCCTCAATTTGTTACTTTCTTTCTTTATAATTCCAATTCTTCAGGTTAACTTCTATAGGAAACAGACCATTGAGTCTTACTTTGAGTTTGATATACTGAACATTGTTAAGGACAACCTCGGAAGTTATGTTGTGGTAATCTTGAAACAGTATGCACTTGCGATTATCTTTTTGGTTCTCTCAGTTGTACTTATAGGCATACCGGCTTTGTTTTTTACAGGCACAATTTTCATTGCAAATTTTTATGGAAAATGTACTGAAGCAAAAAATATTTTTGTCTCAAAACCAGAATATGAAGATCAGGTGCCAGTCTAAAGATAGAGATCCTTGGTTAGGCAGTATTTCAAACGTTTAACAAAGAGCTGAAAGGCATTATATCAATATTGTATAAATATATAAATTGTATAAATTGTATAAATTGAGCCGATCCCAAAACTCAAAATTTGCTTCTTTGGATCTTGTATTTTAAGTGACCAATCGAGCTTCTGGTTATAAAAGCAATCTTGAACAGTAACATATGAGACTAAAACTGGGTTTCGGGATGAGCTCATTGTATAAATTCTAATAGGACTTACACAGTTGAACTGAAAAACCAACAGCATCAAACTGTTAACTGTCCAAAACGTAACTATTATCTACAGTCTTTTCGGTAATTGATTTTGTTCCTCAAGTGCGTAAGTCCTATTATTATAATTTGTCAATCTTTTGCAGACTACACAATGCTTTATGCAGAAAACTATTTGTACCATAAAATCTAATTGACTGACTGTCAATCTATAAGATTGGCAGCCAATCAATCTATCAAAATGGATGTTAACAATGGTAAGGATAGTTAAAAACCCTGAGGAGAGAAGAACGGAACTGATTGAAACAGCTGAAAGCCTTTTTTTCCAAAAAGGATATGAATATACTGCAGTCAGTGACATAGTCAAAAAGATCAATGTTGGTCAGGGAACGTTTTATCACTACTTTAAGTCCAAGGAAGATATTCTTGAAGCAGTAGCGGAGAAAATTGTAGCTCCTATTGCTGAAGATGTAAGAAATATCGCAAAAGGCAACGAAGACTCAGCTACGAAAGTTAACTCCATACTAAACAGTATTTTAAAGGCTGGCAACTCTGAAACAGGTTTCATGAAACTCATGCACCAGAAGGGCAACTATTTGCTTCATGATAAACTTGAGGAAGCTCTCAAAGCTAAAATATCGCCCATTATAGCTGAGGTGATATCAAAAGGCATGGATGAAGGTTTTTTCAATATGAGCTATCCCAAAGAGTCCTTCATACTTCTTCTGTCCTCAACGCTATATCTTTCCCATCATTTCACCTGGGATCATGAAGCTCGTGAGAGAATGTGTGCCGCTTTGGAGGAAATTACTGCAAGGGTTCTTGGGGTAAAAGA
Organism: Methanosarcina spelaei; assembly: GCF_002287235.1. GTDB lineage: Archaea > Halobacteriota > Methanosarcinia > Methanosarcinales > Methanosarcinaceae > Methanosarcina > Methanosarcina spelaei. Next base: position 9,989 of record NZ_LMVP01000530.1, read on the forward strand.
TTACCGGTTCCACCTGGAGATTTAATCTGGCTCCAGCAAATTTTTTTGTGAACTGAAACGGATTGACTATCAATCAAATAATGGTACGGTAAACTCAATAATAAATTTTAATGGGAAATAAGGGAGGAAGCATAATATGGCAAATTGTTCGACCGATGTATGTTCATATAAAAGAGCCTGGGCACTGGATACACGGATTCGCAATTATATACACGATCCTTACAAAATCTTCGGTGACTATATCAAAGAAGGACAGACCGCTCTGGATCTGGGCTGCGGACCAGGGTTTTTTTCCCTGGCGATGGCGGAGATGGTCGGTGAAAAGGGAAGAGTTATTTCTGTGGATATTCAGGAAGAGATGCTTCAAATGTTAAGGGATAAAAGCGAGCGTGCAGGACTTAAATCTCGTATTATCCCACATAAGTCCCAACCTGATAAAATAGGTATATCGGAGATGGTGGATTTTGCTCTTGCTTTCTATATGGTTCACGAAGTTCCGGATAAAAAGAATTTTTTGAGTGAAGTTGTTTCATACCTCAAGCCTGATGGAAAGTTATTGATAGTCGAACCGAAATTCCATGTTTCAAAACCTGACTTTGACAGTACTTTGAAGGTTGCTCAATCTGCTGGACTAAAACAGATTTCCGAACCCAAGGTTCTCTTCAGTAGAGCAGCGCTCTTAATTAAGGCGTAGAGATTTTGCCTTACAATTACGAGATTTATATTAAAATTGGGAAGGCGTTTGCGATGGAGTTGAAGGACACAATCAGAAAAATATTCGACCTGAACTTCTTATTGAGTGTGGTTATCCCGATCATTATCTTTTATGCCCTGAGTCATTTTAATATGGTTCTGCTGGGAACTATTCTGGCAGGTAGCTGGGCTCTGGCTGCAATCGTTTTTCAGTATACCGGAAGTCGCAAAGTTAACGTATTTGCGATAATAGTAGCCTTATCAGCAATTTGCTCTGCCATTGGATTATTTGGGACGATAGTTTTTCATAGTCCGACTTTTTATCTGGAATCTCCAATACTTACGGATCTGGTGTTCGGATGTATATTTTTTGGTTCTTTGTTCATAGGGAAACCTTTGATTCAGGTCTTTGCGGAATATGAAATGAAGGATTCTTTTTCACAAAAACTGCGCATGCACCCGAAGTATGTTTCTGCATGGAGAATATTGACGACCGGATGGGGTTTGATGTGTATGTCCCAGGCACTGTTGAGATTGGCACTGCTACATACTGCGTCTCCGGCGGTTTATTATTCAATAAGTTCAGTTTATGGAAGCGTTAGCACTCCACTCTTTTTGCTGTTTACTTTCTGGTTTCCTAAATGGTACTGGAGAGATCTCACAAAAGGAACCCATGCACATGAGTACAGAATAGTGCACAATAAACTTACAGTAAAATGATATTTTTCAGGTTGATTACACCTTTTTCTGGTTAATTACACTTTCTTCTGGTTAATTATACCTTTTTCAGGTTAATTACACCTTTTTGAAACTAATGAAAAACTTGAAAATATATTCATTAACAGAAAGTTCGAATATTAGCTTATGCAGTCAGAATCAAAATATTACTTTAACCAAAGAATTATCTTAACCAAAATATTACTTTAACCAAAGCATTACTTTAACTAAAATATTACTTTAACCAAAATATTACTTTAAAATAATATGCAAATCGGAGGAATAACACATGAAAGTTCTTGCAATAAACTCCAGTCCCAGGATGGACAAAGGAAATACTGCCTTGATACTGAACCCTTTTCTTGAAGGGATGGAAAAGGCCGGAGCAGAGGTAGAATTATTCTATACGAGGAAATTAAACATCAATCCCTGTACAGGCGAGTTCAACTGCTGGCTGAAAACACCAGGAAAATGTTACCACGACGACGATATGAAAATAATACTTCCGAAGTTCGTTGAGGCCGACGTTATAGTAATTGCTTCTCCTGTTTATGTATTTGGAATCACGGGCCCTATGAAGAATCTATTTGATCGGATAATTCCCAGGGTACACCCCTTCATAGAGTTGCGCGACGGACACAGTCACCATCCTTCAAGGGAAAAACCCAAAATTTGCAAGTATGTACTCGTCTCCAACTGCGGTTTCTGGGAAAAGGATAATTTTGATCCTCTTATTTCATATATGGAAACTTATTGCAAGAACACAGGCTCTGAATTTGCAGGAGCACTTTTACGTCCACATGGTGAAGCAATGTCTGGTATGCTAAAAATGGATATACCCATAGGTGATATATTTGAAGCAGCTAAAGAGGCAGGGCGTCAGCTTGTAGAGAATCAAAAAATGTCACAGGAAACCCTTAATGTCGTGAGCCGTGAACTCCTTCCAAGGGAAATGTATATTCAGTATGCAAATCAGAGCTTTCAGCAGGCTCTGGAAGAACTGAAAAAGTAAATGGTTGTTTTCTGTTGGTCTCCGGATTTAGAGTTTATCTGAAAAACGTTGTGACCAACTAAAATTTTACAATTGGCCACACACAACTACTTTTACCCAACTTCCTTATACCTTAACCCAACTTCCTCACACCTTAACCTGACTTCCTTATACTTTAATAATATTTTAACCTAATCTCCTATAAAACTCGTACTCAATCCTCATACAAACAATAGTAACAGGCATATTATCTTCTATTATTATCTTCTATTAAATGAACAGTTTTATACATGAACAGTTTTTTTGCTTCTATGGAGGTAAGGGAAAAATCCGAACGTCAAGGACTACTCATTGTAGTGTGCAGGTTTCGGATAAATTTTCAGGACTGATTTCAATGCAAAAGACCTTCAGAAAATTTAATGGCAAAATCTACATGCTCGACGAATTTAGCTACTCCGGTATTTGTAAATCAGATGCAGAAAAGCGCAAATCTATGTGGAAGAAGAATGGGCTTGGAGCCAGGTGCATAAAAAAGACAAACGGCAAATATGTAGTTTATCGGGAATATCACGGTGACCCTAATGAATTAGATGACTCATCACTGTTTCCTGTAGACTGAAATTCCTCTTTTCAGCTACCTCTTGCCATGTCTGCGACATCAATAAACAGAAATAAAGACAGGGAAATCAGTCTCACCAGATACTTAGAGTGTAATTTAATTCGATTTCATCAAGTTTCTTGGCAGGTAGACCAACATTCTCGAACATTTCTCTGAATACTGTTCTGTACTCCTCTTCAGGAATTTCTTTTCCGGCGCTGCCTGTGGGCATCATAATGAGCCTATTCCAAAACCTTGAATTTTGAATAATCACTCTAATTTTTAATATGAAAATAGTATGATAAATTTGGGAATGAAATTGATTTTGGGATCGGCTCATCTTATAAATTCTTGTAAATATTTTAAAATTAAAAAGAGCTTGAACTTTGTACGAATGACTTGGAAAAGAGAGACAGCGTCGAATTTAGTTCACTCATCAATTTCTTTATTCCGGCTTCGAGTAGTCTCAACTGGAATTTACACTGACTGCAGGAACGTAGTCACCATTTATTCAAAAAGAATTATGAAATCACTTAAAATTTATAGGTCTTTCTTTATATATCCCAACTGGATTTTGTACACTGCCGAAAATGTTATATTTTCACAACTCATTCTAAATGAGCTCAGGAGGGTTAAGAAACTATATCGGATTAGGAGATTGAGTAGATGAGAGTATCTTTTGAAGAAGCAAACGGGAATGTAATATTCAGGATTTCGGAGTTCCATCCAAAATACGAAGAAATCTTACAAATGTGCTATTATGAAAATGATAGCAAGGGATACATTAAAACCTATCCGAAAGATGCTAAATATTTAGATAAGATAAAAAAGCGATATTTTGATAATGCAAAGTTGATGTTTGATCAGCTTGGTTATTTTGCTCCTGTTCCATGGGAAGAAGCATTAAAAGAATTTTGCCAAAGAACTCAAGGGACAAAAATTAATTGGTGGTTAACCGGAAGTTGTGCTGCGTGTGTTCGCGGCATAAAAATGAATCCTCATGATGTAGACATTATGACTGATTCCAGGAGCATTGAAGAAATTACTGACGTTTTCTCAGATTGTTTAATTGAACCCATTGTTGATACAAACGGATGGTTAACTAAGGATTTCGGGGTAATTTTTCTGCATGCAAGAATAGATATTGCATCTGACCCACAGGATATCCTGGACATTCCTGAGCCAGTAGATTGTGGTCCGTATGCAAAACAGAACCTTGAGACCATAGAGTGGAACGGATACGAGATAAAGGTGCCACCTCTGGAACTGCAAATAAACGTAAACAAAAGAAGGAAACGGATGGACAGAGTAAAACTCATAGAAGACTTCATGAACAAATAAATATGCATCTTTGGGCAAAAAACTATTCAGGAGATAAAGGTACTCATAGCTATATGCCTATGGAAAACCGTATTAGTGAACTTATGAAGCATACTATCATGAAGCATACTATCTATGAAGCATGCTAACGGTTGTTTGTACTGCCTATAATATTCTATCTTTGCTATAGTGGATCTGCTTGTTTCAAAGCTCATCCCAAAACTTATTTTATTCCTACATTGATCAAGTTTTAAAATTATTTTCATTATCTTTGACTCAATTGACAATTTCAAATCCAAGATCTAAAGAGCTGATTTTAAGGTTTGGGGTAAACTCAATTATAAATATTGATTACTGTATAATAAGATCTTGAATGAAAATTTTGAACGTCATCAAGGTCGGATATAGTTCAAAAACTCCATAAAGTCGAATATGGTTCAAAAATGCCATAAAGTCGGATATGGTTCAAAAGATCATAGTGCCACTATTTAAAGTTCATAGTTATAAAATCAGGAGTGATATTTACGACTCTTCAAGAAGAATTAAAAAAAATTGCCTTAGCTAACGGAGTTTATTATTTCGGTGTATCAGATTTATCAAACGAAAGGGAGTTTATTGTCGAACAAGGTGGAGATGAATTGGTTTCATATCCATATGCAATTTCACTTGGCATAAAACTAATTCATCCGATTGTAGATAAACTGCCGTTTAGAAATGAAAGATCAGTAGCATTGAACTACCAGCTCCATGCTTATGATGTAATAAATCAAAGACTTGACCTGATTGCTTCAATTCTAAGCAGTTACATCCAGGAACGTGGGCATAGAGTATTACCTATTCCTGCAGCTGAAAGAATTAATGATGAAAAAATCTGTGCTCAGTTTTCTCATAAGTTAGGAGCACATTTGGCAGGACTGGGTTGGATCGGAAAGAGTTGTCTTTTAATTACACCGGAAAACGGACCACGGGTTAGATGGACAACAGTATTGACAGATGCACCTCTCACCCCAACAGGGAACAAATTGGATGAAAGGTGTGGCACATGTAACGAATGTGTAAAGATTTGTCCGGTTCAAGCTTTTACCGGGAGAAATTTTGATGAAACTGAAATAAGAGAGTTAAGATATGACGCAAAGAAATGTCAGGAGTATTTTAATGAAATGAAAAATAATGGGCAAGCACCTGTGTGCGGGTTATGTTTATATGTTTGTCCATACGGTAGAAAAAATAGATGATAAAACTGTTAAGAATGATAAGGAATACTATGAAGGATGGAAATAACTAAAAAAGATCAGCAGCTGCCTGTCCTGAGCCGATCTTTCAGATATCACCCTAAAGTACCTTATTCATATCATTCAAAAGCTTCCCTCAACGCCCGCATGCTGCAGAGCAGCAGATATCGGACGGGCACTGGCAAAAAAGAAGCAAAAGCTAAGAAGCAAAAGCTAAGAAGCAAAAGATCAGCGATGAGTATTTTCACTCCTACCAATTTTTATAATCTTTTATAATTTTTATACAGAATCATTATAAAACCTATAAAAAATGATGTGTAAAAGTGTTTGTGAAGAAAAAACAAGATTAAATCCTAACTTCGTAAATGATGTTCCCACCTTCAAGATAAGATTATACGGCATTAAGACTAAATGATATTTATGGGATCAACAGCAGATATCGAGAAGAGACTTGTCGAACTCGATAGGGAAATTCACTCTATTCTCAACATGGTTAGAAAAAAAGATGGAAGAAGCTCAAAGGAACTTGTAGAATCAGCCTGTGGAGCCTGGGGTTACGATGTAGATAGCGAAGAGTTTGTTGACCAGTTGCGGAAATCTTCACGTCTGGACTGGATAGAATGAAGTTTTTTGTAGACACATCAATTTTTGTTGATTGTCTTCGAAAGGAGGTCATCCCGTCCTCCAGAAGCTTTCTAGAACGAATGGGAGACGAATATTCAGGCTACACCTCATCAATAACCGCTGCTGAACTGAGTGTCGGTGCTCATCTTTCAAAATCCCAGGATGCCCTTGAAAAAACATTTGAACTACTCAATATTGTTGAAGTAATAGATCTTGATTCGAGAATAGCAATAGATGCAGGAAAAATTTATGCTGATCTCATCAGAAGGGGAAAGAGAATTGAATTAAATGACTGCCTGATTGCAGCAACAGCTCTGTCTCTGGGAATAAATAGAATAGTAACCAGAAATAAAAAGCATTTCTTTCGAATAGAACATATTGAAGCAATAACTCCGGAAGAAACTTTAATTTGATCTTGAATTCAATCAATTGAAAACTTAATTACAAGACTTTTTACTGTTTTCTGTTCTTATATTTTCTTTTGAGTTCATGCGACTCAGTACCAAAATCTAGTGATGGATGTAAAATTCAAAATCACTAGATTTTGTAAATGGTCACCATCCGTGTAATACAACTTAATGATTCAAGTCTTTAGATAGCGAATATTGATTTTGATAAAAACTGGATTCTTCTTGCTAATTCAGATTTTCTATCAAAAATGCAAAAATCACTGGATTTTGGAACAGAGTCAGTTCATGCTATACAATAAAATATATAGGTTTATAAGGTAAAATCAATGCTTTTTAGCTTTAGCCTTGATTTTGAGAGCATTCTTATCTAGAAACAGGGAAAAAGCACAGAACTTTTATCAAAATCTATATAGAGTGAAAATCAGAATGTTACTTTTTCTCCTGGGTAAATTGGTTTAGTTCTTCACTATTTTTTGTCTCTAAATAATAAAATGCTTCATATAACAGCTACCGATTCTCTTTTTCTTTTTTTCTGCCAGCAACCACCAGATATCTGCTGCTTCGCAGCATGTAGGCGTTGAGAAAGTTTTCAGATGAGTCGATTAAAAAACTTGACAACTTAAACTTCGTCATAATTAACGTAAATCCCTTAAAAACTGAAAAATGGATAAGAGATACTTATTTTGTCAAACTATTTTGTTGAAACCTTATTTGCAACTACGAAAAGTAATGAGGGGCAGGGAAAAAGTCAATCGAATTTTTATAACCACAGAAAGCATGGAAAGACGTGGAAATATCTTCCCCTTTCCCTATCTCTACGTTTTCCGCATTTTCCGCGTTTTCCGCGCTTTCCGTGGTTAAGCACTCGGTTATTCCACTACGGCAATGCGATTCATAGGTCCTGGAGCCACCGGAGAGAAAGCTGTTAAGTAATTGACGAGAGCATCTCTAACCAGAGGACCTTCTGTCCTATTGACCCCTTCCTTCAGAACAAAGAGATTATAGCTTCCATCAGCCATGCGGTTGTTAACTGTTACGCGGTAAAGGTCGTTCGGACTGATAGAAGTGCCGTTTATCTTTATGCCGGAGATATTGATCATATTACCTGGGGAAGCGCTTTCGTTCCAGGCATAACTAAAGCCCTTTGAGACCTGCAGTATGCGTGGAGTTGGGTTGTCGATCTGTTGCTCCAGTAAAGTGTCTATCTGAGTGCCGTTCAAGGTCATTGTGACCAGGCTGATTTCAGAGGGCTGGACGCTGAAGGCCTCGCCATAGGTGACCTGGCCTGGCAGTTCGCTGGCACTTTGTTGATTATATATCAGATCAGCGCGAATGCCTCCCGGGTTCGCGAAAGCTACAACAGCACCGCCGTCTTCCGGGTCGGAAGTTGCATGGAGTTGGGCATCGGCTATGACATCGCCCAGAGCGGATTCGCCTGAATCACTCATTACCGCTGTAATATCGCTTGTAATGTTACCTATCACCTGGTTAGCAAGGGCCGCAACCAGATCTTTGTATTCCGTAATAAGCTCGGATACTTCGGGATCTTCAGGAACATCTCTGGATACTATAATATTTCTTGACTTTTCTTTGACCACATCATGAGTCTTTTTGCTTATTACCAGATCAATATCCGTAAGCAGAGTACTTGCCGAACCTGCCTGGGTCACTATGCGGCCGTCGATATTGGCATTGTAGGCCTGATGGGTGTGGCCGGTGATGAAGACGTCTACTTCATCGTTTGTGGCGTTGACAACGTCCAGAATGGGGCCGCTCATATTCAGGCTTTCGTTATATAGCCCGTCCTGGTAGCCGCCGTCGTGTATGATCACAACTATGGTTTTTACGCCCATATGCTTCAGCTTTTTGGCATATTTGTTAATAGTCTCAGCTTCATCCAGGAACCTGAGTCCCTTCACTTTGGAAGGAGTCAGTATGGACGGCGTATCTTCCAGAGCCACTCCAATGAACCCTATGGGTACACCCTGGACACAGGCGATTTTGTAGGCAGGGAATATTGTGGCATTAGTGCTCTCATTTACTATGTTAGCAGCCAGATACTGGAACTCTGCCCCTTCAAAGGATGAGTTATCCAGGCAGCCATCCGTCGGATGGCACCCACCGTTTTGAATGCGCATGAGCTCGTTTAACCCGTTATCCAGTTCGTGATTGCCCACTGCCGAAAAGTTGACTCCTATCATGTTGAGAGCCTTTATTGTCGGTTCGTCGTGGAATCGGGATGAAATAATCGGACTTGCACCTATATTGTCTCCTGCCGAGACCACGAATGTATTAGGGTTCTCAGATCTGAGTTTCTTTATATGAGTAGCCAGGTATTCCGAACCCCCGGCATTAACACGTATGGGAGCGCCTGTCTCGTTATAGCCTATAACCATCTCACTGACTGGAGGCTCAAGCTGGCCATGGAGGTCATTAATAGCCAGGATCTGGACTTCTATCGTACACTTATCAGGTTTTGAAGCCCCCAGACTGCTCAGCAAAGCAATAGAGACAAACATCACCAGGAATAGAAGGGCGAAATATCTGCTAACTTTATTTATTGCAGAATTGCGATTTTTTAACAATATACATCCCTCTTTAAACGCTCGATAAGAGCATCTAAAAAGCTCGAAACCATTCCTTTAAGAAATCGCCAAGTGTAGGTTTAAGAAGTTCCCCAAAATCTCTAGTAAGAATGGAATTAAACTTTCAGAGCTCAAAATAATTGATTTTCAATTTTTGTTTCATGTTAATTTAGTGCCTTAATCTGACCCAAACTTAAGCTGTTTTTTTCGATCTACTTTTCATCGGCATGAATACTATATAAATATTATTACAAAGCCTGTTTCCAAACAATCATAAATAATTATTTCGGAAAATTCCAGTGTTGATAAACTCTACTCTTCGTGGTACTGTGCAATTTTTGGAGAACAAGAATTCTTTCCAGCTAAGGGCGAAGGACTCAGTACTAAAATCTAGTGATGAATGTAAAATTCAAAATCACTAGATTTTGTAAATGGTCACAATCCTTGTAATACAACTTAGGTATTGAAGTCTTTAGATATCGAATATTGATTTTGATGAAAACTGGATTCTTCTTGCTAATTCAGATTTTCAATCAAAAAATGCAAAAATCACTGGATTTTGGAACAGAGTCGGGCGAAGTTTAGCATTATTATATTTTTAAAATAGATATTCAATTAGGTGAGAAAATTTGGAAATAATTCATAATCAAAGGACAAAATAAGACTCGAAATAAGAACTCTTTCCTTTTTGTTAATAGTCTGTGAGCTTACTTGCGGCAGTTGGGTCATATATATTTCTTCCGTGCAAATCTTCGAATAAACAAAGATGAAAAAATGACTTCATGTTCAAATAAGTAAGAAAATTGCGTAATGTAACACCTGCACGGAAAACTTATAAAGAATCCGCAACGAGGATTTTGTAAAGTTCAAATGTAGTTTCCAGACCCCCAAATTTCATAAGATAATCTCTAAGAGGCATTATCTAGTTAGCTTTGCGTGTTTTAAGCTTGCGTTATTCTGCCTCCTAAGGAAAATAGGTTCTCAGGAATGACGTAGATGATCAGGAAAAAAATTGGAATAAGAGTAATGCTTTTGGCAGTGATTCTGGTTGCTGTTGCATTGGTACCGACTGTTAGTGCTCAAAATGAGACTAATTATTCTGTAACTAAAGAAGTAGCTTTTGAACATGCAAATGCGCAAATAATAAATTTTATTGCAGACGATACCGAGTTTGAAGGATGGAAAGGAGCATCTATCGATCCCAAGCCATTGGAACTTTATGATCCAAACGGGCAGAAACTGTATTATCAATTTTCCGTATATAAAAATAACAGCCTGATAGGTAGAGTCGACGTAGGGGCTAATAAAACTCTGGGGCAGTCAATTCAAGTTATTGAACTAACTCCGGTTCTGTATAATACAACTGAAGCAATGAAGAAATCAATTGAAACTGCTAGAAATGAATATCCAGATGGCGAAATAAAATCAACTGAAATAGTTGTATATAGTTACCCAAGTATTGGAGCGATGACTGTAATAAAAGACAGAGTTTCAGGAAATGAGCATCGGATATTTGTAGATGCATATACTCTTGAAGTGATACCTGATAGACCTGCAACTGAAACAGAGACTGGAATTTGGTCGGTTTTTGACCGGAGATTAAAGAATGGGGTGGAAGAGAATTTAAAAAGCTGGCAGGCAAGCGATCAGTTTACTAAATCCATAGAACAAGAAGTGGCTAGTAAAGGAATTTATATTAGTGTGCCAGTGACATTGGATAATTACCTGAATTATGACATAACTAATGTAAATTATGATTACTATTCTTACTTTTTTGGACTTTACTCACTGGGGAATACAGTAATTAGCAAATATGGCAAACTTCCGGTACTGGAAACTGAAGAACAGAAAGAAAACTGGAACTCTACTCTTGAAGAACTCAGTAACAGGATAAAAGACACAGTTGCCTCAAAGTACATGTATCCTCATGGAGAAGTAATGTCATGCGGGGTTAATTCCAGAGGATACTTTGTAATTTTATTCAAGTATGGTAATGTTGATGGACCTTTGATGAATGAGATATACGCTCTAATAAACGATTCTGCAAAAGAGATGGGCGTCCAGGATATCCCAGTCGAGTTTGGTTACGGAACTTATTGGGAGAAAATTTACCTGGAAGGCATTAACCGCTGGTACTGGTCTGGAGAAAATACGGAGAATCTGTCCGAATCGGATATCAATACTCTTGAAGGCGATATGGAGCACAGACCTACCATGCCCTTGAATAAAACAATTGCAGCCTATGGAAAAATTCCTTTGTTAAAAGACCCGAATGAGATATACTTATGGCAGGGAAAGCTGTATACGATTACCGATCGAATCCAGGAAAAAATCACGCCATATGTGGAAAAGGGTCAGATAATAACTTATGAGGCAAGAATAAGATTGGAAATAGTAATTAACGATACTTTATCTTCCGAAGAGAAGGATACTATAATTAGAGAGGTTTACCCGGTCATTGACGAAGAAGCAAGAAAACAAAATATTACCAATGTTCCGATTGTTTTTACAACATCTGAAGAAGACTCCATGAAAGAACCTAACAATTCAAACAATAGTGATTCTGAATCTGATACTGAGGATAAACCAAGCAAAAATAACTCTACTCCAGGTTTTAGATTATTGGGAAGCTTAACCTGCCTTTATGGAGGATGGAAACTCAGGAAAAAATGATAGGAAAAATGATACAGGGTTGAACTCATCTTCAAACGTGGAACTTGAACTCATGCTCGAGTTTATAAAGTGTTCATCCTTCGTAGACTACACAGTGCCTAAAAATTCAGATATCTACCCGAAAGTACCTTATTCAAATTATTTAAAAACTTTCTCAACGCCCGCATGCTGCTTCGCAGCAGATATCGGGCGGTTGGTGGCAAAAAGAAGAAAAGGAGAATCGACAGCTGCCATAAAAATTGTTATAGTTAGCACATTGTTAGCAGTATTATATGAGAGCCGATCTGGACTAGAGCCAGCTATCGAATCTGAACTATTTAATCCTGCTTTCAACTAAATTAGCTATTTGTAAAAGGTTTATAGAAATACCCGAATGGGGGATAGGGTATTCTTCTTTAGTATATACTTTTAATGCCTCTTCAAATGCTTCAATAGTTTTTCCTAGATATTCTGAACTATCTGTCTCTTCGAATAAAGTATAATATAAATGCCCAATATTGTTTTGAGTATTTGCATATTTTATTGGATATTTTTCAAGCGTTCTAATTTTTGATGGTCAATTTGTATCTAATTGATATTATATATTTGAAAATCGTATATTTATA
>NZ_LMVP01000531.1 GCF_002287235.1 Methanosarcina spelaei
AAATATACGATTTTCAAATATATAATATCAATTAGATACAAATTGACCATCAGAACCATTAACAGGAAAAAGAATGGTCAAAATTACTGGAAGAAGAACAAAACAAGATTGGGCTTATTATTTGGAAGATATAGCAGTTCAATATGAAAATGTAGATAAGATTACGCTGGTAATGGACAATCTAAACACGCATATTCCTGGCTCTCTCTACGAAACATTTCCACCACCGAAGGCAAAGGCATTATGGGATCGATTTGAGTTCGTATACACACCAAAGCATGGAAGCTGGTTGAACATAGCAGAAATTGAATTGAGTGTGCTCACAGCTCAATGTTTAAAAAAAAGAATGGATAATATCGAGGCTGTTAAAAAAGAGGTAATGGCCTGGCAGAATTTCAGAAACAATAAAAATTCAAAGATTAATTGCCAATTCACAACAAGTGATGCAAGAATAAAATTATCTCGTCTTTATCCGACAATTGAGGATTGACGAGGCACTAGAATATCTTCCTGAATCAAACTCCAAAGGACTATCATCATAAAATTATATTCAATTTCCTTTTCTGGTCTGGAATGCTATGTATAGAGCTGCAAAGGTTCTGTCATCAATATTAATCGTTTAAAGTTGGAAAGAATATCCGAACTTTAAGGCTCAGCAGGGAGAGACTCTTAAATTCGGCATTAAAAAAGAGAAGGTCGAAACGTTTCCTTCATAAAGGTGTTTTTCCAGAGTTTTGAAAGTGAATGCTGAATAGTATAAAAAATATACTTCATGGAACAAAGAGAAGTACGCAACTTTTTACCCTTTGCCTGCACGATAAGTAAATAACGGAGCTTCACAAGTAGAGAAATAAAGAAAAGTAAATAAATATTGCTAGTTACATACCTGCCTTAGCAGGGGCTGGTTACGTATCTGCCCTTAAAAGGACTTGATATTATGTCTCATATTATCGTTGATAAAGATCACTGCACAGGATGCGGCATTTGTGTAAAGATGTGCTCTTCAGGTGTTATCAGTTTGGCTGATGAGTCTAATCTACCTCAGGTGCAGGATGAAAACACTTCTCGCTGTCTCTATTGTGGGCACTGCGAGGCTTTCTGTCCATCTCAGGCTCTTGTTCTGAACCTCACCTGAGGAGAAAGTTCTCCTGCCTGCCAGTGCTGGTAATATCTCTCAGGAGGATATAGCTTTTTATCTAAAGAAACGCAGGTCTATTCGGCATTTCACCAGGGAGCCTGTGCCAAAGGAGAAAATCCTTGAAGTCCTTGATATTGCCCGTTATGCAGCGTCCGGAGGCAACGGTCAGCCGGTGCAGTGGCTAGTAATCTATGATCCTGAAGAAGTAAAGAAAATTGCCGGGCTCACTATCGAATGGATGAGAACCCTGATAAACACCGACCACCCTATGAGCGGTTATGTGCCAATACTAATATCGGCGTGGGAACAGGAATACGATATCATTTGCCGGGATGCTCCGCACCTGCTTTTTGCCCATATTCCTGAAGATAATCAGATTGCATCCGTAGATGCTATCATTGCCCTCACTCATTTTGATCTCTCTGCCCCTGCATTCGGTATCGGCACATGCTGGGCTGGCTTTGTTGCTGCAGCCGCCATGTTCTACGAACCTCTTCAAAAAGAGCTCGGCCTTCCAGCAGGAAGGAAATCAGCTTATGCAATGATGTTTGGCAACCCGGAGTATAAAGTATATGGAATACCTCGCAGGAAGCCTCTTGAGGTTATGTGGAAGTAAGGTTGAAAGGTTTTGGGAAGTAAGGCTGAAAGGTTTTAAGAAAGCGATAAATACTATGATGAAAATGCTGTTCCTCTGGAAAGCTTTTGAAAGAACGGCATCACCACTATTTTGCTGGGATCACGGCGGTCCAGACCAGAGCCTGGTCCGACTGTCCCTTTTCCATATACAGGCACGGATCTGAGTCAAGGTTCCAAGAAATTAAGTATCTATTTTTCAGCGTCCATCAAACCTTATAATAAGTCCTGTTTTAGATTTACACTCAAATCCAGCGTTTTCGTAAAATGGTATTGCTTCTTTTCTTCCTGTGAGGAGCATAATTTTATAACAGCCTTTTTCTCTGGCTATTTCCTGTGCCTTTTTTAAAAGCCTTGTTCCAATTCCCCTTTTTCTATAATCTGGATGCGTCACAACACTCTCGATAATGGCATAAGGACTTGCGCTTCTAGTCAGATTCTTGATAACAACCATTACGCAGGAGGATACCAGTTTTCCGTCTACGTCAACCACAAAATAGTGCTGATTCGGATCTTCAAATATTTCCTGCCATAGTTTTTTAAGCTCAGCGTCCTCCATAAGTTCTGGATCATCCTTGTTCAGGTATTTATAAAGATCCAGTAGTTCTTTCAGTTCATGTTTTTGAATATAGCGAATAATTTCACTCATAACCAGTCCCTTTTCCTCAAGTACTCAGGAGCCTGCGGAGTTTTATGCATCATGCCATAAGACTTGCCTGAAGGGTAGTACTCGGCACCGAGCTGAATTTTTCCTGCCGTTTTTTCATCTGTCATGTGTTCAATAAATGCAAGCGCCAGATCAATGCCAGCAGAAATGCCTGCTGAGGTCCAGATATTTCCATCTTTTACAATTCGATCCTCCACTACCTCCACGTCGCCTAATTCTCGCAGCTTCTGGAGTGAAGCCCAGTGAGTAGTAGCCCGCTTGTTTGAGAGCAAGCCAGCCCTATGAAGAATGAACGTGCCGGTGCAGACCGACAGCACGGCTTTGCAATGTTCAGCCTGCTCGGCAACGAATTGAATCAGGGAGTGGTTTTCCACTTCTCTCTGTGTTCCTTCCCCGCCAGGTACAAGGAGAAAGTCCAGTTGAGGGCAATCCGTAAAAGTGAAGTGAGGATTTACGGACATTCCCTTGTTACAGATAACGGGTCCGGGTTTTTCGGCAACCATAAAGCATTTCTCAGGTCCCTGGGCAAATTTGCTCCAGAGCGATATTATTTCCCACGGTCCTACAAGGTCAAGCTCTTCGAGCCCAGGAAAAATCAAAAATCCGAAATTCATATCATAGGGTTTGTAAATGTTTTTGTAAATATTTTTTGCTAGCATAACCGACATGGTTATACAAAACTTCTACTCTGCGTTAAGGAATGGATAAGAGATTATGAATATTGATTTGCCTTATACATGCTCAGGCAACTGACTATTTCACTTCAACTTCGAATTTTATTTCATCTTGCATCATCATTATCTTTACTAATTTTATTATTTGTTGGCTTTTATACAATTGAATCGTGAAATTATTTCAGGATGCAACAAAATTCCCTTGGATTTATCAATCCTTTTTAAAAATTCCGTTTGAGTATACCGGGAGATGTGTATACAGAACAGAATAGGGGAATTGATGAGGCGACTAGTAAGTATGTTGGGAATAATGGCTGTTGGTACTATGTAGTTGATCATAACCATAACCTGAAATAGATAATTTCTAGTAAATTGTGGACATATCGCCGATTCTTACTGGAAATAAAGAACTGTCTTGAGATACAGAGTTATATAACATCCTCATAATCCTTGTTTTTAAGCTTTTAAGGATTGACAATAATAATAAATGAATTTATAGTGTTATCATCTATTAGATAAAAAGATAAAGCATTATAAAGCTTTAAATTTCCATTGCGCTTTTTATTACATCTCTTAAAAATAAGTATGCTTATAAGTTAATTTTTCCTGTCATTTTTCACTACGGGTACTCCCAGATAAAAATTAAAAAAAACAGGAGGATTATATGAAAAATAATAAAAAGTCTGTATGGAAAATAACAGTATCTATTTTCACCGTGTTAATGATACTGGCTTTATTGTCGGAAGGAGCCTCTGCAAAATGTACTGTAACCATGACTCCTCTCGGTGCAGGAACTCCACCAGCGACAGCCCGAATATCCGGTGGAAATAATTATATTGATTATACGGCGGTAGCCGCTTCGAGTACTAATCCTCGACTAGTACAATTTAAGGACCTGTCAAAAGGTAAAGAGACATATATCAGGTGGGACTTTGGAGATGGAATCTCTCTACAAGGAACAAAAATAACTTCATCACTAAAAAATCCTACACACACGTTTCCAAAGACTGGTTTTTATATTAGTTGCATGACTATCAGGTGTGATGGTTATAATGGACTGTTGTGGGTTCACAAAAGTATTGTTGTTAAATAGAGTTGAAAAAATTAATATTTACTTGCCATTTCGAGCTTTTAAATGGTGCTTTTATATTGAGCTGATACCAAAACTTAAAATTACTTATCTGAATCCTGTATTCCTGGTAATCAATAAAGTTTCAGATTATGAAAATAAATTACGAAAATAAACTTTAAAAATATATTTATTTTTAAATAAATTGGTTTTGGGAGAGCTCAATAATGAATTTTTGGTTTTGTTCAAAATTTTAGCCTCCAATGCTACGCACTAATCTTTAAGCACCTAACAGCCGACACTGCAAATAATTTGAAACATTTTCCAAAATATATTTCATGACATATACTAATTTATTTATATTGTATAAATTAATATTTTTTTAAGCTTTACCTATGATATTAAAAATTTCAGTTTACAAAAAAATATCTGTGTTCAGGCAAATAATATGAAAAAAGAATGAAATTTTTTTTCAGCATGCCAGTCTACAAATAAGATAATTTATGAAACTTATAAGTTAAAGTCGTCTTCTATTATCTGGTTTATATTGTTTTTAAATGCTAGTAAAGCAGTTTTCAGGTTTTTTGTCCCGAACCTCAGTGCAACAACTGTAGCTAATTTGCGTTCCTTACTCAAAAAAGCAATCATTTGTCATACTGAATATTTAATCATGGTAACCTCAACCATATAATCTCATCATATGACCTCAACCATATAATCTCATCATATAGGCTCATCATATAATGCTGGACTACTTGTCGATTAAAAACATTGAAAATTTTGTAGGTTTTGTCGGAATACAATTTATAGGAAAAGAGATATGTAATTAAACGTATCAGACGATGGGGAGGAAAGCTTCACATCCTTTTAAAAAGCTTGATAATTAAAAAAAAGAATTTTACTCCCAAAAATGTTGATTTTAGGTCAATTTGACTAAATACAGGAAATTTTACCCTATTTCAGAATGTTTTATTAAGTTTGTTAACTCATTGAGGGTGAAAAGAACGACGAAAAGACAATTCGCAGTCGCTTGTACATTCTTACTCATAATAGCCCATATTTTCAGACGATGGAAACATATGCAAAAATCTCTTATCTGGAAAGGATTTCTAAGTGAATCCATGTGGGTAGAGGGTTATAGAGATCTATCGCTTTTTAGGAAATTGGTTTTTTGGGTGAATTATCCTTTCTCTTATGCTAGATTTTTATGGGATGTTGTATGGGACCGTGTTGACAGATTGTGTTTTATGTATTTGAGAGCAAGATCTACTAAATAAGGTTGAATTCCAAAAGCTTTGAACATCTCAAAGCATAATATATTTAAGGATTAAAATCCCTTAACTTTTTACATGGTTGACATGGACAAAATCAATAAAGGTATCCCTGTTTCTGTTAATTCCCTAACTGACGCATTACTTTGGAAACTATTGTATTCCTGAAAATTGTTATCCGTATTAATTTCGTATTAATTTGACAGGTTTTGCTATCAGAGTAAACGATTATAAACTTGTAAAGTTCCCTTTTTTATTGATATCATGGAGACATTTACGGCAAGTATATTTTTATAAGCTTTTTCTACAGACTATTAAGCCTGGTAATAGTTTAAAATAGTGTAGTTTATCTGTATCTTTTTTCCTTGTCTAAGTGCTTTTCCTTCTGGAAGCAATTTATCCTACATTCGGCAGCAAGCACATTCCAACATCTAAATATTCTTAATTGTTATTTTTTGTAGGTTAAGTTAAAAAACAGCATCTTGCGGATTATCTATCTAGCATGATTTGTCTTTTATCTCATATATTATAAATATATATTAATTATGTTATGGTTAACATTTAGTAATTTTTGATTTAAATTAAATATCAAAAGTTCTAAAAAAAACGATATCAATAGAAAAATTGAATGGATTTTTATGTCGACCTGCCGAAAGCAGGATTTATAATATCTATAAGTCTATCAATAAAACCTATTTGTTCTTTTCTTATTTTTTTCTTAGCGAGCTCAACATCAAACCAGCCTGCTCTATCGACTTCGGGATACTCCTGTATTTTTCCGGAGTTTTTTGGCCACTCAAGAATAAACGTATTACTTATGACATTTGTTATATCCAAATCTTTCTCAAGGGCCCATACATGCACTATTTTGTTTCTGGATTGATTTAATTCCCCCAGATCGATAAACTTGCCGTCAACGTCAAAACCTGTTTCTTCTCTGAGTTCTCTTTTTGCCGTGTCCAGAGGGTTTTCATTCTTTTCGGGTAGCCCTTTAGGTATTGACCACACTCCATAGTCTTTTTTTGACCAGATTGGCCCACCTGGATGAACCAGCATTACTTCTAACCTCTCATTTCTGGACCTGAATAAAAGAATGCCATTACTATAAACACTCACTTTTTTACTTCCTTCCAATGCTTTGATCTTCAGGTTTCATAATAAACTCATGTCATAATTATAGGATCCATTTCCATAACTTTTCTATTGTCAGTTAAACTAACCTTGCCCTCTAAGTGTCCCGTAATTTTTAAATGCTGAAAACCAACATCTTTAGTGCCAGGACTATTATTAAAGGGGATGATCATGTTCGATTCTGTCAACTTCTGCAACTGCTTCTATTTTAGAAAGGTCCTTTATTGCACTGTTCCCTCTTATTATGACATCTGGGCCTTCTTGAATATCCGTGATTACCAATCCGTTTGCCTCAAGTTCAAGTGTCACTTTTTCAAGGATTGAATCTTTTTCCAGAAACATTCTGATATCAATATGGTCATCAGGTGCAATCTTTAATTTGTCCATTATTATAGGTTCCAACTCAGCAGAAAATTTCGATGCCATCACTAATTCCCCATATTCGAATTATTTTTTTCACATAAATAACTGGCTATCTTGCCTAAGGATTTATCCGAAAAATTTAACAGAATCCTTAAAGTTAAGTAGTCCATAACCGAAATTTGATGGAATCTATTAATTGAGCCTATCCCAAAACCTTGAATTTTGAATAATCATTCTAATTTTTAATATGAAAATAGTATGATAGATTTGGGAATGAAATTGGTTTTGGGATGAGCTCCTTGATAAAGTATTTTCCTACAAAAAATGTATAGTGTTGACGTAGAATTTTTCAGAACAATGAAAATAGCAAAAAGCAGATGCATCCTGAAGACGCACTGCACATACACACTCATCAATATTCATTTTGTATACGCGGCTGCCATCGGCCTGAAATCCTCGTGAAACGGGCTTATGATAACGACATGAGCAGGCGGATGAATTGTGCGTAGATTGCGAATCATCACACGAGCTGGAGTTTCCAAACCAACAACTACAGCGCGGCTACATGGCTTTTTCAGCTTTCCGCCCATCACACGAATCAACACCTTATCAGCGTATTCTGGCGTTACTACTTTAGGAAGAGTTGAAAACTGAGCGTCTCCATACTCCTTCAAGTCGTTCAACGTGATAAGAATTTTTTCTTCGTTTTCGCCTCGGATCAAGGCGAACGAATTGGTTTTTTCTATCATTTTTTCTTAAACCCCCGCTTACTTACTTTTTCTTTTTTCGGTACACTGCTCTACAGTTACCAATTAACAATAGTGTATACTTACTTAAGAAGTTTGTTGATTACACTAAGAAAATACAAAGAGTCATATGTTATATTGATAGACTATTAAACATCATGAAAATTCTATTCGTATAAACCATCTAATTTTATGGGAAAATTTAAATAATCAGGAAAAAAGAAGGGTTATTAATACTCATTTTTGTTATAATTAACAACAGAATTAAATATCCCAAAAGACGTTGTTATATCAAACTATTTATAATTATGTCGAAATAATCTTTCAACTCTTAATGCTTCCTCATGGCTGTATGGTATGAAATCTATAAATATGCCAGTACCAATTGGTTCTTCACTATTGTTTTCGGGTTTGTTGCTGTCTTCTGAAGGATCGGACAGTGCAAAAGTATTTAATGTCAGCAAAGAAAGAGCTCCAATTAAAAAATTGCATATTTTATAGTATTTCTCATGGTTTTGCCTTGGTATATGGAGTTAAAACAGAGTTTTACTAAAACATTGCAAATACATTAAAACTTTTTAAATAAATAATTTTAAGTTCGCTTATTTAAAAGTCTTGCACATATCCTTCAAGCGATCAACTTCAGACTGACCTGTAAAGCCGAATATAAAGATCTACCTAGAGATTATTTAATCGCTGTTCCTTTAAAAAAGGTGTAACAAAACGTGCCTTCTTTTCCTGCCGTCCGGTAGAGGTCACTAATGCCTTTATTCCATATTTTTTCATCGATCATCTTTAGTTCCAGCGCCTGCTTTCTGACACCCTCGACCATCGCAGTGAAAGTGTTTTTTGTGAATCCTTCTTCCATATCAGGTTTACTGGAATCAACATATATCATTCTGGGGGAGACGCTCACATTTTTAAAACCAGCTCGATTCAGTAGTGGATAAATTTCTCTACCTATGAGGGAATTGCCTCCTAAAAGTTTCTGGATATCGATCAGGCACTTTATTGCTTGCAGGGCTTCATCGCTCCTGGGGTAAAAATAACTTGAACCGTGATCTCCTTCTATGACAGTTATTGTACCCTCTTTTTTGAGCACCCTCTTCACCGACGTTAAAGCATCGAGAGGGTTTTTAAGGTGCTCAAGTACAAAGCATACGAAAATATGGTCAAAAGTCTCGTCTTCATAAGGTAGAGCGAAGATATTAGCTACCTGAAAATCAACATTCTTCACCCCTTCCTTTTTAGCCAACAGTCTTGCTTTTTCAACTGATTCATCTGAAATATCAATTGATGTGATGCTGGCTTCGGGACTGTTTCTGCTCAATATTACCGTTTGTGCACCTACTCCGCAGCCTGCTTCAAGTACTCTGCTTCCTGGTGGATATATGGTATCCTGATGTAATAACACAGTGAGTGTATTTGCCTGATCATAGAGTCGAGAATTTTCTCTGTTAGAATATCCGTGTACGTAATCCATTTTATCTACCTAATTTAACAGCAGTTTCCTTTTTGTTACTATTCTGTCCTTTAATGTACTTATGTGCACAGGGACCTAGTGCTAGATAAGTATTTTTATAATCGTTCCATTTCTCTAAATATTTTGGATTTTAACCAAATATCAAAGCATATTAAAACATTATTCCCAAATTTAAAAATATATATCATTTTTGCACTACTTCTTTTCAAAACGTAAACGGGATCCAGAATCAAAAGGAGAAAAAAATAGGGCGAACAAATCTATGGATGTATTTCCTTATTTTATCTATTAATAACCCTTAATATTCATATTTTAAGGCTACTCTTTAAATATTCAGTGTGAGATTATGACTTAACTGTTAAAGTCTGTTTTTGGGGGTGACACAACGGTTAAAAATATTGAATCCAGAAATTTTCAAATTTTTCTTTTTTTAGTTTTGTTTTTACAGGTATCAAATGTAGCAGCTGTAGAAGAACCTGCGGAACAATGGAACAGATCTTTTGGTGGAAATGGTGAAGATAGTGCCTGGTGTATTCAGCAGACTTCAGATGGTGGGTATATAGTGGCGGGTTCAACAGCTTCATACGGTAAAGGTACAGAAGGTTATCCAGATGCCTGGCTTATAAAGGTTGATAAAAGTGGGAACATGCAGTGGAATAAAACTTACGGGGGAACTTATTTTGATGAAGGATACTTCACCCGACAGACCTCAGATGGGAGTTATGCGTTATCAGGTTACACATTTCCTTCTGGTTATGCTGAACCCTGGTTGATCAAAACTGACAAGAAAGGAAATGAGATGTGGAATAAAGTGTCTGATAATATTACTCACTGGGATTACCTTCAGTATATGGTTGAACGCACCTTTGATGGAGGATATATAGTTGGGGATACAATTCAGCATGAAATTGAATGCCAATACGATTTGCTTATGGTTGATAATGATATCAGATTAACTAAATATGATCTAAATGGTAATCAGCAGTGGAATATTACTTTTGGTCAAAAGAATAGTTCTGAAACTCTAGACCCGCTTTTAACTTCTGTTAAGCAGGCACCAGATGGTGGATATGTAATTGCCAGCTCAATTAATCTCAATGAGACAAATACAAATTCCGACATATGGCTTATCAAAACTAACGAGCATGGTCAAGAGCAGTGGAATAAAACCTTTGGTGGACCGCTGGATGATTCTGCTTTTTCTTTGTCTGTGACTTCTGATAATAGTTACGTACTAACTGGGAAGTATACCAAATCCTGTTCATTTGAGATTGAAGGTGCTGCTTTCATACTTAAGACAGATAGTGAAGGTAACCAAGAGTGGATAAAAATATTTTCAAATTGCACGCTATATTCCATTCAACAGACTTCAGACAGTGGATATGTAGCTGCAGGCGTTAAAAATGGAAACGTATGGTTAGTTAAGTTGGAAAGTGATAAAGAGGATACTGGACATGAAGGTGGAAAAAACACTGAACCTGATAATTGGGAAGGTACTAAATCTGAAAACTGTGAAGATACTGAACCTGATAATTGGGAAGATACTGAATCTGAGAACTGTGAAGATATTGAATCTGGTAATACATCAGACGGCTTCTCTGCCCAGATAAGGCATTACATTTGCGATATTTTCAGGGGAGTTTTCCAGTGGGGCTACTATACTTAAACGGGAACTTTTCTTGAGAAGATTACATTCATGCTTCTGGTGTAGTGTTGCAAGCTTCAAATCTTTTACAATCCCTGGGGCACTCTGCCTGCTCTCCTTTTTGAGTTATTCCAAATAAATTTCGGATTATTTCGATCCATCTAGAGCGGACTTCTTTCCAATCAACACCAAGAAGGATAAGAACTCGCATTCCGTTAAACATTGACACAAGAGCAACTGCAAGGGTACGCGGATCGGTCTCGGACGGAATAAGGCCTTTCTGCTGTTGTTCTTCAATTTCATGAGTTGGCTGGTCAAGACCATGCTTCATGCCTTCAATTGATTTTTTCCTGACCTCAGGTTTGTGTACTGTCATCCCCAGAATCTCGAAATATAATGCATGTATTTTAATATCAGGTGACATTATCTGATCGAAGATTTCTATCCAGGCATCAACCGGACAGACGTTAGAATTACAGCCTGCTTTTATATTACGGTATTGTGTCTGCAGATAATTTGCACTTTCTATGACGAGTTCATCCTTATTTTTAAAGTATCGGTATAGAGCGGGTTTGCTGACATTAAGTCGACTGGCAATATCTTCCATTGTAGTGTTGCAGTATCCTTTCTCATACATTACCTCCAGTCCTGCTTCAACAATTCTCTTTTTTGCTTCTTCTCTGTATTCCGGAAGCATCTTTGACAAACAATCACCCTTTCACGTTTTGGTGTCAATTTATATATAACTTACCAATAAAACACTAAAGTTACTAATAAGTAACTTTAATTACTATAAAGTATTATTACTATTGTAAATCCCTGTCAACTATGAAGGAAAAAGTTAGAATTTGGATAAAATCGGGATAACCAGAATTAGAAGCAAGAAAAGCATAAACATATGTAAGAGGCTGAATTTCCATGGAAAAACCGGACAATACGGAAAACAGAATTCTTGAGGCTAGCGGAAAGAGAAAAGTGTCAAGCATTACAGCCGAGAACGTAGCATTCGTCAGAGCTCTTGAATCGCTCAAGCCAGAGGGCGAACGCATCTGTTATGACCCATTTGCCGTCCGCTTTCTTAGTCAGCAATACTTGACGTTTTTGGAAATGGCAGCTCATGATCCTTCTAAAACTCCATTTCCTGGAGTACACAACTCACTTTCAGCAAGAGTCAGATATTTTGATGACCTTACTAAAAAGTTTATTAATGAAGGGCTTGAACAGCTTGTCATTCTGGGTGCAGGGTACGATACTCGGGCATACAGAATCGAAGGACTCAGTAAGGTTAGGGTTTTTGAGGTTGACCATCCTGAGACTCAAAGCATAAAAATCGAAAAAATCAAAGATATCTTTGGCTCACTCCCGAATCATGTAGAATATGTTTCAGTTGATTTTGAGAGCGAAGATTTCAGTCATCAACTGTTAGAACATGGATACGAAAGGTCGCAGAAGACCGTTTTTATCATGGAAGGGCTCATCTACTACCTTCAGCCAAAAACCGTAGATGAGATGCTGTGTTTTATTGCAAAAAATTCGGGCTTCGGGAGTGCAATTATCTTCGATTATGTCTATGAATCCAGTATTGATAGAACAAACGGAATATGTGGCGTGAAGTGTACGGCATGCGACCAGATTGCAATAATGGATGCTAAAAAAGACATGGCACAGCAGGGTGAGCCTTATAAGTTCGGCGTCAAGGACGGAATGTTGGAAACATTCATTGTTCAGCGTGGTTTTACTCAGGTTTGCAATGTTACCAGTGATGATTATAAAAAAGCCTATTTTCAGGGAATCAATGAAGGCCGCCCAGTATGCTGCCTGTCATATTTCGCTAGTGCAATAGTGGAATAAAATCAGCTACCGCCAAATAATCGTAGACAGTAGAAAATGAGACTTTTAGAAGATCTATTATTAAAAATAATATTGACGCAAAGAACGATTCGATGATTGTATTCACGGGTGGGCAGATACTTACTATGGACTCCGAGCAAAAATACGTGGAAGCCGTAGTTATCAAGGAAGGTCATATTGTAGCCGTTGGCGATAGAAGTCTCCTTAAAGCTTATCCTGATGCGAAAATTCACAGCCTGAAAGATCGGGTTCTACTTCCTGCTTTCATTGATTCTCACAACCATCTGTCTTCACTCGGTTGTTTTTTCCCTACCTGGGCGAACCTGATAGGCTTAACTGAAAAGGAATCCGCACTGGAGAAAATTCGAATGCAGGCCCGAAAAAAATCGGGAAAAGGATGGATAACTGGTCACAATCCTTGTAATACGACTTCGGGTTTGAAGTCTTTAGATATCGAATATTGATTTTGATGAAAACCGGATTCTTCTTGCTAATTCAGATTTTCAATCAAGAAATGTAAAAATCACTGGGTTTTGGAACAGGGTTGTGAATATCAGATTAGTATGATCAAAGTTAAACAGAGTCGTGAATATCAGATTAGTATGATCAAAGTTAATAATTTTGATTAGTCCCAATTTTTCTAATTCCCAAAATAGGTATCGATACCTTTACGTCAATTTGCTTTGCAAAAAGATCACTTTACTATACAAAAATAGCTACGTTATTTTATTTCTTGCTTGTTTTCTATTGCTAAATCACCCTTTAATTATAATTTCCTTACTAATTAATCTATTTTATATTAATCTTTAAGTGAATAAAGCATATATAGTAATACACACAATAAATAATGTGTTATCTGTGATCAAAGTTAAACTGTCTGGTGGGTGATATAATAGAAACAGAACTTATGAGGATAGGGGTTTCTCTTCCCGATAATCTTTTGAGTAAATTCGATGAAATCATTGAGAAAAGAGGTTATCCTTCCCGCTCGGAAGGCATGAGAGACGCTATCAAAAGTTATATTTTCCATTACGAATGGATAAATGACGTAAAAGGCGATCGTATAGGAACAATTGCAGTTATCTATGACAATACAAAAAAAGGACTTTCAAACATTTTAACAAACACTCAGCACAATTATTCACACCTGATAAGATCCTCAGTGCGTGTTTACCTTGATCGTGAAAATTGTTTTGAACTAATTTTTCTCAATGGAAAAGGTGAAGATATTGCAGAACTTGCTGAGTCCATAATAGCGTTAAAAGGAGTTAAATTCTCAAAACTTACAACTATATCATTAAACAAATAATACACTCACAAATATACCCTTACAAGCAATATACTTTTAAGAAGCTCTACCCTTGATAAACTTTAAACTACTAACACATGAGTAAAACGAGGAATTTTGAATTATAACTTGAACGCGAAAACACCTAAAATTCCCCACCTGCTGCACGCACAGGTGAAGAATTCAGGAGTTATGCGTTCAACTCACAAATTTAGGAGGCTTTTTTATTTTTGTCTGTTCGCTTAGACATAGATGAATATGATGAACTTATATTTAACACTTTTCTTTATTTTCATGTCATTTGATGTTATTATATTAACAAATTGTATTACCTTGCTTTGGTTAACGTTCAGGAAAAAATATCTTAACTTTTACCGTAATTAAAAATATGAAGTCAATGAGAAAGAAACAACTAGTACAAGGCCTGATGTTTTAAAAATAAAGAATACTACAGTTCACCTGTACTCGGTTAACTAATTTTGCGTGAAGCTTCGAATAAAAGATATCGTAGATCATCTGTGTTCAGTTAACTAATTTTACTTACAGCTTGAACACCAGTTACGGCAATTATTTCTGAGTTTTTAAACGTTCGAATCAAAATGTGGCAGTCATCCAACCCTAAATAGACTGTCTGAAATTCAATTATAAGATAAAAACATATGAAAAATAAGATATATAAAGCCTTTTAAATTGAAAAAAAGAAATTTGATTGTTACTTTCAGTAATTGTTAGGCAGTTTGTAAAAGTTATGGCATCAATTACCTTCTGTGCTCCCATAGTGACAAATGATGCCGCAGTTTAACTTAATTTAGTAAACTAACTTCATACAATTTCGAATACCAGTTATGGCAATTTTTCCTGCACTATTTATAAATATTCTAAAATGTTACTTTTCCGACAATTTTTTTGTTTTATTTTCTCCAATTTCAATCATACTGATATATCTAAGTTTTTTTGCTCTTTCTCCGTCTTTTCAAAGAACAAGTAGTAAAGTACGGTTGCAACTACATATAAAACACAGGTAAGAAGGAAAGGAAGACTATAGTAGCTGTGAGCCATCATCAAACCGCCTGCATAGGTGCTCAGTCCGACACATGTATAGCAGCTCATCCATATCAGGCTGTTTACAGTTGCCCTCTGGTCTTCGCTGACCACCTCCATGTTGAAACTACTTAAAATAGGGTTTGACATGTTCATTATAGCTGACCGCATGATGTATCCGAAGGCAGCTATTGTAAGTACGGATGTAGATGTGAAGAGCATAAGAAACGGGATTGAAGAGAGCTGAACCAGGGCTACAACCTTCACTTTTCCTAAACATTCAGTAAGTATAGGGACAAATAATAAGGTGAACATCATGACCACCTGGGAAAGGGAAAAGATGAAACCTATCTGTCTGGAGCTTGCTCCAAGAATAATATCAAAATAAACATTAAAATAAGGAAGAGCCAACCCCCATCCCATACCTATAAGTCCGTTCACCAGAATCAGTTTTCGGATTGTTTCTGACCTTAGAGTTGAAACAAGAATAGAAAACAGAGCTGGCCTTCCTGGAAGGGTGGATTTTTTGTTCTTTATGAATATCAGGGGTAGCAGGGAAATCAATATAGCAGCTAAAGATGCATATAGTGAGAGCTGGTAAGTCGCTGGTCCTGTGGGGTCGATCTTGAGTGAGCTGGTGAAGATCTGCGGTAGAGTACCACCTGCAAAGTTTCCTATCATGATGCCTATGGTGTATAACAGATAGTACATCGAAAACAGGTGCATTCTTTCATAACTTGTGGAATTTTCAACCATGAATGTAGATGCTGTAACTATTTTTAGCGACGAGGATACCCCATAGAGAATGCTAAATAAAGCCAGCAGGAATGTTGAAGTGGTGGTGTACAGGACTGCGAAGGAAAACAGAAGAAGAAGGCAGGACAATAACAATGTATTCTTTCGGCCTGCTCTATCGCAAAACATGGCCGAAGGAATTGCAAACAAGCCGGTAGATATGGAAACGAGTGAGAGCATGAGTCCCAGGAAGTCCTCCCTGAACCCGAGCCTTAAGATATATAGATTGAAGATTACCTCGTAGATTCCCAGGCTCAAAGAGATAAGAAAAATGTAACCTAAGAACAGATACGCATTTAGACTGAAGCTGTTTAGTCTTGCTCTGTATCCGGCAATTGCACTGATTGTCGTGTTTAAAACAAATCTGCTGTTAATTGATGAGTGTTTTTTCATGGTAACTGCTCTGAAGAAATATACAGGTTCAGTCGATGTCTTTCATTTATCTAGGGTCAAGCAGGTCCCTTAATTCGTCTCCAAGGTAGTTGAACACCAGGCCCGTAAGCATGATAGAAAGTCCTGGAAAGATCATTATATGAGGGCAGACAGGATGTATGTTTTTCCTTAATTCAGCATGGAAACCCATTCCGGAGTAGGTGGCTGCACCCCAAAGTCCAGGAAACTGAGGCCTGCTGCTGACAGTATAACGTATCCCATTCCTATGGTTGCCATTACTATGAGGGAAGATATCACGTTTGGAATCATATGGTGCAAGAGTACATGCATGTCCCCTGTTCCAAGCCCTTTTGCAGCCTTGATATAATCCTGTTATTTTACTGCCATGACAGAACTTCTGGCCAGGCGGGCATAGCCAGCCCAGTCGACCACTATAAAAGCTATGACCATATTTATGAATCCTGCAAAAACCCGGCTATGCCGAGGGCTAGCAGAAGGCTGGGAAAAGCCAGAAAGGCATCAACTACCCGCATAACTATCTTATCCAGCCATCCCCATAATATCCGGAAAGAGTACCAATGGTAAGACCCATAACAAGGGAGGAGCTTACTACCAGGAGTCCAGTTAATAAAGACATCCTTGCACCAAAAATTACACATGTGCAGCGGCCTAGGTGGTCAGTTCCGAATGGATACTCACTGCAAGGCTCTTTAAGTCGGAGTCCAAGATTGGCTTTCTCGGGATCGTGGGATGCTTTTTTCCACGGTAGACAATGTCTCCTTTAAGGATCACGTCATCCTGCAGCAGTCTCATGATAGAGAGCCCAAGGACGCTTTTACCATAACCTGATTAACCTGTTAAACCTACAATTTCGTTTTTAGCAATAGAAAGATCTACGCCGCTTATTGCTCTTACCAGGCATCATCAGTGGGAAAGTCCACATACAAACTGGAAATCGTGAGAAGGTTCAACTTAGAATCACTTTCTTTTCAGAGAGTCACTCATGAAATTATATGGTATAAACAAGTTTGAAATGAACAATATTGTCTGCAATGCTCTAATTCTTATGTATGTCCAGGATCATTGCTTTATATTTACTTGGAAGCCGGTTTGCGGATATACACTCTTGCACTTACTCCCGTTACCGGTTTTTTTACATGCAAGTCTTTTCCATCGTTTATCTTTTTAAGAACGATTTTATAGCATAAAGTACAGGTTTAATAGAATTAATTATTAATAATTTCTTTATTATTATGTTGAAAAGATACATAAGACATAACCATTATAAAACTTTCGAAATCACCATGTAAGTAAAGATAACAAGACATTAAGTGTTTTTCATACTCAACTTTCGAGTATATGAAACACTGTCTGGAGAAGTTCAGATTAAAAAAGAAAGAAGTTATTCCGATATGAAAATCGATGCTAATATCTACCTGAGTAACAGAAAATCTTATTACCAGTCTTAACTGACTCAACGCAGTATAAAAAGCTCGATTAAACTTGCTTCATGTAAAAAGAAGGAGATTAATTATCAAATAGATTAGGAGAATCATTGAAGCAAGAGAAAATATGATAAAAATAGGAAGAATAAGGTATTCCCTACTCTTTGGTAATATTTCCAAGACTGATCTATTATTTTTGTCAGTCTCAGTCATGACCACAAAATCCAGAGCAGAAGAACAAAATGAGTAATTATGAATGATTTCAAATAATCAAGCTGTCTGTCTTTGACTGATCTCTCTATTCTTTTTTTGACTTTTGAATACGTAAGTTCTATAATTGTTAATATATTTAGAAGCATCAAAGCTTTTTATTTCGTAAATCTTAGCAAATTCTTCCATTAATATTAATCTTCTGTTAAGATCTTCATTTACCATTTGAGATACTGGTAACAGCCTTTCTTCTATTATTTCCGTGTTAAGATTATCAAAATCACTAAGTTTAATAAGCTTTTTTTCCAGAGCTAGTGAAATTACCGGACTACTGTAGTCTCTTTCAACTATTTCTTTTTTCCATGTATTAACTGCATTATTTAGCATTGCTACAATATCTGCCATATCAAAAAGAGCTATTGCTTTTCCAAGTTCTGAAGCATCAAAACTTTTGGAAGACATCAGATCAACTATGGAGAGAACAGCAACCATTGTGGAAGGACCCTTATTCTGGACAACAAGAGAATAAGGATATGCAATATTACTCTTGTTCAAAAGATAAGAAAACTCCATTGACTCGGCTACTTTTCTTATTGAGAGAAAAAGCTCATTTTTGAAATCATAGTACCTTGGAAGGGATATTAAATGGTTCTTCAGAAAATCCGAAAAAATATCAAATGTAATTTTTGTATATAGGTTGTTCAAGTTAAGTTGTGATGAATCGTAAGTTCCGTCTGTAATTTTATCCGCATTATAAAGAATGTTCAACATGTCATAACTGAATTTGTCTCCACCGTTTTCTTTTATAAAAGAAGCATTATCACAACAGTCATCGATAGCTGTATCCACTAGAGCTAGACACGTCTTGAAGTCAGCAAGTTTGTAGATACTGGAAGAATCAACACAAGAAAGGTGAAGAAATATGTAGCTCTCATAAAACCATTTAAAAAGACCTGGCTTTCTGTGTGGGCTTGCAACTTTCTTGTAGCTCGAATAATAATTTTCCCATAATGTGTCATATCTAGATGTTATCACAATTACTACCATCCTTATAAACTGATTTAACTAAAATTAATAAATTTCATATGTTATTTTTCATATGTTATTTCATTGAAAGCAGTTAAATAGGAGAACACATAAACGTCATTGTATATTTTGTTCCAAACTCATTATTAAGTTCGATATTACCATTAATTTGATCAACAAGAATATTCACTAACTGTAAACCCAGAGAACTAGTGTTTCTGAAGTCAATTGAACCGGGCAAACCTACACCATCGTCTTCAACAATTAATGTATAAAGGTTACCAAGAGACGTAGAGACTGCCTTTTCTTCATTAATATTTTTATAAAGTCTGATGTGAATTTTCCCGTTTCTTCCTGCTGGAAATGCATACTTTAAGGAGTTAGAAATGAGTTCATTGACAATAATACCCAAAGGGATTGCTTTATCCATTCCAAAAAAAATATCGTCCACATCTAATATTAACTGGATATCAGAAACTCCTATTTTATATGATTTGAAAAGATCACTTGTTAACTCTTTTAGATATGAAGCAAAATTAATTGTTTCCATGTCTTTGGAATTATAAAGTTCTTCATGGATCATAGACATTGATATAATTCTGTTATTGCTTTCTCGAAATGCTTCAATAACTTTTTCACGCTCAAGATTACCAGACATTAAGTTTTCGCACTCTAACTCCAGGAGGCTGGAGATTACCTGCAAGTTGTTTTTTATCCGATGGTGGATTTCTTTTTTGCGAAGTTTTTCAGTTTTGTCAATGATTTCCTTCGCAATTTTTTTCTCAGTCACATCTTGGACGAAACCCTGGTAAAATCGGTTTGCGTTATCTATATCGTGTATAGTTTGAATAGATTCAAAGACCCAAACTATGTTTCCATTTTTATTCAAAATTCTATATTCTTGTTCAACTAGAGAGTCAGATTCAGTGCTTAGTTTTTTCCTATTTTGAAGAAAGTTATTTTTGTCCTCAGGATTCACTAACTGAGTCCACTTGAGTTTTCCTGATAGAAACTCTTCACTTTTATAGCCTGTAATCTCCTCTACGGCTCCGTGTAATAGCACGAGATTGGAATTACTGTTTAACTCAAATCCAATACCTCTGAAGTTTTGCAGATATTTTAGAATATGTTCTTCACTTACTTTGAGCCTTTCTTGGGCATACTTGTTTTCTGTGATATTTTTAAATAAGCCGATTCCCCTGTATACACGGTTATTTTCGTCTTTAAGAAAGACCGAGACATCTTCCACGTAAATATAGCTCCCATTTTTCTTCCTGAACCTGAATTTTAGCCCAAATTTCTCTCCGGTCTTTAGCGAGTTCTCCAAAGCATACCATACTCTTTCTCTGTCTTCCGGATGTATCAATTCTTTGCAGGAAGAAAAATCAATGTTATTGAACTCTTCCGGAGTGTAACCGGTAAACTCTTCAATGGATCCGGACCATTCAATCTTTCCTGTTTTTGCATCACCGTCAAATATTAATTGCCCCGTCAGCTCGGCTATGGAAAAGAATCTTTTCTCAATTTTCTCTAAATTTTCCCTATAGAAATCTTTCTCCATGATTATTATCTCCTACTGTAGATAATAGTTTACAACCCCACAGCGCAAGACAATATTTTATATTATGTATTAAATTTCATCACTAAATTAGTGATCTTTTTCATAAAAATGTTTCGTATAGTATTAATAAAAATTGATTTTAAAAAATAAGCATTATATATGGATATTTTTATTATATAGGAAGTACAGAAAGTCACAAATATCAGTTTAATGTTAGCATAGTTTTAAATTTTAATATATTTTTAAATGTTTGTATATTTTTAAATGTGAGTATAGTTTTTAAGTTTAATATAATTTTAAATGTTGGTATAATCTTAAATAGTAGTATATATTTAAATGTCAGTATAGTTTTAAATTCTCCATATATTCTCTTCATTGTTTTCGTTAAATACCTATATAATGCTTTAATCTGTTTGAACCATAAACACAAGTACTTTTCAATTTCTCTAATTTCTTTGTATTTCAAGAGCCTCAAAGGTCAGAATTATGTTTTTCGTATGCGTAGATCTGGCAAGTTTACTTGTCTGTACTGGTTGATTAAACGCCTTCTGATCTACGGAATAAACTAACTGTAAAGAGGAGAATATACACTTTTACTGCTTACTCTTGCAAAATGTTTGCTATACATTCTTACAGAAAAGTTACTGTTGTCCTAAAGCCTATCCGAAAAGTCAATAAATGT
Source organism: Methanosarcina spelaei (assembly GCF_002287235.1). Taxonomy (GTDB): domain Archaea; phylum Halobacteriota; class Methanosarcinia; order Methanosarcinales; family Methanosarcinaceae; genus Methanosarcina; species Methanosarcina spelaei. The sequence continues at coordinate 21,113 of NZ_LMVP01000531.1, forward strand.
TATAAATTATAGTCGGCCATAATAAATTCGGCGGGATATCTCATTTAGTTGTCTGCTAGAAGGATGGAAAAATGCCTGTTTATATGATAATAGAAATCAAGGTCATAGATTATGAACTATATACTAAATATGTCGAAAAAGTTCCAGAAATTATAAAAAAGTACGGAGGCAGGTATCTGGTTAGGGGGGATAAGGTTCTCCCAATGTTTGGAAATTGGAATCCCGAGAGAATAGTCATAATTGAGTTTGAAACCGAAGAACAGGTAAGAAACTGCTTTAATTCGGCGGAATACCTGAAAGTTGCACCCTTCAGAGAGAACTCTACTATCACAAAATCAGTAATAGTCAATGGATATTTGCCGTCAGAATAACTTCAGATAGAATCTAAGATATGTTACTATTTTTAAACTGACTACCTATTTTTAATTAATTTATCGTATTTGGTAGACAACTACCGGATATAAGCTCCTAAATTAATTGTAAGGTGAAAACTAATGAATATGAGCTCCTAAACCAATTATACGGTGAGAGCATCTATTTACACGTGGACTCAAAAACTACTTAAAGGTGAATAAATGGGAAAAAGTGAAAGTTGCGGAAAAGAAGTTGAGAACTCAATAAAGATTAAAGGACAAAAACTTTGCATTGAATGTGCAGTTAAAGCCCAAAAGGATATTGATTCCGACAGCCTGAATTTCAGTGCATGCATATGATTCTTGCCAGAAAGGTATTTCTGGTTCTCTTTTTTCTTTTTAAATCCAGCACTGTTTTTTCTTTAACATCCGGCTTTTCTGGATTTTTTAAATTTTTATCTGGAAATTTGAACATTAATAGCTTGATTTACTAAAAAAAGTTAATACCCTGATTTACACTTACCCTCTGTTTTGATTCTTTGGTATCACAATGGAAAAACTAATCATAAAGTAAGTATAATTTAAGTCATATATAATTAAATATGTTATTTCCTTATTCCAAAATCTTATTGGAGTGTCCTTATTGACTGTCAAAAAAGCACTTATCCCTGCAGCAGGCCTTGGAACTCGTTTCCTACCCGCCACCAAATCCATGCCCAAAGAAATGCTCCCTATAATTGATACGCCTGTAATCCATTACGTTGTAGAGGAAGCTATTGCCTCGGGAATTGAGGATATAATCATTATTACAGGCAGGGGGAAACGGGCAATTGAGGACT
>NZ_LMVP01000532.1 GCF_002287235.1 Methanosarcina spelaei
GCAGCAGTTCAAAGAATGCTCTATTACCTAATCAGGATTATCAACCATTTTAAGAGTTGTTCCTGGATGACCTTCTTGACCTCCAGGGTTCTTTTCGCTCTTTTTACGGAGACTCTTGGGATTAGGTTTTCCTTTGACAAAAAAATCAGTAGAAGGAGGTTTACTGCTGTTTCTGCTATTTTGATTTAAGCGAGATTCTAAAACTTGCAATTTTTCACTAAGCTGTTTTATTTGAGATTCAAGACTCTCAATGTAAGTTGCAATAACTTCAGGATTTGAAGTACACAGAGCAAGAATCTCTTCACGTTTCATCAAAGATAGAAATAACTCATTGTAAATCCAATTTTTCCTCGAAAAGAGGAAAAATTGTGTAGCCCTAAAAAGGCTACCTGAATAGTAACGAATATATTTCAATTCACCGAAAACCTAATAATATTCTACACTATTATCCATGAACTATCAGGCATAAAACAGTGTGAACCTAGAATTAAAAATAAATCTTTCAATAATAATTATAATTCATGATATGAAAGAGATCCAGGTTAACAATTTACCATATAGGTTTTTGGATCCCCGACATGAATGTACATGTCACACTTATTATATTAGAATAATGCTTGAAGAAAGAGTCAGATGCTGTTATTGTTCTGACAAAGTAACAAATGCTGATTATGTCTGATAAAGTAAACAAATGCTGATTATGTCTGATAAAGTAAACGAATGCTGATTATGTCTGATAAAGTAAACGAATGCTGATTATGTCTGATAAAGTAAACGAATGCTGATTATGTCTGATAAAGTAAACGAATGCTGATTGTATCTGACAAAGTAAATAAATTGGATAACATCAGGTCAATTCGTTTAGTATTCGATTAATAGCAGTGTGCCAGACAGCTAATTAAAATTTGCCAAACAGACTGCCGAGAACAGCAAAAATACAGACAAATTCGAAAAAAAACTCGAAAAGTTCGAAAATATTCGAAAATGTTCGAAAAACAATAGATAAAATTTCATTAAAAGGAGAATCTAGATGAAGGAAATCAGAATACACGGTCGAGGAGGCCAGGGTTCTGTTACCGCGGCTGAAATGCTTTCTGTTGCTGCTTTTGAAGATGGAAAGTTTAGCCAGGCTTTCCCCGCTTTTGGGGTAGAGCGTAGAGGTGCCCCAGTCCAGGCATTCACGAGGATTAATAATAATCCTATCAGGCTCCGGAGCCAGGTTTACACCCCGGATTATGTTATTGTCCAGGATGCAACCCTACTTGAAACTGTTGACGTTGCAAGCGGGGTAAAGGATGACGGAATAATTATTGTTAACACAACCGAAAAACCGGAAAGCCTGAAACTCAATACAAAAGCCAGGGTTATGACCGTGGATGCTACCAAGGTAGCAATGGACATCATAGGTGTCCCTATTGTAAATACTGTCCTCCTTGGAGCTTTTGCGGGTGCAACCGGAGAAATCAATGTCGAGTCAATCCAGCATGCAATAAGAGCTCGTTTTCCAGGAAAGGTAGGAGAAAAGAATGCAAATGCAATTCAGAAGGCCTACAATCTTATCAGGGGGGAAGAAGCGTGAGTAACGGATCCGAACAAGACCGAAAGATGCGGCCCGAAGTTCTGAAAAACGAAGAGAAAGAAGAAGGTTTAAACATTTCACGCTGCAGAGTCTGTAAACCTGGTTCTACCCTTATAAATAAAACCGGAGGCTGGAGAAACTTCCGTCCTGTTTATATTTACGAGAAATGTACCAAATGCGGAATCTGCCATATTGTCTGCCCTGATATGGCTGTCAAACCCAGAGAAGACGGCTTTTTTGAATATGATTATGATTACTGCAAAGGTTGCGGCATCTGTGCAAATGAGTGTCCTGCAGATGCGATTGAAATGATTCTGGAGGAGAAATAATGATTGACCCGGCTTACAGAAAAAAAATGGTAGTTGTGGAAGGTTCCTACGCTGTGGCCCATTCCGCAAAAGTCTGCCGTCCAAATGTAATTTCAGCCTACCCGATTACTCCCCAGACGCATATTGTTGAAGACCTATCCCAGTTCATAGCAGACGGGGAAATCCCTAACTGTGAGTATATTAATGTAGAGGCCGAGTTCTCGGCAATTTCTGCCCTTATAGGAGCATCAGCAGTAGGCGCAAGGACCTATTCAGCCACAACTTCTCAGGGACTTCTGCTTATGCATGAGGCACTTTTTAACACTTCAGGTATGAGGCTTCCGGTTATAATGACAGTGGCAAACAGAGCAGTTGGCGCTCCAATCAATATTTGGAACGATCACCAGGATGCGATTTCGCAGAGGGATACAGGCTGGATTCAGCTTTACGCAGAGGATGTCCAGGAAGCATGTGATACCCTGCCCCAGCTCTACAAGATCGCAGAAGACAATGAGGTCATGCTCCCAGGTATGGCCTGCATGGACGGCTTTATTCTGTCTCATGTTTACGAGCCTGTTGTCCTGCTTGAACAGGAACTGACCGACGATTTCCTTCCGTCTTTCCAGCCTGAAAATGTTCTTGACCCTGAAGACCCCAAAACCTTCGGAGCCTTTGCAGCCCCGGACACTTATGAAGAGTTCAGGTATCTCCAGGAGCAGGCAATGCAGAAAGCTCTTCCGAAGATCGAAGCTGTGGCAAAGGAGTTTGAGGAAGTCTTTGGCAGATACCACGGAGGGCTTATTGACGGATACATGCTTGATGATGCCGAAATTATTGTCATGTCTATGGGCTCTATTCTCGGTACTATCAAGAATGTTGTTGATGAGTACAGAGCAAAAGGAGAAAAGATCGGTGTCTTAAAGGTCAGATCCTTCAGGCCTTTCCCGAAGGAGCAGATCTGCAAGGCTGTTAAGAATGCCCACGCAGTTGTCGTGCTTGATAAGAATATTTCGATAGGGACAAACGAAGGAGCTCTCTTTACAGAAACCAAATCCTGCCTCTACAACAGTAAAGTCCGTGTACCTGTGATTGGCTATACTGTGGGGCATGGAGGCCGTGATATTCCTGTGGAAAGTATTGCAAAGGTTATAGAAGAAACCAAGAAAGTTGCAAAGTCCGGAATCACGGTTGAAAGCCAATTCCTGGACCTTAAGGAGGAATCGCTATGAGTAAAACTGCACCAAAAACATATATCACTTCCGGGCACAGTGGCTGTGCAGGTTGCTGTGATGCCTTTGCTGCAAAATTCGCACTTATGGGCGCAGGCCCAAACACAATTGTAGTTAACCCGACAGGCTGCCTGGAAGTCATGTCCACACCTTTCCCATATTCCTCCTGGCAGGTTCCATGGATCCACTCTCTTTTTGAGAACGCAGGAGCAGTAGCTTCAGGTGTGGAAGCTGCTTTGAAGGCTCTTGGCAAAAAGGATGATATCAAGGTTATATCAATCGGTGGAGACGGATCTACTATGGATATCGGACTTGGCGCCCTTTCAGGTGCATTCGAGAGAGGTCACGACTTTACCTACGTGTGCATGGACAACGAGGCTTATATGAACACCGGAGTCCAGCGCAGCAGTGGAACACCTTTTGATGCAAGTACCACAACCACTCCTGCCGGAAAAGTTTCTTTTGGAAACCCGCGCCCCAAGAAAAACATGCCTGCTATCATGGCAGCTCATGGCTCCCCTTATGTGGCCACGACCTCCATAGGTTTCCCAAGAGACATGATACGAAAGGTCAAGAAGGCAACTGAAATCGTGGGACCGACCTATATCCATTCCCATGCCCCCTGTCCAACAGGCTGGGGTTTTGATACCTCAAAGACCCTGGAAATCGCCAAACTCGCAGTCGAAACCTGCCTCTGGCCCATGTATGAAATGGAAAACGGGGAAATTACCCAGGTCAGGAAAGTTAAGGATCCCAGACCAGTCGAGGAGTACCTGAGGGCCCAGAAAAGGTTCAAACACCTCTTCACTATGGAAGGCGGTGAAGAAGAAATAAAGAAAATCCAGGCTACTGCAGACTGGAACATAAAACACTTCGGACTTCAGTAAAAACTGAAGTTTTAATTATTTAATTTTATTTTTATTGTACTTTTTTAATTTTAATTTCTCTTTTTTGATCCGTTTTTTGCTTTAGCATCAAAATGCTACCATATGGAAGCATTTTCATGTAGTTGTGCATGTTATTCGAGGAATATAACCTAAGTTCCGCATTTTTAGGCGCATAAATGTCTCTTGATATCGGATTATGCGCTTAAGTTTAAGCACATAATATTTGTAGCAGAATTTCAAAATCGTGGTCTTCTGACCTCGCAGATTCTCATTACTATATATATGCGCTTAAATTTTGGGAACTAAGGATATAACGTTCTTTTTTGATATTGTGAATATTTGAGATACAGATTTTTGTCCACCTACGAAAAATAAGAACATATCGATATATTTAAAATTCTTAGATTCTAAATGATAAATAAAATCAAAAGTAATATTAAAAACAGTTTTTTCTGAAGGCTTCTAAAAATGACTAATCTGAGTTTTCCTATACAAGAGGTAACTGAATCTGGTTCTCAATTAGTCTCAACTTGTTCAAACATGAATGTTGAAGCAAAACTCGGAATCTTGGTTACTTTACTCTTAGCAATGATAGGTGCCTCATACACACTTTATAAAAATTATAGGGAAAAGCAGAAAAAACTAAAGAGTCTATTTAACCTCATATGGAAAAATTCAACTTCAACAGGGAAAAAAGAAATTCTGGGAAATAGATCTTTTAACGAATATTATTTTTTAAGACCTGAAGACGAAAAGGTTTGGAATTGCCTGGATAATGGAAAAAGTGTACTGATAGTAGGCCCACCTCTTGCTGGAAAAACCAGAATGGTTTACGAATCTTTGAGAAAATCAAAAAAGCATGACCTTATAATTCCAAGGTCTACCGATATAGAGATAGAATCCTTTATTTTGCCCAGGCAAATGAAGTTCTGGAAACCAAAATTGATGTTTATCGATGACTTACATCGTTTTGCAGAACAGCAAAATTTTGAATATTTGTTTGAAGTCTGCCGGAAAAACGAAATTAACCTTATAGCAACATGCCGTTCCGAAATAGAATATAACAAAACAAAGAAAAGGATGCTGGACAAAAATCTGGATTTAGAAACCGGAATTTTTGATCAAATTATTGAAGTAAACGAAATTTCGGAACAGCAGGGAAAAGAAATAGCAGACAATGCTGATCGACATTGGAATGAAGTTAGATTCAATAAGACTGTAGGTTCAATTTTCATGCCTTTAGCGGAAATGGATAGAAGATTTAAAGAGTGTACTTCTGAAGAAAAATCTGTTTTAAAAGCTGTCAAAAAGCTTTACATCTGCGGTGTTTATGACGAAGACCAAATTTTTCAACTTGATAAAATACAGAAAGTTTCTGAGAATGAAGGTATAAAGAAAGAAAAATATCAGTGGGAAGAACTTATCGAAAAACTATGTGAAAAAGAGTTTACGAAAATAAAAAAGACTCAGACACTTAATAATACAGGCATCTGTTTTTCGAAGATCGTTTTTTAAGATACCGTTTTTCAAAGACACCGTTTTTTAAGATACCGTTTTTCAAAGATCGTTTTTTAAGATACCGTTTTTCGAAGATCGTTTTTTAAGATACCGTTTTTCAAAGACACCGTTTTTACAGATGCCTGGAAATCTAGATACCTTTTAATTATATAAAACTACGGATGTACTGAAAATTAAATATAAAATTCTGGAAGTACTGTAAAATACAAAGAAAGTTGAGATATAAAAGAGAAGAAATTTCCCTTCTTCATTCAATAAAAATAGAGTTTTGGAAGCATCTTCTATTCATGGGACTCTTAGAATTACTGGAATTGACAGAATTATTATGAGCTTAAAATATAAAAGAGTGGGGGCCTGATTTTGAATATGATGAAAAAGAGAGAAATTTAACAGAAAAAAGTAAGTTACCGGATGAATTACAAGTCAATCAATGGTAACTGTCTTCTCAGGTCAGGCAAATAGCCTTCTCTGTGCAGGGCTATTTTATAGTCGCTTATTGTTCTGCATAATTTGCGAGTGTATTTTATGCAATCGGTACCAACATCTCCCCTAAATAACAACTTCTCAGTTTTTTCTATGAATTCGGGATAGGTAAAAATAAGCTCCTCTTTGGTGTGCAGGAATAGAGCTGTAAAGTCTCTGTGAATGCCCATGCTTCTTTTAAGCAGTTCGACATTCAGGTGGTCCTCAGACAGATAGGGGTTGAACTTCACAAAGGTATGAAAATCTGCGATATTCTGGTTTAAGGAGTTAAGGATTGAGTATAGAACGTTGTCAGTCTCCGGAAGGGGAATATCCGGAAGATCGAGGCAGTCTCCATCAAAAATCTCATTTTCTTTTATATTTTGGTCCCGGGTTGTATCACGATCCATTTTATCACCCTGATTGTAACAATTTATTTAATAAATAGTCTGATTGCTTCCATTTTATATAACGGGTTCAATCACTTGCTTTGATATAATTTTTAGAACACTTACTGGATTGGCTTAAGTAGCTCCAGATAAATCCATTGTGTTTAGTCTATCGGCGTATCCGTCGCTTCCCCACTCGAAACGGTTGTACGCGCATGGGTTAGATGCTTCAGATTCCGTTTTTATCTCTACAAATCCAGCCTAGAGAGGTTTAGTACCGGATCCTGTGGAATTAATCAATTAAACGTTTAGGCTCTTACATCTCACCATATATAAACTTATGTCTTAATAAAACGGAATAAATATAATTATAATAATATTATGAAAGATTATGAAAAATAATCCTCGAACAGCTACTTAACTAGTACTGGATAAGTACTGGATAAGTCCATAAATGTCCATTTAAAGCCTGTAAAATAAAACTCAGGATTTTTAAGCCCCTGAGTTCTTTATATTCTCGAGTATTTCCATCCCGAAAGAAGCAACCCCATACACAAGGCTCAGTACGAGAATGATAGTTGCACCGGATGGAACATCCAGGGCATATGAAAGACCTATTCCCGTAACGCTGATCACCGTACCAAAGGCTATGGAAATCAGCATCATACGCTTCAGGTTATAAGTAAATTTACGGCTCAGAGAAGCAGGAATGGTAAGAAGAGCGATTACAAGGATAATACCCACGACCTTAATGAGCACTACAATTGTTAGAGCAATTATACAGAGAAGGAAAAGGTAAAGTTTTTCGGTAGGAAGGCCCTGTACTGTTGTGAATTCTTCGTCAAAACATAAGGTAAGAAATTCTTTGTAAAGTAAATAAACCGCACCTACTATTACTACATCAAGAGCTAGCATAAAATAAAGGTCGGAGTAGGGAACTGTTAGAATATTGCCGAAGAGATAGGTCATAAGATCAGGAGCATAACCAGGGGTTAGATAAACAAAAATTATTCCGAGTGCCATTCCAAGAGACCAGAGTATGCCTATAGCACTGTCTTCAGGGATTTTAGACTTCTTGCTCACTGTTCCCATCACAAGAGCCGAAAGCAAGCTAAAGGGAAGAACTCCGAACATAGGATTAATTCCGAGATAATAGCCCAGCCCGACACCTCCAAAGGAAGCATGAGCTATCCCACCACTTATGAAGACTATTTTTTTGACGACAACATAGACTCCTATAATCCCGCAGGCTATGCTTGCAAGAACTGCGGCTGCAAGAGCGTTCTGGATAAAATTATATTGCAGAAAATCAAACATTCTTATTTCTCCGTCTGTTTTTCGAATCAGTCCTTTTCGAACAAGTCCTGATCTTCAGGAGTTTCTCCGTCTGTTTTTCGAATCAGTCCTTTTCGAACAAGTCCTGATCTTCAGGAGTTCTCCTCATGGTTTTTCAGCACCCTGTGAGGAATTCCATGAGCGATCAGCTCAACAGGGCACTGGTAGGTAGCTTCAAGATCTTCAACCGGAATTTCTCTGGAATTGTGATAATGAAGAGTGCGGTTTAAACAGGCTATTTTGTCGACATAAACAGAAACCGCACTGAGATCATGAGTAACCATGATAACTGCCATTTCCTGCTTGAGTCTGCTTAGCAGGCGATAGAGTTCATCCTGCATATGCGGGTCAAGCCCGGAATTAGGTTCGTCCAGAAGCAGAAGTTTAGGGTTTGTAGCAAGAGCTCTTGCAATAAAGACTCTCTGCCGTTGTCCTCCAGAAAGCTGCCCAATTTGCCGGTCTCTGTACTGAAACATTTCTACAGTTTTAAGAGCTTCTTCGGCAGCCTTTTTGTCCTCTTCTCGAAATTTCTTCAGAAAACCTGTATGGCTCATCCTGCCTGTAAGCACAACTTCCCAAACACTGATAGGAAAATCAAAATCAAAACCTTTGTACTGAGGGACATAGCCTACAAGTTCCCTACTCTTTTCCGGTGGTTTCCCAAAGAGTTTTACATTGCCTCTATAAGGTTTCAAAAGCCCCAGGAGCACTTTGAGAAATGTAGTCTTTCCTCCCCCATTAGGTCCGATAATCCCAAGCAGTCCATTGGGTTCTTTCAATTCAAAATTGATTGCCTCAAGAATAGTCTGGGTTCCGTAACGAACCCAGACATCCTTCAGTTCTATAACCTTCTCCATTGCCTTTCCTTCAGAATATCGTTTTTATTTACCGGATTACGAGCATTTGATATTAAGATAGTACTTGAGTTCTGATTAAACCAGGACTCGAGTACTAATTTTACTGACTTCATACCTTAATGACTTCATACCTTAATGACTTCATACCTTAATGACTTCATACCTTAATGACTTCATACCTTAATGACTTCATACCTTAATGACTTCATACCTTAATGACTTCATACCTTAATGACTTCATACCAGGTTTCTGGCAAAAATGTCGGATACATTATCCATATTTGCAACATAATCCTTTGCAAGCGGGTCTACAGCTACAACTTCACCGCCTATCTCCTTAGCTACGGACTGTGCACTTTCCGTACTGAACTGAGGCTGGACAAAGATGACTTTAACCTGTTTTTCTTTTGCAAGACTTATAACCTTTGCCAGATCCTGAGCACTCGGCTCTTTTCCTTCAATCTCAACTGGAATCATGGTAAGGTTGTAGTCCGCTGCAAAATAGCCCCAGGAAGGATGATAGACCATGAAATTTCTTTCCTCTTTTCCCTCGAGCTTTTCGCGGATCCTTGAATCCAGAGCGTCAAGTTCCTTAAGATAGGTATCTCTATTCTGAGTATAGTAAGTTTTGTTCTCAGGATCTATTTTGGCAAGTCCTTCATAAATATTCTCGACCATTATCTTTGCATTTGAAGGAGATGTCCATATGTGGGGATCCAGTTCAGTTTCTTCGTTACCTGCTTCAAGTTCCTCTGCATGTTCTTCTGAATGTTCTTCTGCTCCTTCCTCTTCGTGATGATCGTGAGCAGCAAGTTTCCTGAGTTCGATTCCATTAGAAGAGTTTACTATAAGAGTTCCAGTGTTAATAGATTTGAATCTGTTGATCCAGACTTCCTCAAAGGGCATATCTACACCGACTGTAACATACATACTAGCTTTGCTCACTTCTCCCATCTCTTTAGGAGATGGTTCATAGGTATGAGGGTCTGCTCCTGGAGGAATTATGACAACAGTTTTCACTTTGTCTCCCCCAACTTTTTCTACAAACTCAGCCTGAGGAACTATACTCACAGCTACGATTACAGACTCGTTCGACCCTGATACTTCAACGTCCGGTACTGTACTCTCATTCTCATTAGTTTGGGAGTCGTCCTGACCTGTACAGCCGCTGGCAAAAAGGCTCAGACCAACAGTCAAGAGCACTAATAAAGGTAGAATTTTCAGATTCATATTGAAATCCCATTTCTTCATTTTTCAGTTTTTATTAATTCATGAATATATTTCTGAATGAGATAAGACCAACATTATTCAAAGTCTCTATTATCCAAAATCAGTAGGTATTCAAAATTTGGTATGCACTTAAATTTTTGAATTATTCAGGAAATTTTTTGGTGCAATACCAAATTTATCTTGAAACCCATACTCGGCACTTGATTAGCACTTTAGCTCTTCATTTAGAATTTCATTTAATGTTCCACTTACAGGCATTCAATGGTGTTTTTCTTCATGCAAGCAGTTTCAATGGTGTTTTTCTTCATGCAAGCAGTTTTCATGGCTTATTTCTCCACAAACTCCGAACATCGGGTGTCCCATTGAGCTGCAGATTTTATTTATAGCATCCCTGGAGACAAAAGCTTCAAAACGTAAAACTTCACTACACGCTTCCTCCGACGACAGGCCATAGTGGGTTAAAAGAAGACTAAGAATCCTGTGTCTTCGGATGAGAAATTGTGTATATGCCTCCCCCATTTCCGTTAGATCCACACCCCTATAGGGAACATGATTCAGGTAGCCTGCACTTGCAAGTTCGTTTAAAGTTTTAGTCGTAGTTGAAGGATCGACCTTCAGGACTGAAGAGATCTCTGTGGTTTTTACAGTGCCTCCTTTTTCAAGAATGAACTTAAGATAATCTACCTTTCTCGGAGAGAGCTCAAGGCCCGTAAATTCAGGATAATTTTTCTCATTCATATAGAGAAATATAAAAAACTGGTATTTATTATTTGCCACGTACCAAATTATGTGATCATTGTTGTACTGTGACAAAATTAGAGAAACAATAGACGAAGAAATCAGTAAAAGAAAAGATAAACAGCAGATGTCAGCAGGAAACTCACAATGCCCATTACGGCACTCCCAAGGGTATTTGACCTGAAGACTTCAGAGGGTTCCAGCTCTGCAAGTTCTCCGAAAATCCAAAAGAAAGGATCACTGACATGAAAAATTAGAAAAATGCCTGAAGCTATTGAAAGGATAATGATTTCCGGAGGAAGCCCAAGTTCAGGAACCAGGGGTAGTAAAAGAGAAGGTGCAACAAGCATGGTAACAACCCTTGATCCCTGAACGGTTTGAAGGGCTGCGGCAATGAGAAAAGGCACAAGGATATGAGGAAGGCTCAACTACAAGAAGAACCTGCCAAGAGCTTCCCCTGCTCCGGTCATGGCAAGGGTTGCCCCAAGAGTACCTCCTCCACAAAGGTCAAGAAGAACAATCCCACTTCTCCTCACAGCTTTTTCGACCAATTCCCTTAGTATGGGAAACCTGAGCTTTCTGCCAGAAAAGATGGAGAGAAGGACTCCTATAAGGAGAGCAATGTTCGGGTTCCCCAGAAAGGTGAACACAGAATGAGGGTATTCAAAGTCTGTTTGAAGGAGAATAATGAGTAAAGGAAAAAAGATTGGAAAGTAAGCCTCAAGTCGACTTGGCTTTTCAGCAGGGTTATTATATATTCCTGAGGTTTTTTCCTGATCTTCAGCTTTTTTTCTTTTATTCTATTTGAAAAACCTGCAGTTTTAGACTTTTCTAGATTTTTAGAATACAAGTAGCCTACAATGGAAGTGGGAACTGCGATAAAAGGTCCCATAATAAAAAGCCTGTTCACGTCAGCCGATAGCTCTTCTGCTGCAGAAATTACTACAGGCGAAGGGTAGACAAGGTTAAACGAGGCAACAGCTCCCAGTGCAAGGATTGTTGCAGTGGAAATTGGGGGGTTATCGAGTCTGACAGCCAACTCTTTAGCTATTGGAACAAAGATAACATAGGCAAGAATGTAACACATAAGGGGAACAGAAAAAAGAAAGCCAAGAACATTAAGAGCAAGTAGAGGATTTCTGGAAAAACGTATAATATCAGAAGCTATTAAGGACATTCCTCCGGTTCCCTGGAGCAGGATTCCAATAATACTTCCACGAGTAATAATAATAGCAAAACGAGAAAATACGTTGTCCAATCCTTTGGTTATTGCTTCGACTGTGGCCAGAGGTTCTCCTGCAAGAATTCCTGTAAGAATGGATACAAGGACAATACTTAAGAAAGGGTGTAACCTGAGTCCGGCTGTAAAAATAAGATAAGGAGAAGGGCGAAAAGGAATATGACTACAGGATGCATGTTTAAAGCCTGATTGTGAATCTTTAATATTAGCTTCAGGAGAGTGTAATGTTAGCTTCAGGAGAGTTTAATATTAGCTTCAGGAGAGTGTAATGTTAGCTTCAGGAGAGTTTAATATTAGCTTCAGGAGAGTGTAATGTTAGCTTCAGGAGAGTTTAATATTAGCTTCAGGAGAGTGTAATGTTAGCTTCAGGAGAGTGTAATGTTAGCTTTAGAAGAGTTTAACATTAGCTTTAGAAGAGTTTAACATTAGCTTTAGGGGAGAACAAATGTTTAAATTTAAATACTTTTCTAAATATTCATTTTGGGTGAAAACTATTTAAGTGAGTTTAAGCTGTCGTTTTCTACAGAATATAGTTCAGCAAGTTTAAAAATCCTCTTTCGTAGAGGTGGTTTACTCAGTTAAAGCAATTTCTTCTGGAAAAGACAGCTCACTGAGTTCTTCGATTTCTTCTTCTCCAAGTACTCGTGCAAGATTTAGTAGAATAATAAGCCTGCTACTTATTTCTCCAACTCCTCTTAGATATTCTGCATTGATTTTCGATCTGATCATCTCAGGAGGTTGTTGAATTGAAGAAAGTGGCAGGTTCATGATCTCTTTTACGGAATTTACAAGCATTCCAAGGACTGTATCTTTAACCTCAACTATAATAATTCTGGACAAGCTATCAGTTTCTTTCGAGCTGAACTCAAGCCGCTTGTTAAGGTCTATCACAACGAGGATCTTTCCCCGCAAGTTAATGAGCCCTTTTATGCATGCTGGGGCCTGAGGAATACGGGTGATCCTTGGAACCGAAATAACTTCGGAGACCTGCATGATATCTACTCCGAACTCTTCACCTGAAAGCTCAAAGGTCACTAATTGAAGATTTTCGGAAGAAAATCTTGAACCTTCATCTATTACTTCTTTAAACATTTGAGTTCCTCAAATTAACTCCGAAAGTTTAACTTGACATGTTTCCTGATCCTTCTTTTAAGTTACCAAGTTTGAACTTTTCCGTAGCTTTTTTCATTCTTTCCCCGAGCAAAGAAAGCTCACTGGCCATATTGGCAAGTTCTGACATTGAAGCACTCTGCTCTTCGAGAGCTGCAGCAGTTTCCTGGGTCCCTGCAGCGGACTGTTCCGAGATTGAGGAAATATCCTCCAGAGTGGAAGTGATTTCTTCAATGGACGAGGACTGCTCTTCTGTAGCAGCTGCAACATCTTCAATCATATTTGTAATTTCATTGATTGTAGTAACGATCCCTGCAACCATTTCAACTGCATTATTAACAGATAGTGAGCCAGCCTGCACATCTTTTTTACTGGCCTCTATACTTTCCACAGTTTCGCTGATACTGCCTCTTATTTCTTCGATTAAGCTGGAAATGTTATTAGCAGCACGACCGGATTCATCGGCAAGTTTTCTGACCTCATCGGCTACAACAGAGAAACCCCGACCTTGCTCGCCAGCCCTGGCAGCCTCAATTGCAGCATTTAAAGCAAGCATGTTTGTCTGATCCGCAATCCTGGTAATGAGAATTACAATTTCATTGATTTGTTGAGATTTGGAGTCAAGTTCTGTTATTACTTCCTTAGTTTCATCAACAGAGGAGCAAATACGATCCATTTTTACCAGAATTTCTCTTGAGGCATTTCCAATGCTATTGACAGTACTATTGACAATACTAGTGTTCTTAGAGACTTTCTGAGTATTCTCTGCAATTTCTTGAATATTATGTGTCATATCCTGCATTGCATGAGTGATATCCAATATTTTTGTACTCTGCATTTCGGTCCCATTTGAGATTTCAGTTGCAGTGTCAGAAATTTTCCTTGAAGCTGAAGCCACTTCCTCAGAAGAAGCAGACATTTCTTCTGAGAGTGTAGAAAGGTGAACCGAATTTTCCTGAATTCCTTTTATCAGGCTACGAAGATTTTCAACCATTGATTCAAAAACTTGTGAGAGTTGAGAGATTTCACTTCTCGAATTCCTATTGATTTTAACATCAAGATTTCCGTTAGAAATTTTCTCGGATGCATCGAGCAATTCATAAATGGGTTTTCTGTAGAGGTTCAGAATCACAAAAACAAGTAAAGAGCCGATAAGTATCGAAAGAAGAGTAACGAGAAGAATCTTACTTATAGAGTTTATTATCAGGGTGTCAAGCTTACCTTTCTGATCGTCACTGGCAGCTTCAGCATTTTCTTTAATTTTTGCAGCTATGGCTGCCATATTTTTCACATCAACTGCCTGCCTCTTTTTAAGAATTTCCAGGCGATCAAAATCATTCCGGATTTCTCTAACATTGGAGATTATTGCATCTTCACGCTCAAGATTTTCAGGATTTACGGTCTGCTTATTTAAGTTCTTAGTAACTTCACTTATATTCTCCATAGTTCGATCGAAATTTTCTGCATACTGATCTTCGGGAGTAATTATATAGTTCTGGTATTGGTCTCGAGCTTCCATTGCAAGTATGCTAATTTTCTGGACTTCCTGAGCATTGGATAACTTTTGCTGGAGAACTTCACTTGAAGAACCGTTTTCTGCGTATTGCTGGTATTGAAGCATCTGGTCTTGATAAATCTCATCTGCTTTCTGCAAGATAAGATCGCCTTTAGAAGTGATATTAGCTCTCAGGGCTATCTCTTCGTTGTTTGCTTCAACATAGCTATCAAAGCTTTCTTTAAATTTGTCAGAGACTTCCAGAATAGAATCCATTCGATCCTGATTTACAGGATCAAGGTAAACAAGATATATTTCCTTGGATATAGCTGCTTGTGTGGGTACACGATCAAGATGTTTATAAGTGTCTTCCTTATAAACAGGATCACCATAAATAACATAATTTTCCTGAGCTTCCAGGGCTCCCTGCATATTATTCATGATAAAGGTCATGTTTTGAATGGCTCGGCTTTTTTTTTCCACGTCATTCATACCCTGATAGCCTGTATACCCAACAAAGAAAATTAAAACCAGAAGAAGAGCAAAGCCTATTACTACATGCCCTATTTTTGTGTTTTTATACATCTATCTCACCCTTGCCTCCGGTTTCTCTATCTCTATACCTCTTCTACCTGCATGGACTGTTAACGTATCAGTAGTATCTGCTAAGGAAGGTGAACGGGCGGAAGTGTTTTTATGAAGATTGCCTGATCTTCCAACCGATCATTCAATACAGACTATTTAAAAGTTGATAAATTTTTTGATTAATTGAAAAAAGAAAACATAATGAAAAATTTGTCCTTGTGATTTTAACCCTATTTTGCATCTCTTTAGATATCTACTTAGTCTGCCTTTTAGGCGACTATTTTTATTTTTGCATATACACTGCAACTGTCTTTTTATTTGCGCATATATTATATTTTCAAGAGTCCACTATTGTAAGAAAATCCTCAATCTGTGAGCCAAACTCACCAAAGTTTATGGGTTTGGCAAGAACAGCATAGCATCCAGCTTTAAGGTATTTTTCTTTACTTTCAGGATCGGAATAACCTGTGACTGCAACTACTTTTATACTCCTAGTTTCAGGGTTAAGTTTGATTTCTTGAAGCAATTCAAGACCATGCATTTTCGGAAGTTCCATGTCAAGCAATATCAGGTCAATTTTCACTTCATTGAGAATTTTGAGAGCTTCAAAGCCGTTTTTCGCCTTTTTCGGCTCGTGTCCAAAAGACTTAAGTAAGTCTGCCTCAACGGTCAGATTAAGTAAATTATCTTCAACAATCAGAATTTCAGGCACTTAAATCAACTCCTAAGTGAGGTTGCTTGAAGATTTAGTAAGCTGGTCTTTTTGTAAATAGGATTTTTTAAAAGTTGTTCTTTGCAAACAAGGTTTTGTAAACGAAATTTTGTCAAAGAAACGGTGAATAACAAATTTTCTAATGAATTGATATTCTAATGATACTGAATCATTTAATAAGGTCTAAGACAAGAAAAAATGAAATAAAATCTTTCCTTGTATCTTCAGTACGTATACCATCGTCCTCCCTAAAACCAGGACCGGAAAGTTATGAAATCAATATTTTTTCAACAGTTTACCTTAGGCCTACAAATTGTCCCAGGGTTATTCTCAAATTACAATAATATATGAAGTTTAAGAAAATATAAATTTATTTGTTAGATTTAGATACATAAATTCAATATAAATGTAGTAATGAAAACAATTTATTTGGACTCTGATATCATTTTGGATGTTATTTTTCAGAAAAAATCAAAGTTAGTTCCAGATTAAACATAAAACAAATAAGGAAGCATTTTATTTATAAAAAATAATATGATGACTCTGTTCCAAAATCCAGTGATTTTTGCATTTTTGATAGAAAATCTGAATTAGCAAGAAGAATCCAGTTTTTATCAAAATCAATATTCGCTATCTAAAGACTTGAATCATTAAGTTGTATTACACGGATGGTGACCATTTACAAAATCTAGTGATTTTGAATTTTACATCCATCACTAGATTTTGGTACTGAGTCAATATGATCAACGTTTTATTTAAATCTGTAAATTAAAAACCGAACCAGGCTGAAGATTAGAAAAGAGCCTGTAACTTTTGCAAATATTTTTTTAACATGTCAATTAACCAGAGTATCTAAATAAATTTCAGCCCTCCAATTTTATAAAGACAATTAAAAAATTTAATATAGCAGGTATAGTATATATTTTTCTACACAATTGGGATTAATATATCTTAACAAATAAACTACGCTGGTTACATTTGTTAACCTTACATAATTTTTAAATTAGGTCTTTGATTCATAGTATGAATTTGTGGAGAATATGCAGGCAAGGGGCGAGATTCGGCAAACATCGGAATAAGATGTCGAAAGATGTCGAAACATTCCAAAAAAAGAAGTATAATATCATCCGATATTGTCGCTTGTTCAAGAGCGGAAGAAGGGAAGTGCATGGCCAAAATTATGATTGTGGACGATGCCGAATTTATGCGGATGATTATTAGAGACATTCTTCTGATGCACGGACATGAAGTTGTTGCTGAGGTCAATGATGGAGAAGAGGCAATTCAGATTTATCTCGAAGTAAAGCCCGATATTGTGTTAATGGATATAATTATGCCAGATATGGATGGAAAAGAGGCATTGCAAAAAATTCTTATTATGGACCCTGAGGCAAAAATAGTAATATGTTCTTCTATTGGCCAACAGGCATTCATAACCGAATCAATGAAAATAGGAGCTATGGGCTTTATAGTAAAACCTTTTGAGCCTGATGGAATGCTCGATGTAATAAGAAAAATTGCCGAACCGAATTAGATCCGGTCTAAATCTAGTGGTAAGTAAAGCTACTATTGCATACTGCGTTAACTGAGGCCGCATTAAACAAAGCAATTAACGCTATATTGAGTAAAATAACTGAAGCTGCGTTATAAACTAAACAACTGAAGCTGCGTTATAAACTGAACAACTGAAGCTACGTTAAGCCAAATAACTGAAGCTACGTTAAGCCAAATAACTGAGGCTACGTTAAACCAGATTAACTTAACTGAAATTGAATAAACTAATTAACTTAACGACTCAGTACCAAAACCTAGTGATGAATTTAAATTTCAAAACCACTAGGTTTTGTAATTAGTCATAATCCTTGTGACATAACTTAAAAATTGAAGTCTTTAGATGTCGAATATTGATTTTGATGATAACTGGACTCTTCTTGCTAACTCAGGTCTTCAATTAAAAAATACGAAAATCACTGGATTTTGGAACAGAGTCAACTTAACTGAAAATAAATAAAATAATTAACTTAACTGAAAATAAATAAACTAATTAACTTAACTGAAGCTGCACTAAATCAGGTTGTGTTAACTAAAGCTCTACAAACTGAAATATGCAAAATCAGACAATTAGTAATATTTTTAAATAAACATTATTAGATAAAGTTATTAAAATAAATTTTTATATTTAATAAAAAGTGCTTGAGATGACTATCTTTTAGACAATTTCATGTCTGTCCTTGACGGTCTTAAGGCTTTTACTCGGGGATTATAAAGGAATGTCCAACTCCGGTTGTGATGATTATAGTATATGCGAAATCAGGGAAGAACCGGATACAAACAAAAAAATAGAAAAGCACAGGCTCCAGAAAGAAACAACTGCTTCCGTACGAAATGTTTCTTGCAATAGGCGCATAAGATCTCTGGAGGAACTTTTAGGTTCGTTTGCCGTCGATATCCCTACGCAGTCCTGGTAGCGCAGCATATACGTACATGTTTTATGGCATCCTTTCAAAAAATTCCATAAAACTCCATTAAAACTCTATTAAAACTTCATAGAAACTTCACAAAACTTCATTAAGACTCCATTAAAACTCCACTAAAACTCCATTAAAACACCATTAAAAATCCATTAAAAATCCATTAAAAATCCATTAAAAATCCATTAAAATTTCATTAAAACACCATTAAAACACCATTAAAGCTCCATTAAAGCTCCATTAAAGCTCCATTAAAAATCCATTAAAATTTCATTAAAACTTCACTAAAACTTCATTAAAACTTCATTAGAACTAGAAATGTCGTGATTAAATTGAAAACTAGCACGGAACTGGTTTAGGGATTAAACCAGAAGTAGGGACTAAAGTAAATATCAGGATTAAGCCAGAAGTAGGGATTAAAATATAATTGAACGTGGGACAGAAACTGGAATCCAATCCCGAATTGAATTCAGTGTTGAGAAACCGTCTAAAAAGGAAAAGCTGAACTTCCACAAAGGCAGGGAAAATTATGGATATGTCAAAGTATATGGACATTTTCAGGGCAGAATCTGAAAAATACATCAAAGAGTTGAGCGACTCCCTGCTGGTGCTTGAGATTGATCCTGAAAATACGGAACAGATGAATACATTATTTCGTGCAGCTCATACATTTAAAGGCATGGCTGCAACTATGGGGTTCAAGCAAATTGTAGAGTTAACGCATGAAATGGAAAGTTTGATAGACAGACTGCGCACACGGCAAATTGTACTTAATTCTTCTTTGATTGATGTTCTCTTGATATGTGTGGATACCCTTGATGAGCTTGTAGAAAACGTCTGTAAAAGTGAAGGAGATAAGCCTGAAAAAGAAAAAAAAGAGAAGGCTAATAAATACGAGTTCTATCCTGAGGTTTACGAAGTGATAAAAACATTAGTAGAGATAAATGGTTCTCCTGAAAAAGCCTTCATTGAAAGAATAGAAGATAATAAATTCCTTTCTGCGAAGAAAAAATCAATAAAAGAGATTGATCGACTACAGAAGGAAGAAAAAAACCTAGCTTATCCAAGATTGAGTCCTAAAGTAAAAATTATTCAAAATTCAAGAATAAGTACTGAACAGCTCGACAAATTGATGAATCTTGTGGGTGAGCTCGTAATTAACCGGAGTAGAGTAAACGAACTTACACGCAATCTGAAATCAAAGGAGCTTGAAGCTGCACTTTCGGATTTTCATAAACTAACAAGAGAACTGCAAGATGAAGTGATCGAGGCAAGAATGGTGCCTCTGGACCATATTGCCTATGTTTATCCCAGAATGATAAGAGATCTCGCACGTGTACAAAGCAAAAAAATCGATTTTGTAATCAAAGGGAAAGAAATCAAGCTCGATAGAACTATTCTCGAAGAAATTGGGGATTCCCTGGTTCACCTGCTAAGAAATGCAGTAGATCACGGAATAGAAATTCCGGAGAAGCGTGTGGAGCTTGGGAAAAAAGAGAATGGCACTATACTGGTTGCAGCTTTAAGACAGGAAAATTTTGTCTTTATTAGAATAGAAGATGACGGACGTGGAATAGATACTAATGAAATCAGGAAAGTTGCATTAAAGAAAGGAATTATCTCAAGAGAAAGTACGGAGCAGCTTGAGGAAGAAGAAGTAATGCAGCTGATCTTTACTCCAGGCCTCAGTACCTCTGACAGTGTTACCGATGTCTCCGGAAGGGGAATAGGAATGGATGTTGTAAAAAATAGAGTTGAGCGCCTCGGAGGGTCCGTAAAAGTTGAGTCAAAGCCCGGACTTGGTTCCAGGTTCGAACTGAAACTGCCTTTAACCATTGCAGTTTATCAGGCCATGCTGGTAAGAGTTGGAACGGAAAAGTACGCAATTCCTTTCACAAACATAGTGAAAAACATTGAAGTTAGTTCGCAGGAAACCAAACATATCAAAGGGCAGGAAGTCATTTTAATAGACAATAAAATTCTTCCACTTTTTAGATTGAGAAAGCAGTTTCAGCTACCTGATAATGACAATGAGAACAATATTTACATGGTTATCGTTGAAAAGCATGGGCAACATATTGGGATAGTTGTCGACGAGCTTCTTGGAAAACAGGAAGTAATAGTAAAGAGTTTCAAAAGCAAGCTTCTTGATAATACCAGAGGGTTTGCAGGAGCGACAATTCTGGGTGATGGAAATGTTCTTTTAATTATCGATGTTAACTCCCTGATTTGAAATATGTAAGAAACTTTAATTGGGACAAAAAACCGGGATAAAGTACTGCTGATGAAGAAATGGGTAACGATCCAGTTAGAAAGGGAAATGATAATAAAATAAACATAGAGAAAAATAAAGAAAAAAGTAAAAGGTTAAACAAAAAGATAAGTAAAGAGATAAACAAAGAGAAAGTAAAGAAATAAACAAAGAGAAAAGTAAAGAGATAAACAAAGAGAAAAGTAAAGAGATAAACAAAGAGAAAAGTAAAGAGATAAACAAAGAGAAAAGTAAAGAGATAAACAAAGAGAAAGGTAAAGAGATAAAAGCATGTCAAAATCTGGAAAAGATCCGGGCTTTGAACTTTTAAAGAGAACTATTAATAGAAACACTGGCTTTAACTGTGAACATTATAAGGAAGCCCATTTCAGGCGTAGACTTAACGTGCGTGTCCGAGCCACCAATTCAGAAAGTTATGGAGCGTATCTGAAACTTTTGGAGAAAGATCCTCAAGAGTACGAGTCCCTTTTTGACGCTCTTACTATAAACGTCAGTGAGTTTTTCCGAAATCCAGAAACCTTTAGAATAATAGAAAAAGAGATCATTCCTTCTCTTACTAAAAACAGATCAGGACTATTCATTCGATCAATTCGCATCTGGAGTGCTGGTTGTGCGGCAGGAGAAGAGGCTTATTCTCTTGCTATTCTGCTGCACAGGACCCTGAAAAACGATTTTAATAAGTACAGAATAAGAATTATAGGTACGGATATTGATATTCAAAGTCTGGAAAAAGCCAAAAAGGGCGTTTACAATGAGAATTCACTTAAAAATCTTGATCAAAGCACAAGAGAACGTTATTTTTTGAAGCAGGGAGATATGTATCAGATAATAGATGAGTTTAGGAGTATAACACAATTTAAATGTCAGGACTTAATTTCAGATCCCAAAATCGATCATTTTGATCTTATTGTCTGCCGAAATGTAATGATATACTTTAAAAAGGAAATTCAGGAGCAATTACAGATTAATTTTTACAAGGCTCTCGGAAAAGGAGGATTTTTTATAATAGGAAAATCCGAAACACTGATTGGGGCTGCATCAAGTCTTTTTAGACCTTACAATACAAGAGAGCGCCTGTATATAAAAGAAATCTAAAGAGGCATTTATGGAAGATCAAGAACCTAAGAGTTCAAGCGAATATAAATAACGGGCACTTAAAGAGCTCGAAAACATAGAGATAGGAAGTTTGCCACTTCTCTCTATAAGCTAACAAGTAATCCTGTTCAGGTCTGTTTCTATAAATATAGGTAATGTGAAAAATTTTAAATAGATACTGGATAAATTCAAAAGAACTTTGAAATCAAAGTTGCGCTGGCGCACCCCGCTGCAAGCAACGGGGTATGTCCGCGCC